>JAYFPL010000077.1:0-81321 GCA_034927775.1 Anaerovorax sp. | reverse complement strand
TAAACCCGGTATTGTTTTATAAAAAGCTTCTTGAACATCTTCCGGTAAGCTTGAAGACATACCCTGAATATACATTTCATCCGTATACAAACCTTCCGGTTCAATAAATAATTGATGTCTTTCTTTGTCTGCAAATCGATTAATTTTGTCTTCAATGGAAGGACAATAGCGTGGACCAATACCTTCTATTTTGCCTCCAAAAAGAGCTGACCTCAAAAAATTCTCTCGAATGACTTTGTGTGTCTCTTCATTCGTATAAGTAAGCCAGCAAGAAACTTGTTCTTTTTCCAGCTTATCATTCATAAAAGAAAATGGAACAATTTCATCATCACCTTTTTGCTCCTGCATCT
Source organism: Anaerovorax sp. (assembly GCA_034927775.1). Classification (GTDB taxonomy): domain Bacteria; phylum Bacillota; class Clostridia; order Peptostreptococcales; family Anaerovoracaceae; genus IOR16. Next base: position 80,971 of record JAYFPL010000077.1, on the reverse strand, counting down.
TCTCAAAATGCATACTCTTTCCTAATGCTCTTGCCGGCGTTCCGGTCTTAAACCGTCTCATTGCAAGGCCATATTTTCTTAAGTTATCACCAAGCTCAGTTGATGGAGCAAGCCCATTTGGACCACTTTCATAAATCCATTCACCAATAAATATTTTTCCTTTTAAAAACGTTCCGGTTGCTAAAATAACTGCCTTTGCTTTATATGCGGAACCAGTTTTTAAAATAACACCTTTTACCTGATTATCTTCAACAATTAAATCAACAACCTCACCCTGTTTTAAATGAAGATTTTCCTGACCTTCAATTGTTTTCTTCATTTCTTCATGATAGCGAGCTTTATCCGCTTGTGCACGTAGAGAATGAACAGCTGGACCTTTCGCTGTATTTAACATTTTACTTTGAATAAAAGTTTTATCAATGTTAATACCCATTTGACCACCAAGTGCATCAATTTCTCGTACTAAATGTCCTTTTCCGCTTCCCCCGATGGAAGGATTGCATGCCATCATTGCAACCGCCTCCAAATTTATAGATAACATTAAAGTTTTTTGTCCCATACGAGCGCATGCCAAACCAGCCTCACATCCTGCATGTCCAGCTCCAACGACAATTACATCGTATTCATTCATAATATAATAATTCATAGCTTGCCCTCTATTTTCCAAGACAAAACCGAGAAAACACTTCGTTTACAATGTCCTCAGATACAGTTTCGCCAATCATTTCTCCTAATAATTCCCACGCTCTTTTTATATCTACTTCAATAAAATCCATAGCTTCCATTCGATTCGTCATTTCAAATGCATCGTCAATAGACTGTCTAGCCTGTATCAGTAATTCTTTATGACGAACACTCGTAATCATCATACTATCTTTTTGAACTAAATTTCCACCATAAACCATTTTTTCAATCTCTGACTCTAACTCATCCAAACCAATTTCATTTACCATTGAAGTAAATAAAACAATCGCATTTGGTAAGAATTTTTTTATCTCATCAATACTGATGCAAATATCTAAATCTGTTTTATTTAATAATACAATTGTATTTTTCTCACCTATATATTCAGCAATTTCCATGTCCTCTTTCGAAAGCGGACAATTAGCATCCAGCATAAAAATAATAAGATCTGCTTGATTAAATGATTGCTTACTTTTCTCAATTCCTATCTGCTCAATAATATCATTTGTTTCATGAATGCCAGCGGTATCGGTAAGCTTAATCGGAATTCCTCGAATGCTCATTGACTCCTCTATTATATCACGAGTTGTTCCGGGTATTTCAGTGACAATAGCGCGAGATTCCTTTAAAAAAGCATTCATTAATGAAGATTTACCGACATTTGGTTTTCCAATAATTGTCACAGAAATTCCTTCACGCAGCATTCGACCAGTATTGGCTGAAGCAATTAATTTATCTATTTTATCGCCAATTAACAATAAACTATTTTTTTGTTTATCATAAGTAAGCTCCTCAATATCTTCATCCGGATAATCCAAATTAACTGCAATTTGAACCAAAAGGTCCATAAGTTCTGAACGGATTTCTTTTATTTTCTTTGATAAGCTTCCTTCCATTTGTGAAAGAGCTAATTGGAAGCTTTTTTCTGTCTTTGCCTTAATTAAATCAATAACAGCCTCTGCTTGTGATAGATCCAATCTTCCATTTAAAAATGCACGTTTTGTAAATTCACCCTTCTCAGCTAATCTTGCTCCAAAGCGCAAAACCAGTGCTAGGGTTTTTTGAAGTGATACACTACTGCCATGACAATGAATTTCAGCGACATCCTCCATCGTATAAGTATAAGGTGCCTTCATAAAGACAGCCATGACTTCATCAATAATTTCATTTGTATTTGGATCAACAACATTACCATATGTCAATCGCCGATTAACGATTAAATTATGCTCTGAATTTTTTTTATTAATTGGTATAAAAACCTGATCCAAAATATCTTTTGCTTTTTCTCCACTCATTCGAATGATTCCAATGCCACCTTCTCCAAAGGCTGTGGCAATGGCAGCAATGGTATCTTCCATCTTACTTCTCCTTATTACAGAAGGCTGCTTCCGAAGAAACAGCCTTTTTCTAAATTATTTTAATTCAATGATTACCCTTCTATAAGGCTCTTCTCCCTCACTTCTTGTTATGATACCCGATTTGCTTTGTAAAGTTGCATGGATCACTTTTCTTTCATAAGGGTTCATAGGCTCAAGGCGAACGCTTTTCTTTGTTCGAATGACTTTATCACCCAAGCGATTCGCTAATTGCTCTAATGTCTTCTCTCTTTTTTGCCTGTAATTTTCCGCATCAACTACAACACGAACGTATTTCTCTTTGTCTTTATTTACAATCAAACTGGTTAGATACTGAATTGCATCTAACGTTTGACCTCTTTTACCAATAATGGTTCCGGAATCTTTTCCTTCAATATCAATATATACATTTGCTTCATTCTTAAATGCATTAATAGAAAGGTTTAATCCCATTTTTTCAGTTACTTCCTTCAAGAATGTAAGTGCTACATGATCTTGTACTTCAACAAGATCGGAAGGTCTTTCACGAATAACAAGAGTCTCTTCTTTTTTCTGAACTTTAGCTGGTGCTGTAGGTGCTATGATTTTTTCTTCTTTACAAATAGACGACTCTTGTTTTTTTATTGCAACCTTTACAGGTGGCTTTTCTTCTATTATTTTATTTGATGGTTTTTCTTCAATATTTTTTTCAACACGAACCTTTGCAAGTTTTGATCCGATTCCAAAAAATCCTTTAGTAGGTTCCTCTAATACGGTAACCTTTACTTCTTCTTTCGTAAGCTTTAAATCAATCAAGGCCAATTTAACAGCTTCTTCTATCGTGGTTCCCCATTTCTCTGAATAATCCATCGTTTATTCCTCCATTTATTTCTTTCCCTTTTTCTTTGAAGCTTCTTTTTCTTCCTTTGCTTTATTCTTCAACTTATTTAAAGCCATTGTTTGGAATACTTGAATCAAATTACCGATAAACCAATAAATTGTCAAACCAGCAGGGAAAGAACGACCCATCCAAACAATCATAACAGGGAAGAAATATTTCATCATTTTCATCATTGGATTCGCTGCATTTTCTGATGTTGATTGAGATTGCGTCATAGAAAATGAAAAATAAGTAGTGATACCTGCAGCAATAGGTAAAATCCAGCTATCCGGCTGACTTAAATCCGGAATCCATAAAAAGGATTCATGAACAGCCATAATCATACTGGAATTATCAATGTAAGCCATTGGATTTCTCAAAAGTGCAAACAAACCAATAATAATCGGAAACTGAATCAGCATAGGAAGACAACCAAGCATAGGATTGAACTTTTCTTCCTGGTACAGTTCCTGCATTTTCTGATTCATCGTTTCTTTATCATTCGCATATTTTTTTTGTATTGCAACCATCTTTGGCTGAAGATCCTGCATTTTAGATGTATGCTTTATTTGATTCGCATACAAAGGGAACAGACATAGCCGAACAATTACAGTGAATACAATTAATGTAATACCATAATTATCAATGAAACTATACAAAAAATACAATAACGATCCCAAAGGTATTGCGATAAATTTTGTCACTGTATTCATTACCTCCTAAATTTATACAAAATGCATAAATCTTTTTCCTATTTTTGCTTATTCTAAAGGATCATACCCACCACCATGGAAAGGATGACACTTTAAAATACGTTTTATACCAAGAAAACTACCTTTCAATGCTCCATATTTTTGAACAGCTTGTATAAAATACGTTGAGCATGTAGGATAAAACCGACATGTCGCCGGAAATAACGGTGAAATAAATTTCTGATAACCTCGAATTAAAAATATTATTATTTTTTTCAAGTTATTCACCTTACAATCATTTCTTCTCTTTTTTAATACCGGATCTTCTAATAGCGGCTTCCATAGATTTTTTCACATCAGCACATTTCAAATTTAAAATCGTTTTTCTAGCTATGAAAATTAAATCATAGCCTATAGGTAAATCTTTTTCAAAGGACCGGTAACTCTCCTTCATTAACCTTCTTGCTCGATTTCTAATGACACTTTTTCCTACTTTTTTGCTAGCTAAAAAGGCAGTTCTGTTATAATTTCTTCCATTCTTTTTTAAAAATAGGACGACATATCTATCACCAACAGATCTACCTTTGTTATAAAGGGCAGAAAAATCCTTTTTATTTCTTAAAACATTAGGTTTTAACATTCTTTTTTCCAATCCTTTTGCAAAAAATGAAACAAAAAGACCACGTTTGCGGTCTCTATGCTGTTAAAGATTTTCTGCCTCTTGCTCTTCTTCTTTTTAACACATTTCTACCGTTCTTTGTACTCATTCTTTTTCTGAAGCCATGCTCCCTTTTTCTCTGTCTAACCTTAGGCTGGAAAGTCTGTTTCATTCTCTACACCTCCTTATATCTGTAATTTGTGCAATACAGTTTTCTAAACTACCATATGTAGTTTTCATTCATCATATAATGACACAATTGCCTAGTCATTATACATTTAAACCCTTGCTATGTCAATGTTTTTGTACTATTTTCTAAACGTTGTACAGTTCCATTTTTTACTGTAAAAACAAATCCATCCGGCATATTTTTCAATAATGTTTGTCCTATTTCAGTTGTTGTTATAAAAATTTGTATTTCCTTTAAACGATTTAATAAAAAACTTTGTCTTTCTCCATCTAATTCGGATAAAACATCGTCCAACAGCAAAATAGCATCTTCCTTTGTTTCTTCTTTAATTAAAGAAATCTCAGCAAGCTTTAAAGAAAGCGCTGCGGTTCTTTGCTGACCTTGTGATCCAAATCTTCGAATATCTATTCCATCAATACTGATTTTTAAATCGTCTTTATGCGGACCAATTCCTGTACTGCCATGAAATAAGTCATTCTTTATATTTTTTTGAAGAGCATTCAGAAATATTTCTTTTTGCTCCTTTAAATTTAACCCAATCGATAAATTTGATTCATAAAAAATTTCAAGATTTTCTTTTCCATTTGTTATTTTATGATGTAAATCTTTACTGATTCGATTTAATTTTTCAATAAAATGATTTCTTTCTAATATAATTCTTGAACCATATTCAGCCAGTTCTTCATTCCAAACATCTAATACTTGTTTATCTAATTCTTGATTCTTTAATAAAATATTACGATGCTGAATAATTTTCTTATATCGTCCTAAGTTTTTATAATAAATCGGTTTTAACTGACAAAGCTCACGATCTATAAATTTCCTTCTTTTTTCCGGCTCACCTTTTACAATTTTTAAATCTTCAGGTGAAAAGATAACGGTATAAACATGTTCAAGCAAATCAATGTTCTTCTGAATGGGAACTCCATCAATTTTTATTTGTTTTTGCTTTGCAGAATACCGAATCTCAATTTCAATCTGATCCTTATTTTTTACAGTAATACTTTTCGCAGAACAATAATCCTTATCAAAACCAATCATTTCCGAATCTTTATTGGTTCGAAAAGACTTACCAAGGCTCATAATATAAATTGCTTCTAACAAATTAGTTTTTCCTTGTGCATTGTTTCCGGTAATGATATTTACTTTAGGATGAAATTTAACAATTTGCGTCTCGTAATTTCGAAAATTCTGTAATTGTATTTCATTGAGATACATTATGAATCCTTCCCTTAATTATTAGCAATTCTTACAGGCAGAACTAAATATTCAAAAGCATCTCCTTCTACCGGTTTAATTAAACAAGGACTTATACTACTATTGAATTGTAAAATGATTCTTTCATCAGTGACTACCTTTAAAACATCCAAAACATATTTTGAATTAAATCCAATCTCCAAATTATCTCCTAATTTTTCTATCATAACGGTTTCTCTTACGTTTCCTTCTTCAGATCGAGAAGTAATTTCCATACTTTCTCCTTCGATTGAGAATTTAACTAGATTATTTTTACCTTCTTTTGCTAATAAAGAAGCTCTTTCAATACTTTCTAAAAATTCATTTTTATTTAAAAGAACACGACAATTATAATTTTTAGGAAGAATATCATTGTATTTTATAAATTCTCCTTCTAATAAACGAAGAATGATACGTGTATCTTCCATAGTGATAACTGCTTTTTTATCATCTAATATCAAAGTAATTGATTCTTCTTTCTCAGAATCCATAATAATTTTATTGATTTCGTTTAAGATACGAGCTGCTATAACTAATTTTTTTTCTTGTTCATTTTTCATATTTTCTCTTGTTACAGCCATTCGGAAACCATCCAACGCAACCATAGTCATTTTATCCACAGATAAATCAATTAAAACACCAACAATAATTCCTTTTGATTCATCGATACTAGCTGCAAAGGATGTCTTTTTTATCATATCTTTTAAAAGTTCTTTTTCAATTAGCAAAGCTTGGTCTTCCATTACAGTTCCGATATTTGGAAATTCTTCAGCGGGTAATCCAATAATTGTAAATTCAGAAGCCATACAGCGAATACGAATTTGATTATTTTCTAATTGTTCTACTTCTATTGTTTCATTTGGTAATTTTCGAATAATATCACTGAATAAACGTGCGGAAACGACTAAAGCACCTGGTTCAGAAATAGATACGGATATTGTTTTTTCAATGCTTAAGTCTAAATCTGAAGCGGAAAGTTTTAGTTGGTTGTCACTGGTTGTTTCTAAAAGAATGCCTTTTAAGATTGGTAGAGTTGTCCTAGTGGTAACGGCTTTTGAAACAGTATTTAGTGCCTTCGATAATATTTGTTGGGAACAAGTAAAGCGCATGAGAATGCCTCCTTCTTATAAATAAAAGTTAGTAACAGTAGTAATAGGGGCTGTGGATTTGTGGATAACTTCTGTGGATAAGTAAAATACACGATGTTGCTTGTGAGAAACCTGTGTATAACTATTATCAAATTTCCTTTTAATTTCCTTGCCCTGTGGATTAAATTTCTTTTATCTGTGATTCTAATGTAGATATAACATTTTTAAAATCTTCGCTTTCAGCAAAAGAAGTAGAAATTTTTTCATAAGCATGTAATACCGTTGTATGGTCACGATTACCAAATTCTTCGCCGATCTTAGGTAAAGATAAATCAGTAAGTGTTCGACATAAATACATTGCAATTTGTCTTGGAAAAGCAATATTTCGAGATCTTTTTGAAGATACCATGTCGGACTCTTTGATATCAAAATGTTTGCAAACCGTTTGTTTAATAATGGTAGGAGTAATTTCTGTATTCTTTGAAGAAAAGACATCTTTTAGTACTTCTTTTGCTAATTCTCTTGTAATTTTCTGATTAGTAAGATTTGCATAAGCAATCACGCGGATAAAAGCACCTTCCAATTCTCGGATATTAGATTGAATTTTTTCTGCAATGATTCCGATGACATCTAAAAGAGCATCTGTAATAGCTACTTCTTCTAATTCTGCTTTTTTCATTAAAATTGCAACTCTCGTTTCATAATCGGGAGCTTGAATATCTGCAATTAAACCCCATTCAAAACGAGAACGCAAACGTTCTTCCAATGTTGCAATTTCCTTTGGGGGACGATCGCTGGAAATAATAATCTGTTTGTTTGCTTCATATAGAGTATTAAAGGTATGGAAAATTTCTTCTTGCGTTCGTTCTTTTTTTTCGATGAATTGGATGTCGTCAATCATCAATACATCAATGCTGCGATATTTGTTTCTAAATTCTACGTTTTTATCTGTACGGATTGCCTTAATCAATTCATTTGTAAACATTTCCGAAGAAACGTAAAGCACCCTAGTTTTTGAATTTTGTTGTAAAATATAATGCCCGATTGCATGCATTAAGTGCGTTTTTCCGAGCCCAGCCCCACCATAAATGAATAGGGGGTTGTATGCTTTTGCCGGTTGTTCAGCAACAGCTAAGGAAGCAGCGTGTGCAAAACGATTGTTGTTTCCAATGACGAAGGTGTTAAATATGTATTTTGGGTTTAAATAGAGCTCATCTGTAAAACCGTGTCCTAAAGCAGCGCTGTTAGTTTGACTTACCTGCGCTTCCTCCGGTGAAATAAACGACACTTTCAAAGCTTGTCCAAACGCTTGCTTTACTGCATTTTCAATAACGGGTTTATATCGGCCTTCTAAAATCGATTTTGAAAAATCACTGTAAAGAGATAAATATAGGATTCCTTCTTTTTCGTCCACATTGATTGGGGATAAAGGAGAAATCCAGGTATCATAGCTTACAGGTGTTAATTCAGGTTGAAGAAGCTCTAGAGTTTTTTCCCAGAGTGTTTTTAAATTATTCATTGGTACTCCATTCTAAAAATAGATATTTTAATAGTTATTTATAAGATAATTACGTACAGATATCATAACAAAAAAAGTTATCCACAGGCAATACCTAAAAGAAAATAATGAAAAAATCAGATTAACAGAAGTTATACACAATTTGTGGGTAAAACAAGTAAATCTGTTCACAATGTGCAGATATTGTGTAAAATCAAAAAATAAAGGTAGCAAATAAAAAATTTTATAGAGAAATAAATGGAGAAAAATCAAAAAATACTAGAAAAAATTAAGGATAAGATGTGGATTGAAAAAGGCAATATATATAAAAGAATAAAATATAGTGGCAAAACCGAAAAACGCCGATTAGAAGCGCGAAAATAAACTTTTTAATATTTTAAGCTGTTTTGGTAAAAAAGTTGTATATTGGCAAGAATTAAGTTATAATGAAGTTTATGAATAAAATATAAGAAGAAAGGTTTTTAATGAGTTTACTCGAAAAGCCTTTTTGTGCATGGTTTGAATTAGAGGTTTTGAAGAAAATACGATAAGATTTGATAAAACAATATGAAATTACTATATTTTTTTATATGAAATGGAGGATAAAATGGCGTTAGAAGACGTAAAGCAGCAACAAGCATATAACGCAGAGCAAATTCAGGTATTAGAAGGATTGGAAGCGGTTCGAAAAAGACCTGGAATGTACATTGGTACAACTGGTCCCCGTGGGTTGCATCATTTGGTTTATGAAATTGTGGATAACAGCATTGACGAAGCACTTGCTGGTTTTTGTAAAGAAATTTCTATAGTTATACAGCAAGATGATTCTATTTTGGTAGAAGATGATGGCAGAGGTATGCCGGTTGATCTTCATCCGAAGTTAAAAAAACCTGCGGTTGAGGTCATTCATACTGTACTTCATGCAGGAGGTAAATTTGGAGGCGGAGGTTATAAAGTATCCGGTGGTTTACACGGGGTAGGCGCATCCGTTGTTAATGCACTTTCCGAGGAAATGGAAGTAGAAATAAAAAGAAATGGGAAGATTTATCGCCAGACGTATTCTAGGGGAAAGATAACCAGTGAATTAACGGTAGTCGGAGAATGTGGAAAGAAAACCGGTTCCAAAACAATTTTTAAACCAGATTCGGAAATTTTTGAAGAAACAGAGTTTGTTTTTGCGACGTTAGAACATCGACTTCGTGAAATGGCATTTTTAAATCGTGGTATTAAAATTACGCTTGCCGATGAAAGAGAAGGTCAAAAAAGAAAAGAAGTCTTCCATTATGAAGGTGGAATTAAAGAATTTGTAAAACATCAAAATAAAAATAAAGAAGTCATTCATCCGGATATCATCTATTTTGAATACCAAAAAGATGATCATGAAGTAGAAATTGCAATGCAGTATACCGATCGTTATAATGAAACAATTTTATCTTATGCAAACAACATTAATACAACCGAAGGCGGAACACATATGGCTGGATTCAAGTCCGCTTTGACAAGAGTATTTAATGATTATGCAAAAAGAAATAAATTTATAAAAGAAAATGAGGACAGTCTTTCCGGCGAAGACATTCGAGAAGGTTTAACTGCAATTATTTCGGTAAAATTAACACAGCCTCAATTTGAAGGGCAGACAAAGACAAAGCTCGGAAATAGTGAAATGAGAGGTTTTGTTGAGACAACGACCAATGAAAATTTATCTGCGTTTTTAGAAGAAAACCCACAACAGGCTCGTGTTATTTTGGATAAATGTCTTCGTGCAGCCAGAGCACGAGAAGCTGCAAGAAAGGCAAGAGAATTAACGAGAAGAAAAGGAGTATTAGATGGTATTTCTTTGCCGGGTAAATTAGCAGATTGTTCCGAAAAAGATCCAGCACTTTCGGAAATTTTCCTTGTCGAAGGAGATTCTGCAGGCGGTTCTGCAAAGCAGGGACGTGATAGAATGAGACAAGCAATCTTACCGCTCCGTGGAAAAATTCTTAATGTAGAAAAAGCGAGATTGGATAAGATACTGAATTCCGAAGAAATCAAAAATATGATTACGGCATTTGGATGTAATATTGGGACGGATTTCAATATTGAGAAGCTAAGATATCATAAAATTGTAATTATGACAGATGCTGATGTCGATGGAGCACACATTCGTACTTTGCTTCTGACATTCTTCTATCGCTATATGACACCACTGATTGAAGGGGGCTATGTTTATGCTGCACAGCCGCCGCTTTTCCAAGTAAAGAAAAACAAAGAAGTATATTACACATATTCGGAAAGAGAGCAGGAACGCTTAATGGCGCAGATTGCAGACAAACCGGGAAAAGCAGTGATCCAACGTTATAAGGGTCTTGGAGAAATGGATTACAATCAGCTATGGGAAACAACAATGGATTATAAACAGAGAACCTTAGTTCAATTTACCCTTGAAGATGCAGCCGCTGCTGATGAAATGTTTACCACATTAATGGGTGATAAGGTTCCTCCAAGAAAGAAATTCATTGAAGAGAATGCAAAGTATGTAAAGAATTTAGATATATAGGAGGAAAGAAAGCAAAATGAATTTATTAGAAGATACAAAAGTCATTCAGCATGAAATTCATGATGAAATGAAAAACTCCTATATTGATTACGCAATGAGCGTTATTGTAGGAAGAGCATTACCCGATGTAAGAGATGGACTTAAGCCAGTTCATCGAAGAATTTTATATGGAATGAGCGAACTTGGCGTTACACCGGATAAGCCGCATAAAAAATCGGCTCGTATTGTCGGTGAAGTAATGGGTAAATATCACCCTCATGGAGATAGCTCGATTTATGATGCGATGGTTCGTATGGCACAGGATTTCTCCATTCGCTATATGATGGTCGACGGTCATGGAAACTTTGGTTCTGTCGATGGAGACGGGGCTGCGGCAATGCGTTACACCGAAGCAAGAATGACTCCGTTTGCTTTGGAAATGCTTCGAGATATTGACAAAGAAACGGTTGATTTTATGCCGAACTTTGATGAAGAAGAAAAAGAGCCGACCGTATTACCGTCTCGTTTTCCAAACCTTTTAGTAAATGGTTCCAACGGGATTGCCGTTGGTATGGCAACCTCCATTCCGCCTCACAATCTTGGTGAGGTAATTGATGGTGCTATAAAACTAATTGATGATGAAGATGCAACCGTAGAGGATTTGATTAAAATTATAAAAGCACCAGATTTTCCTACGGGCGCTATCATTATGGGTAAAAATAATGCAAAGGAAGCTTATCGTACAGGACAAGGAAAAGTAGTGGTTCGTGCAAAAGTGGAATTTGAAGAAACGGCAAAAGGAAGACAACAGATTATTGTCACAGAAATTCCTTATCAAGTAAATAAATCAAGATTGATTGAAAAAATCGCAGATTTGGTAAAAGAAAAGAAAATTGAAGGTATTTCCGACATTCGAGATGAATCCAACCGTCATGGTATGCGTATTGTCATCGAGTTGAAAAGAGATGCAAATCCGCAGATTACTTTAAATCGTTTGTATAAACATACCCAAATGCAAGATAGTTACAGTATGATTATGATTGCTCTTGTCAATGGGCAGCCAAAGTTATTGAATTTAAGAGAAATTTTAGTAGAGTATCTAAAGCATCAGAAGGATGTTGTTACAAGAAGAACGATTTTTGATTTAAATAAAGCAGAAGCAAGGGCACATATCTTAGAAGGTTTACGCATTGCTCTTGATAACATTGATGAAATTATCAAAATCATTCGATCCAGCTATAACGATGCAAAGCCTCGTTTAATGGAGCGCTTTGGACTTTCTGAATTACAGGCACAAGCTATTTTAGATATGCGTCTTGCCAGACTGCAAGGATTGGAACGAGAAAAAATCGAAGCAGAATATAAAGAATTGATGGAAAAAATCGCTTACTACAAGAGCTTACTTGCAGATGAAAAAAAATTGATGGGTGTTATTAAAGATGAGCTTCTTGAAATTAAGAAAAAATACAGCGATAAACGTAGAACACAAATTGTAGCCGATGCACAAGAAATTGACGAAGAAGATTTAATTGCAGAAGAAAATGTAGCAATTACTTTAACACATTTAGGATATATCAAGCGTGTATCATCCGATACCTATAAAACACAGAAACGTGGAGGAAAAGGAATTACCGGACTGACTACAAGAGAAAATGATTTTGTAAAGAATATGTTGATTACATCAACACATGATTACTTAATGTTCTTTACAAATACCGGAAAAGCACATCGCATCAAAGCCTATGAAATTCCGGAAGCGCAGAGAACTGCAAAGGGTACGCCTGCAGTAAATTTCTTAAATTTAATGCAGCGTGAAAGAATTACGGCAGTGATTCCGATTCAATCCTTTGATGCAAATAAGTATTTGATTGCAGTTACAAAAAAGGGTACCATTAAGAAAATGGATATGGCGCAATTTGATACTAACCGTAAAACCGGATTGATCGCGATTAATCTAAAAGAAGGTGACCAACTTATCGGAATCAAAGAGACTTCCGGAACGAGCAATGTCATTATTGTAACAAAGCATGGCAAGTGTATTTGCTTCAGTGAAGAAGATGTGAGACCAATGGGTCGTTTAGCAGGTGGCGTACGTGCAATTTCTTTAGAAAAAGGCGATGAAGTGGTTGCTATGGAGCTTGCAGAAAAAGAAGAAGAACTATTGGTAGTTACACAAGCTGGTTACGGAAAGAGAACAGCAGTTAAAGATTATAAGGTTCAAGCAAGAGGCGGTAAAGGTCTTTTGACTTATGATAAAGCAAAATTCAGTAAAACTGGAGAATTAATCGGTGCTATGGTTGTCAATGAAAATGATGAAATTTTACTGATTAATTCGGATGGTATTATCATTCGAATCAAGGCATCGGAAGTATCAAGACTCGGCAGAGCAACGCAAGGAGTTAAGATAATGAAGGTGGAAGACGATGCGAACATCATTGCAATGGCTAAGGTAGTTCGTGAAGATGAAGATGAGGATGAGATTCAAGAAGAAAACAAAAAAAATTCCCAAATAAAACTTTAAATTGTAAGCAAATAAAAAGGATTCTAAACGTTTAAAATACAACCGGCAGGGGTATAGTTTTTAGGAGGACATAAAAAGATGGCATTGCAGATTGATAGTCATTTCAATGAGGAAATAAAAAAATGGGAAATTGTTTTATATGGAGAGGTAGATATTTTAACCGCTCCAGATCTTCGAGCTGCATTGGACAATAATTTTTTAGAAAATGCAGAAGATATGTTATTGCATTTGGATCATTTAAACTACATTGACAGTACCGGGCTTGGAGTAATGATTGGTGCATACGCAAGAATGCAAGAAAAGGGTAAGAAAATTACCCTTTTAAATCCCAGAGAAAACATTGAAAAGTTATTGTGTATCACCAGTCTTGACAAAATTTTTCTATAAGGAAACGAGGAGATTTGAATGACAGACTTATTGAAAATTTCAGTCCCTGGAAAACCGGAATACGTAAGTATGATCCGCATGGCGGTTTCTTCTTTGGCAAACAGCATCGGTTTTGATGTAGAAGCCATTGATGACATTAAAGTAGCGGTTTCAGAAGCGTGTACGAATGTCGTACGTCATGGGTGCCCAGGGGTACAATCTTATGAAGTAACCTGTGAGGTTTGCAAAGAGCAAATCACGATTTTTATTACGGACCAAGCAGGCGGTTATGATATGAGCAAATATCAAATGCCAAATCCCGATGAACCGAAAGAAGGTGGTTTGGGTATTTTTATCATACGTGCACTTATGGATGAAGTTGATATTTTTTCTGAAATCGGGGCGGGAACAAAAATTAAAATGGTAAAGTATTGTAATTGCAAATGAGTTTAGGAGTTTTCTATGTCCTCAATGAACCAAACCAATGTGAAAGACTTATTTGAAAAATACAGCCAAACCAAAAATATTGAGCTGAGAAATCAAATTGTCGAACATTATTTATATATGATTGATATTTTAATACGGAAATATTTAAACAAAGGCGTGGAATACGAAGATTTATATCAGGTAGGTTCTATGGCTTTGGTTTTTGCCGTGGAACGGTTTGATGCATCGAAAGGATTTGAATTTACTAGTTTTGCTACGCCGACTATCATTGGTGAAATTAAACGGTATTTTAGAGACAAAGGATGGATGATTAAGGTACCAAGGCGGCTTAAAGAAATATCTGCTCAGCTTCCAAAGGCAAAAGAAGCACTTTCCTCAAAGCTTCACCGTGTTCCAACGGTAAAAGAGTTGGCGGAATATCTTGGGCATACACAGGAGCAGATATTGGAAGCAATGGAAAGCGGACAATCTTACGGAGCATATTCCTTGCAACAGACCTTTGATGATAATCAGGACGAGGGAGACGGTTCTGTATTTGAAAAATATATGGGTGTTGAAGATAGCGGATTTTCTAGTTTTGAAGATGCAGAACTAATAAAAGGTGTATTGGATAAATTGGATGAGCAGGAACGACAGCTGTTTCAAAAACGATTCGTACAAAATAAAACACAACAACAAATTGCAGAAGAATTTGGTGTTTCACAGATGACGATATCAAGAATTGAAAAGAAATTAAAGGACAGGTTTAAGGAAGCATGGAGGGTTTAATTATGAAAAGGGTGTTTTCAGGTGTTCAGCCTACAGGAAATATACATATTGGGAATTATTTAGGTGCTTTGAAACAGTTTGTGGAATTACAGAATGAAAACGATTGTTTGTATTGCATTGTAGATATGCATTCGATTACGGTTCAACAAGATCCGGCGACCTTACGTAAAAATATTCTAGATGTTGCAGCACTTTATCTCGCAGTTGGATTGGATCCTAAAAAGTCTATTGTTTTTGTACAATCAGATGTCAGCGGACATGCAGAACTTTGTTGGGTATTGACTTGTGCGGCATATACAGGTGAACTTTCTCGTATGACGCAATTTAAACAGAAAAGCAAAGGAAGAGAGTCTGCTCCTGCAGGATTATTTAACTATCCGGTTTTGATGGCAGCAGATATTTTACTTTATGATACGGACATTGTTCCGGTTGGGAATGACCAGAAGCAACATATTGAACTGACAAGAGACCTTGCGATTCGTGTAAATAATAAATATGGGAATACCTTCGTTGTGCCGGATGGAAGATTTTTAAAGAGCGGCGCACGTATTATGGCGTTGGATGATCCTACATGTAAAATGAGTAAAAGTGCAGAAAATGTACACAGTCGTATATCGTTACTGGATACGCCGCAAAAAATAAAAAAATCTATTATGAAAGCAACTACGGATTCGGATGGTGTCGTTCGTTTTGACATGGAGAATAAACAAGGAATCAGTAATTTACTTAACATTTACAGTGCGTTTTCCGGGAAAGAAGTTTCAGAAATTGAAAGAAACTATGAAGGACATGGATACGGTGATTTTAAAAAGGATTTGGTTGAAATTGCAGTAGATGCTATGACACCAATTCAAGAACGTTTTCAGGAAATCAGAGAATCTCAGGAATTATTAGAGATTTTAAAGGATGGCGCAGAACGTGCCAATGCTATTTCTGAAGTAACAATAAAACGTGTAAAGGAACGGTTTGGTTTAGGATATTAAGGATAGAACCTATGACAAATGCAAAAAAAACGGTTGTGCTCATTGCCGGTTCGGAAGGAACAAAAAAATGTCTGGAGCAACAATTAAAAGATGTTCTGGGAGAAGGAATCCAGATTATTTCTTATGCGCTTGATACGGGCTTAGGGCAGATTCATGAAGTGGAGCAAGCCGCAGATATTGTTCTGCTTTCCAGTGCTGAGCTAAAAAGAGAGATGGAAGAAGCAAATCTTTTAACAGAAGGGATTTCCTATTTTGTGTGCCGGCGTTTTTTGCAGTTGGATGAAATTGAGCAGGTTATAACAATCTCAAAAGGCCAAAAGGTTTTATTTGTTAATGATGCAAAAGAAACGGCAGAGACTTGTATTCAAAATTTATTCGAGATAGGGGTCAATCATATCGAATACGTTGCATGGTATCCCGCAATGGAAGCAGACTATAAAAAAGAGGGGAAAAAACCTCTTGATTTGTCTGCTTTTTCGATTGCGATTACTCCGGGCGAAGTTCATATGGTACCGAGGAGCATTGGAAAAATTATAGATTTAAAGCCGCGTGGTTTAGACCTTGCTTCCTTAGTCGGAATTGCTGAATTAATCGGTGTATCTAATTGGGATGGAAATTCTGTCGTTCGTCCATATACAACAAAAATTATTGAGATTTCAAAAAAAATGGTTTTAATGAATGCTGAAACGGAAGTAATGCGAAATCTCTTAAAAGAAAAACTGCAGAGTAAGGGTTATGTTGCGGTTCATTCTTTTTCAAATCTATTGGGGACATCACCGAGGCTGTTAGAAGAAAAGGAAAAAGCAAAAAAACTAGCGAAAACGGATTTAACTGTATTAATTGAAGGAGAAAGCGGAACTGGGAAAGAATTGTTTGCATCCTCCATCCATAATGCATCCAATCGGAAAAATGGTCCGTATGTGGCTGCAAATTTCAGTGCTTTTCCGGAAGAATTGATGGAAAGCGAATTGTTTGGATATGAAGAAGGTGCATTTACAGGTGCTCGAAAAGGAGGAAAACGAGGGCTTTTTGAGCAAGCAGACGGTGGAAGCATATTTTTAGATGAAATCGGTGACATTTCTGCAAGAATGCAAACAAAACTACTGCGTGTTTTGCAAGAAAAAGAAATTATGCCTCTTGGAGGAAATAATATAAAAAAAGTAGATATTCGAGTCATCGCTGCAACGAATAAAAATTTAAAAGAAATGGTTCATAATGGGCAATTTCGTGCGGATCTTTATTTTCGTTTAAAAATGGGATGCATTCATTTACCAACTTTGCGAGAAATGCCAGAAGAAATAAAACCTTTAGTGAAGCATTTCATAAAAAAAGAACTTGGTCATTCCATAGAGGTTGAAGATGAGGTTTTTAATGTATTTCAAAAACTTAGATGGAATGGGAATGTGAGAGAATTATATAATACGATTAAATATATGTTAGCCGTTAGGCAGAAAGAAAATCATCTTTGCATATGTGATTTACCGGATACACATTTTTTTGAATTTACAACGGATGACACGGATCATATCAAAAGTGCACAGTCCTTTGCTAATTTTTTTGAATCAATCAGTGTAGAGCTTTTTGAAATATTACAAGCTGTATCGAATTTGCAAAAACAAAAACGTATTGCCGGAAGAGTAAATATAGCAAGATATTTAACAAATTGCGGAAAACATTGTACGGAAGGTCAAGTTAGAACTCGCCTTAAACAATTGGAAAGAGAAGATTATTTAATTCTAAAAAAGGGTCGGAGTGGGGCTAGTTTAACAAAAAAAGGAGAAATGGTTTTGGAAAAAATGGCAACCAAATAAAGCCATAAGACCAATTTTATTAGATTGTTTAATGATAAAAATTAAATAAAGCGATAGAGATAAAGCAAGAGTTTCCTATAATAAAGTAAAAATTAGGAAATATCCTTGCTTTTTTTATATATTTTCATCTAAAAAGAGGAGAATATTTAGAAATGGCATCCTTTTTGCTTATATTATTTTGTCAGAAGTTATTTATATTTATTTTTGGAGGTGTGAAATGAGTAAGGATAAGAAAAAAGGTTTAGAAACTCTAAACAAAGGCTTTCAAATGCCGGATACTTACGTCATTATTTTTCTGGTAGTAGTTTTAGCTGCATTGCTAACCTACCTCATTCCTCAAGGTATGTATTCGACTGAGGAAGTTACATACATGGTAAATGGGGTAGAAAAAACCAGAACAGTCATTCAAGACGGAAGCTTTCAGTATGTATTGAATGATAATGGAGAACCATTAAAAGAAGGTATTTCTTTGTTTGAACCATATGGTGAAGTCGGCTTATTCAATTATGTATTTGAAGGTATGGTAAAAGGCGACAAATGGGGTTCTGCAGTTGGTGTTATTGCGTTTATTTTAGTCATCGGTGGTGCATTTGGAATTATTTTGCGTACAGGTGCGGTAGAAACCGGAATTATGAATATGATTGGAAAAACGCAGGGAAGAGAAAAGCTATTACTTCCTTTACTGTTTATACTCTTTTCTCTTGGAGGAGCCGTATTTGGTATGGGAGAGGAAGCTTTACCTTTCGCAATGATTTTAATTCCACTTGTTATTGCAATGGGCTATGATTCCGTTGTTGGAATTTTGATTACTTATGTTGCTACGCAGATTGGATTTGGTACTTCTTGGATGAATCCGTTTTCTGTTGCAATTGCACAGGGAATTGCTGGAGTGCCTGTTTTTTCCGGTGCAAATTTCCGTATTGTGATGTGGGTGATTTTTACGGGTGTTGGTGTTGCATTGACAATGATTTATGCAGCGAAAATTAAAAAAGATCCTATGAAATCCGTTGCTTTTGAATCGGATGAATACTTTAGAAAAGATTTTGAAGGACAATCCGGGGAAGTACAAAAATTCGGAATTGGTCACGCTTTGGTACTTTTGACTATCGTAGTTGGAATGGTTTGGGTTGTTTGGGGTGTAATGAAAAATGGATACTATATCCCGGAATTGGCAACACAGTTTTTCATCATGGGTATTGTTGCCGGTATTATCGGTGTCATATTTAAGCTAAATAATATGACCATAAATGATATGGCACAATCTTTTAAAACGGGTGTATCGGATTTGGTTGGAGCTGCAATGATTGTTGGTATGGCACAGGGTATTATGCTTGTACTTGGTGGAGCAGAACCAACGGACGGAACTGTATTGAATACGATTTTAAATGGATTAAGTGGTGCATTTGTAGGATTATCTGCAACAGCTGCAGCAGTACTTATGTATATTTTCCAGTCTGTTTTCAATTTCTTTGTTGTATCCGGTTCCGGTCAGGCCGCATTGACAATGCCAATTATGGCACCTTTAGCAGATCTTTTAGGTGTAACGCGTCAGACTGCTGTTTTAGCGTTCCAGCTTGGTGATGCTTTAACGAATTTAATTGTTCCAACTTCTGGTTGTCTAATGGGTGCTTTAGCGATTGCAAGACTTGATTGGGCAAAATGGATTAAATTTATGATGAAATTCTTAGGAATACTCTATGCTATGGCAGTTGTGACTATAATAATTGCAAGTATGAGTGGTTTTTAAAATCAGTTTTAACGGATAGACAACAAAAGAGGTAAACCATGATAAAGCAAATAAAAAATGCAACAGTATATGCACCGGAATGCTTAGGCAAGATGGATGTTTTAATCGCCGGCGGTAAAATCTGTCAGATTGGTAAAGACTTAGAGCTAGGACAAAATGTAGAAGTAGAAATCATTGATGGTACAGGAAAGTGCTTAGTGCCTGGATTCATTGATTCTCATGAACACATTATGGGTGGAGGCGGTGAAGGTGGTTTTGCGACAAGAACGCCAGAAGCTACGTTAACTGATCTTACTACCTGTGGAATTACGACGGTCGTTGGTTGCATTGGTACGGACGGCGTTGGCAGAGATATGACATCACTTTTAGCAAAGGCAAAAGGGTTGGAAGAAGAGGGTATTAGCACTTTTGTATATACGGGATCTTATCAAGTGCCGGTGCATACATTGACGGATAGCTTGATGAAAGATATTATGATACTTGATAAGGTTATTGGAGTGGGAGAGATTGCTATTTCAGATCATCGTTCTTCTCAGCCTACCTTTGAGGAATTTATTCGAATTGCGGCAGACAGCAGAGTGGGTGGCATGTTGTCGGGAAAAGCCGGTATTTTGAATATACACTTAGGTGATAGCCCTCGATGCATTGATTTGATTGAGCGTACTGTGGAGGAAACAGAAATTCCGAGATCTCAATTTTTACCAACACACATCAATCGAAATGCAATGCTTTTTGAACGATGTTTAGCATATGCCAAAAATGGAGGCTTTGTGGATTTTACCGGAAATGAAGATATTGATTATTGGGAAACCATTTGCGATGAAGTTCGAGTATGTACAGGTATAAAGCGTATGTTGGACGAAGGTGTCAGCAGCGATCTGTTTACAATTTCATCCGACGGTCAGGGAAGCCTTCCGATTTTCAATGAAAAGCAAGAGTTTGTTGGAATCGGGATCGGAAAGGGCAGCTGCCTTTTAAAGGAAGTTCGGGAATGTGTGAAAAAGGCTGAAATTCCTCTTGAAATTGCAATAAAAGCCATCACTTCAAATCCAGCTAGAATCCTGAAACTTAAGGGAAAAGGCCGTGTTGAAGAAGGCTACGATGCGGACCTTTGCCTATTAAATGCAGAGGATTTAAGCATCGATACGGTGATTGCAAAAGGAAAGATAATGGTCAAAGATGGGAAACAAATCGTATTTGGTACTTTTGAAAATCCAAAAGCAGATTAATAAAAAGGTAATACTTAAATTCTAATAAATGAGCTGATGTCATAATTTAAATGATATCAGCTCATTTATTATCTTAATTAGAATTACATATTTTTAGTTATTACAAATTTTATAAAATAAATAATCAGTATTGACTTTAATAATATTATAGTATAACCTTAATATTATTAAAGTGGAGGTTCTTATGGCAATAGAAATTGTTCCTGAATGGATGATAAATCTTGATAATGAAGATGTTTCGTTTATAAAAAAATTTATTTTGGCATCCGGTTCATTAAAAGAAATTGCGAATCAATATGGTGTAACATATCCTACGGTTCGACTTAGGCTGGATAAACTGATACAAAAAATTCAAATCAGCGAGGATTCTGCAAATGAACCATATATTGCTTTAATAAAGCGACTTGCAGTCAATGATAAAGTTGATTTTGAAGCAGCCAAAATTCTAATAAATGAATATAAGAAAATGAAAAAGGAGGATGTGTAAATGCGTATTAGTATTAGCATTATTGCTGTATTACTAATTATAGTAGGTGGTATATGGCTACAGATTTTTCTTTCAAAAAAAGAGAATAAATGGTTTGGCTTGGTATTGCCACTTATATTTTTTGCTTATTCTTTGTTGATGATTGTTTCTTTGGCAATTTATGATGGTATGAGTCATTGGGATGTTTTCAGCTTGATGGCATCAACCTTTATCTTATCAAATATTCCTACATTAGTATATTTGATTATTTATTTTGCTTGTAGAGAGAAATACAAACAAAAAAAGGAACTAGGGAAAATGACCATTCAAGATTTAGAATAAATGGATCGCTAATTACAATATTAATAGCAGAACATTGGAGAAATAATAGTAATAGCAAGAATCGTTTATTTGTATTCGAAAGGTAAGAAAATATGAAAAAGATAACCTCAATAGTTTTATTACTGCTTTTTATACTGTGCATGACAGCTTGTGGTGAAAATCAAGAAGTTTTAATGCAATTAAAAGTGGCTGATCTCACGGAACAAGAGAATGGAATTGTTAAATTACTGAAAAATGATAATTTCAGTGAGTTTTTTGATTATACGGTTGGTGAAAATATAAAGAGCATTTCAATCAAATGCTATAAGCTTGATGATAATGGTACATGGATTTATGAAACTGGCGGAAACCATGTAATTGAAAACAAAGCAGGTAGGATTGCGATTGAATTTAATCACCTTGGTGAGGGATTTCATGTAGCCATTCAAAATGGTGATACCATTTCTGGTGTGGAACATCACACGAATCAAAAAATAAATACAGAGGGAATGACTAATTCAACATTGTTTGCATCAACAGAAAATTTTTCAATGGAAACAATAGAGTGTGAAAAAGAAATTCCCGTAGCAATACAAATTTTTACATCAAAAGATGAGATTTCTTCTTATGGTGCTACTTATTTTAATGAACCACAAGTATACCAAGAACAAGGGTATGAATTTGTATATGCAGTGACGATAGAATTCTCTGAAAAAGAGTTGTCATAGCTTTTAAGAAAAGGCTACACGTGTTTCATTTTATTTGAAATATTATTGTTTATTGAAATAGAAAATAAAATTTCTTAAGGTATCTGTTTTTACAGATGCCTTTTTTAAAATTATTATGTAACGAACATGAGTTTTTTAGGATATATGTTGTGAAGGAGGTGATGCTGTTGCTTGATACAGAGGATATTTATCAAGAATATGCCGAGATTGTTTTTAAGTTTTTATTGAGTCTTTGCAATGATGTGAACACCGCAGAAGAGCTCACACAGGAAACTTTTTATCGTGCAATGAAATCAGCAAATCGATATAACGGAACATGCAAAATATCTACGTGGCTTTGTCAAATTGCAAAGCATGTATGGTATCAAGAAATTGATAAAAGGAAACGCAAGCAGACGTCTGTTCTTGACGATAATATTGTTTCCAATCAATTAAGTCCGGAGGATGAATTCTGCCGAACAGAAGAAAAAATGGAATTAATTAAAGCAGTGCATGTTCTTGAGGAAACTGCAAAAGAGGTGGTTCTATTGCGTATTACAGGAGCCTTTTCTTTTAAAGAAATTGGAGAGGTCTTTAACAAAAATGAAAACTGGGCAAGAGTCACCTTTTATCGATCAAAACAAAAAATTATGAAAGGAAGAGGAAAATGAAGTGCGAAATTATTAGGGATTTGCTTCCAAGCTATATCGATCATTTAACCAGTGCTGAAAGTAACCTTGAGATCGAAGAGCATTTACAGAATTGTTCTCAGTGTAGTGAAACGTTAGAGCAAATGAAAGAAGAGGTTTCGGTGAAAGAACCTTTGTATGATAAGAAAAAAATTAATCCTTTTAAAAAGCTGAATAGAAAAATTTTGCAATCTGTTATGATAACTTTAACTGTGTGTGCATTACTGGTTGGATCTTATTTCTATTTCTTTGGAGTTGGTTGGAAAGCAAATTCTGAGGATATGAAGATAACATATTCCTGTCAGGATGATGTAATAAGGCTTGATTTTGAGTTGACAGATGGTAAGGTTTTGACTATGTGGCACATAAGGCGTAATCATGAGGATTATACGGGACCAGAAATGGTCGTGAGAGAATGTTTTGAAAGTATTTTAGATGACCGAGGGGAATACCCAAATCAATTTTCTTATGGTATACACTGTCTTGATGAAGATGGAAATTTAAAACCATTTATGAAAGAGGAAACCATTACATTACACTATAAAGATAAAACGGAGACGATTTATTTAAAGGATGTTGCAAAAGAACTAGGGATAGAGATTTCACAGCCTAGTGAGCCTATGGAATAAAGAGATGAATTTAAAATTATATGGCTTTCTATGGTGAACTTTAATCATCATAGAAGGTCATTATTAGTTCTGAAAGAAATAACAAAAAACAGAGAACATTCTTATGTTCCCTGTAGTATTGAATCATTTATCACTATAAATTCTTATAATCAGCCTCCGCCTATTGGATCGGAATCACTAAAAACACCTGGTGTTAGGCAATTTCCATCTTCATCTTTCTCTGGACATTCATTGTTAACGTCATTTACACTTTTTTCAATTAAATAATTTTCATCTTGTTTTTTATTATGAGCCATAAAATACCTCCTTTGTCTTATGAAGTCTTTTAATAGTATGATACATTTTAGGATAAATATACGAAAAGGGTGTATTTAAAAATAAGATTGAAAACTAGCAATTTGATTCATAAACTGCAAAATGAATGAAAGCATAGAAACAAGTTTTCTGATATAATAAATACGAATTTATGTAACAAAATCAAATAATATCAAACAATTTTGTCCCAAATGTATTTATTGATCCTTGTGAAGCAAACCGGAGTAACGGTTTGCACTTATGATAAAATAAAGGATAATGTAAAAGTAAAAAATCCATTTTTAAATGATTGAAGAATAAAGGAGGAAATCATGATTTGTAATGGGAAGGATGTAGAAAAAAATGCTGTGATGCAGGTTGCAGAATTAATGGCTGCCGCTGCAAGAACGGCACCTAAAGGTTGTGGAATTGATAACTTAGAAGTTCTTATCTTAGATGGAGAAGAAAAAGACAATTTAGCGAAAGCAATGAGAGAATATGGGGCAGAATGGCAGATGGATTTCATGGTACGAGATGGGTACAATGTAGAAGCTTGTGATGCATTGTTACTTATGGGTGCGAAGATTCATCCGATTTTACTGGATCATTGTGGTTATTGTGGGTACAAAAATTGCGGCGAAAATATGAAAAATAATGGAATTTGCAGCTTTAATACAGGTGATTTGGGTATCGCTATTGGCTCTGCTGTTTCAGTTGCCGCAAATCATCGCATTGATAATCGAGTCATTTATACTGCAGGAAAAATAGCTATGGAGATTGGACTTTTTCCGAACGATGTTAGAGTTGCCTACGGCATTCCACTATCCGTATCTTCTAAAAGTCCATTCTTTGATCGTGGAACGACGGATAACGAAGCGGTAAAAAGAGAAAAACGATAGACGAAGATTAAAAAAGTTGTTCATCTACTTTTTCATTTGGTAATGAAAAATGTGAGATGAAATGGGTGTGAAAAAATGTAAGGATAAGGATTCCTAACAACCAGCTTGCTAGTACGTCTGTAGGATAGTGAACTCCTAAATAAATTCTTGAAATTCCAATTAAGAAAATGTATGCGGCACAAATAGCATGAGTTAAACGAACTGCCATATTTTTAAATCCATAGTATTGACTTAATAACAGGATAAGAGTACCATAAAAAATTAGGCTTGTCATTGTATGACCACTTGGAAAACTAAAACCGCCTTGTTCAATTAAATGCAGAGCAATGTTAGGTCGTGGCCGTTGAAAGATATATTTTATGATGGAATAAAATATCAATGAAGTGCCGGCTGCAAATGATAGAGGTATACCAAAGTGAACTCTTGTTTTTGGCAATGCTAAAAGAACGATGCATATGGTCAAAACTGCTTGCCAATCACCGGTATGAGTTAACGCAGAAAAGAAAACAGTTAAAGTTTCGTTTCGCATAGAAAATATTGCCTTTTGAAAAAAGGCATCAAATGCTAGAGAAGCATCTAAAGTTACAAAATAAGCAATCACGGAAAAGCCGAGTAAACATAGGCTTACCACGAGGCGATTTGAATGTTTCATGAGTCAATGTCCTTCGTAAATTTTCAATGTATTTGCCTCAATTTTATTACTAGAGAAGTAGTTTTGCAACTAAATAGCAGAACCGTTATGCAATTGTAATCAAATTAACATCTTACAGAAAAAGGAGAACATGAATGAAGCTTTTAAAGAATGTATTGATGGGCATGTGGATGTATTGGGATTTAATTCATATACATCATAATAAAGTGAACATCCATAAATATAGAGCGCAAGGTAACTTCGAAGCTGAACGCAAAGAAATATCTATCGGCGAATCTACTTGGGGTAAAAATTTGATTCGTAAGGTAGGTGTAACTGTACGTGCAGAAGGACAAGAAAATATACCTGAAGGAGCGGTTGTTTTTGTTGCCAATCATCAGAGCTATGCTGATATTGCTGTGCTTACCTCTGTAATAGATTTTAAGCAATTTGGTTTTATTGCAAAAGAAAACCTCAGAAAACTTCCGGCTTTTGGTGAATGGATTTATGATGTAAGAAGTGTATTTATCAAACGTGAGGATCCAAGGGCATCCTTACGTGCGATTGAAAAAGGCATTGAATATCTGGGACAAGGTTTTTCTATGGGTATTTTCCCGGAAGGAACAAGAAGTAAAGGACCAAATATGGGAGAATTCAAAAGAGGGAGTTTGCGTCTTGCTACAAAGCCAGGCGTTCCGGTTGTGCCGATTACAATTAGTGGTACGTATAAGTTATTTGAAGAAAAGGGTTATGCAACTCCTGCGGAGGTTAACGTATACATTCATCCTATGATAGAAACGAAAGACATGGATAAAAAAGAAGCATCTGAACTTGCAGAACGAGTAGAGAAAATAATAAGAGATAAGTTGGTAGAATTACAACGATAACGATAAATAATGATAAAAAAAGCAGACTGTATTTCAAGTCTGCATTTTTTATTCATTTGATAATAAAAAAGTAATACCTTCCGCAATTTGCTCTGGTGTTTCTTTGTCAATAAAAATGGTACGATTTGCTGCTTCTAAATAAAAGTCTTTCCTCTTTTGGTATCGACGATTAAATTGAGTCAAACGCTGCTCTTCGTTTTCTGTTTCAAAGTAAGCATTTGGTCGATTTGGATCTTCCTTAATACGCTCAAACATATCCCTAGGAAATCCATCTAAAAATACACAGCCACCGGAATCTTTTAAAAGTTTTCTATTTTTTTCATTTAATACAATACCACCGCCGCAGGAAACAATGATCTCTTTTTTATGTGAGAGCGTTTCAAGTAAAGCGGTTTCCTTTTCTCGAAAATACGGTTCGCCTTTTTCATTAAAAATAGTTCGGATAGAATTGTGTTCGGAAAGCTGAATTTCTGTATCCATATCAATAAACGAAAATCCGGTTACTTGGCTTAATTCCTTTCCTACAGTCGTTTTTCCACTCCCCATATATCCAATTAAATAAATGACATTGGGTAATAATATATTGGATTGGATTCTTCGACTTTGTGTCATAATTTGCGCATATACTTTTTCAGTAGCCGAATGAATTTGCATCGCATTTTTGGGGCTAAATTCTTTAGTAAAATTAGAAATTTTTTCTAAAATTTCATTTTCCCGGGCAGCATCAAATAAAGGAAGACCTTTTTGTTTTTTTGCTTCTGCCATTTCCAAGGAAATGGACATACGTTTTGTAAGCAGCTCCATAAGTGCATCATCGATGGTATCGATTTTTCTTCGAACATCTTCACGGCTTCTTATTTCTTTGCTTTTTTGTTCTGTCATTTTAGACTCCTTTGCAACGCGAATTATTTTTTCAGTTTTTTATCCTGTTTATTATCATAACATCATAAAGTTTGAATGTAAAATAGGAAACGCCTTGAAAGCAAGAATGGACTACGCTAAAATAGGAGAGGCTAATAGCAAATTTTAAAACGGCATTCAGATTATAAACAAAAATTAATTAAGAAATGGAGATTAGTGATGAAAGAACCAATTTTAGTCGTAATGGCTGCCGGGATGGGAAGTCGTTATGGTGGACTAAAGCAAATGGATCCGGTTGGCTCAAATGGAGAGCTGATTATAGATTTTTCTCTTTACGATGCTTGGAAAGCTGGTTTTCGTAAGGTTGTTTTTATAATTAAAAAAGAAATGGAAGAAGAGTTTCGTGCTATGATTGAACCAAAAGCAGGTAAAAAATTAGACGTTGCTTTTGCATTTCAGGAATTAATAGATCTTCCACAAGGATATAATGTTCCGCAGAATCGTGTAAAACCGTGGGGTACCGGTCATGCAGTGCTTGCAGCAAGGAAAAAAGTAGATGCCCCGTTTGCGGTAATCAATGCCGATGATTATTATGGAGCACAAGCATTTCAGAATATGTATGATTTTCTGAAAAATGCTCAAGATGATGATAAATATCGTTACTGTATGGTAGGCTATTTGGTGGAAAATACATTAACAGAAAACGGTCATGTGGCAAGAGGTATTTGCCAAGCGGATACCCAGGGATATTTACAAGATATTACAGAGCGTACAAAGATCCAAAGAAACAACGGAGTTATTCAATATATGGAAGACGATCAAGATTGGGTTGATATTGCAGAGGGAACTTTGGTGTCTATGAATCTATGGGGCTTCACTCTAAGCATGATGAAAGAACTAGAAAATCGTTTTCCAGCTTTTTTAGAAACATCATTAAACGATAATCCATTGAAGGGGGAATATTTTTTGCCTTTTGTTGTGGATGAACTTATTGAAGAGGGAAAAGCGACAGTTAAGGTATTAAAATCATCTGATAAATGGCAGGGTGTAACATATAAAGAGGACAAGCAAAATGTAGTTTTGGCATTGCAGTTATTAAAGGATAAGGGAGTATATCCTCAAGTTCTCTGGGAATAATTTAAAGGAAAAGGGTTGCGAAACCCTTTTTTTTATACTATCATTTTTTAAGATGTGTATTACCTACACTAATCTTAAAATTTAATAAAAAGAAATGGAGAAAGAAAAATGTCTAACACACCAAAAGGCGTAAGGCAGGCTTCATTCAAAGAGCAATTTACCCTTCGAGGAATGATAATCGGTTCCACCGGATCGGTAGTTTTGACAATGAGCTCTATGTATGTTGCTTTGAAGCTAGGCGCACTTCCTTGGCCAATCATTTTTGTAGCCCTTGTATCTATGTTTGCCCTAAAAGCATTAGGACGGACAAATATCCATGAGATAAATGTCACGCATACCGTTATGTCAGCAGGTGCAATGGTAGCAGGTGGAATTGCGTTTACCATCCCCGGAATTTGGATGCTTGAACCCAAAGCAGAGGTGGATCTAATCGCGTTAACGGTCGTCACATTAGGCGGCGTTTTGCTGGGGCTAATTTTTACCGCGCTGATTCGTAAATATTTTGTAGTCACACAGGATTTACCGTATCCTATGGGGATTGCAGCTGCAGAAACTTTAGTGATTGGAGATGAGGGTGGTAAAAAATCCATTATTTTATTTTCTTCTTTGGGACTCGCCTCTTTATTCACGTTGATTCGAGATTGGTTTGCAAAAATTCCACAAATTATTGTTTTAAATGAAGCCATCGCTGCAAAAGGCGTAGCTTTTTATATTTATTTATCCCCAATGTTAATTGCAGTTGGTTATCTTGTTGGACCGCTTGCAGTTGGCGTATGGTTCTTGGGTGCTATTATTGGTGACTTTGGAGTTGTCATTGGGATGCCAAGCCTGGGTATTGTTGATTTTGATACTGCAATGTCTATCAAATCTTCTTTGGGAATTGGAGTTATGGTAGGAACGGGTATTGGAATTATAGTAAAAGGAATTCTGCCCAAGGCAAAAGAAATTTTTGGACCGATGTTTTTAAAGGGTTCTCGTGGGGATGCGATTGTAAATCTTCGCTGGGCACCGATTCTTATGGTTATTCTTGCATTTATATTTACGTTTGTTTTGGATTTGGGGATGATTGCCAGCGTGATTACTATTTTAGGTGTTTGGCTTGCTACATCCATGTCTGCGCAAGTTGTCGGTCAATCAGGGATTAATCCTATGGAAATATTCGGAATTATTGTACTTCTTGCTGCGAAATTTGCTGCAAATCTTGGAAATGTACAAGCATTTTTTGTAGCTGCAATAGTAGCAGTAGCTTGCGGTTTAGTTGGAGATGTCATGAATGATTTTAAAGCCGGACATATTCTTAAGAGTAATCCAAAAGCACAGTGGCTTGGAGAGGTGATCGGCGGAATCATTGGTGCATTTGTATCCGTTGGTGTATTATTTGTTATCGTAAAGGCATATGGAGCCGAAGCATTTGGTAATCCGGATTTATTTCCTGCACCACAAGCTGGTGTCGTAGCAGCTATGGTTGGAGGAATTCCTCATATGACTTCATTTGTTGTAGGACTATTTATGGGAACGATTTTATATATTTTACGTTTTCCGGTTATGACCTTGGGTCTTGGAATCTATTTGCCGTTTTATCTTTCCTTCACCGCAATGGTAGGAGGTGCACTAAGATTTGTTGTTGAAAAAGCCGCACCAAAATTTGAAAAATCCGGAAACGGTATGATCATTGCTTCTGGTCTTTTAGGAGGAGAAGGTGTCGTAGGTGTCATTCTTGCATTGATTCAGGCATTAAAAGGAATGCAGGCATTATAAGGGTTTTTAAAAAAACTTGCATTTTTTATTATTTATGATATACTTAATAGGCATTAATTTTTGTACATGCGATGGATGACAAAAATATGCTCTCTGCTCCGACATAAGGTTGGAGCCATTTAGTCCATAGGGAGGTGAAAAGAATGAGTAATTATGAAGTTATGTTCATCATCGATTCTATCTTGGAAGACGATAAAAAAGAAGCTAGCATTGAAACGGTAAAAGGAATCATTGCGGCAGACGGTGAAGTTGGAAAAGTAGATGTTTGGGGAATGAGAAAACTTGCTTATCCGATCAATAAGAAAAATGACGGATACTATGTTGTAATCGAATTCACAGGCAGCACTGAGCTTCCAACAGAACTTGATAGAAGACTTAGAATTTCCGATAATGTAATCAGACATATCATTATCAATAAAGACGAAAAATAAAGGTTGGTGACAAAGATGAATTCAGTAGTTTTAATCGGCAGATTGACAAGAGATCCCGAGATTCGTTATATCCCGGAGAGTCAGAACGCTGTTGCGACCTTTACGATTGCAATTGACCGACCAGTAAGAGCCGGAGGAGAAAAGAAAACTGATTTTCCTCGTATTACGGTTTTTGGCAAACAAGCGGAAAATTGCGAGAGATTTTTAAAAAAGGGTCGTTTGGTAGGCGTTCAGGGAAGACTGCAAACTGGTAGTTATAAAACCCAGTCTGGCGAAACCAGGTATACTACCGATGTTGTTGCTGATAGAGTCGAATTTTTAGAATGGGGCGATAAGAGTGGTTCGGCAGGTGGAACCGGTTTCGAGCGTGAAACTCCAGCTGGTGGGTTTGGTGTTCCGGAAGGTTTTCAGGCACTTGACGACGATGACGATATTCCATTTTAAATCTTTACTTTTCGTAGATTAGAGTTTCCAAGAAAGGAGAGAGAAAGAGTATGATGGACAAAAGACGTGGCGTAAGAAGAAAGAAAGTATGCCAGTTCTGTGCAGATAAAACAGAAACAATTGACTATAAAGATGTGGATAAGCTAAAAAAATATGTTACTGATAGAGGTAAGATTCTTCCTAAGAGAATCACTGGTACATGTGCCGTACACCAAAGAGAAGTAACAAAGGCAATCAAAAGAGCAAGAATTGTTGCTTTATTGCCATACACAGCAGAATAAAATAGAAAAGAGGCGATTTTCGCCTCTTTTAATATTAGTGGAACATCATATCCACTTTTTTACTGTAGACAACGTAATATGAATTGTTTACAGTTTTTTTATTCAACTTCTTTTCTATTGTATAAAATAGGATAAAAAATAAAATAATTTTTTTAAATAGCTATATTTAGTGGCTTATAGCCGCTTAGAAAACATTCATCTACAAAATACTTGAAAGTAGGAAGTTTCCAATTTTGACAAGCAAAAAAAGAGTGCGAATTAAGAATGGTTTTATGGTATAATGATAGACGATTGAAACATTGAGATGTTAAGGGAAAAAAAATGGGTATTAAAATTTTAAAAAGTTTGATTCAACCGTATTTAAAAGTAAATACCATCATATTAATTTTGTTTGCAGCCGTACTGTTTTATTTTAATATTGCAGTAGGGATTTTTGCGTTTCTTATTGTATTTGTTTTGTTTTGGTATTATCAAAGATTGTCTGTCAGTAAGAGAGAATTGCTTGTGGATTATGCAAAAGCAATCACAGATGATATGGAAGAGACAACGCGTCACTTCATTTCAAAAAATCCATTGCCTCTTTGCATGATTGACTATGCAGGTGAAATTTTATGGATTAATAAAAAATTTTCTGAGATTTATGAAGATGTAGAAATGTTCCATACCAACATTCATCAGATTACAAATATAAAACATACGGAATTTTTAAATAATGAAGACGAAGATAAATATATGCTGGTTTCACATGGAGGGAAAACCTATCGCGTCATGGCATCCAGTATGAGAAGCAAGGAAGGCGAACAACACGAAGAAAATAATACGACAATGCTTTACTGGTTGGATATAACAAATTTAGAAACATTAAAGAATTTGTATAAGG
Source organism: Anaerovorax sp. (assembly GCA_034927775.1). GTDB lineage: Bacteria > Bacillota > Clostridia > Peptostreptococcales > Anaerovoracaceae > IOR16. Next base: position 49,006 of record JAYFPL010000077.1, on the reverse strand, counting down.
ATGAGAAGCTCTGTACAGCTTATGTAAATGTAGATAATTACGATGATTTAATTGCAAGTTCACCAGATGAAAGAAAGGCCGTGATTGCAGCACAGATTGAAAAAACGATACGGCAATGGGCTGCAAAAATCAACGCTTCGGTGACACGGTATCGAGCAGGACAATATCATATCGCGTTTGAATATAAACATTTTGAAAAATTAGAAGTAAATAAATTTTCTATCTTAGACGAAGTGAGAGAAATTGAAACAGATGCAGATTTTCCGGCATCTTTAAGCATGGGGATTGGCGTTGGTGCAAAAACACCCCAACAGTTGGATGAATATGCAGCCGCAGCTTTGGATTTAGCTTTAGGACGGGGCGGAGATCAAGCTGTTGTAAAAAAGATGAGCAAAGTAGAATACTATGGTGGACGTTTGCAGGCTGTAGAAAAACGCAATAAAGGAAAATCAAAAATTATGGCACATGCATTACGACAGTTGATTGATCAATCTCCAAATGTTGTTATCATGGGACATAAAAAGCCGGATATGGATTGTTTTGGCGCGGCTCTTGGTATTTTTCGTATTGCAAAAAATCGAAATAAAGAGGCAATCATAGTTATCAATGATTATCATGAGTCTTTAGAAAATATTTATAATAGAGCGAAAGAATCTGGAAATTACCGATTTGAAAACAGCGAAACTGTATTAGGGTTGATGGAAAAAGACACCTTGTTAATTGTATTAGATACACACAAACCAAGCTTAGTAGAGTGTTCCGAATTATTATACAAGACGGATAAAATTGTTGTCATTGACCATCATAGGAAGGCGGAAGAAAGTATTGAAAATCATACGTTAACTTATATGGAATCTTATGCATCCTCTACTTCTGAACTGATTACGGAAATATTGCAATATATTGGAGATAAAAAAGAAGTTGATAAATTGGAAGCAGAAGCTTTGTTGGCAGGAATAACTGTTGATACAAAAAGCTTTTCTGTTAAGACGGGGGTTCGTACCTTCGAAGCAGCTTCTTGGCTGCGAAGATCAGGTGCAGATACTGCAAGTGTAAGACAATTTTTCAAAACGGATTTACAATTTTTCAAACGAAAATCTGCATTGATTTCCGATGCACAGGTTTTGGATAACGGCATTGCTTTGACATATACAGAGGAACCTGCATCAAATATGCAAATTTTAGCATCGCAGGCAGCTGATCAACTCTTGGATATTAATGGTATTCGCGCAAGTTTTGCTGCAGGACCGACCAATGAGGGATATACTGCAGTCAGCGGACGTTCTTTAGGAGAAATTAACGTGCAGACCATATTAGAAAAAATAGGTGGAGGTGGTCATTTGACTACAGCTGGAGCACAGTTGGAAATGACTCCAAAAGAAGCAATTGAGAAACTAAAACAGCTTATATCGGAAGCAAATATAGAGTGAAAATAAAGGAGGCACATCATGCAAGTAATATTATTGAAGGATGTAAAAGGAATTGGAAAAGCTGGTACCGTTGCTAAGGTAAGTGATGGTTATGCAAGAAATTTGCTTTTACCAAAAGGAATGGCAAAGGAAGCGACTCCTGCAAATTTAAAGGAATTGGAAGCACAAGCTGCGTTAAATGAGGCAAAACGAAAAGAAGAGATGGAAGCTGCACAAGAAATTGCAAAGAAAATTGAATCCATTACTTTAAATATAAAAACAAAATCAGGGGAAGGTGGAAGATTGTTTGGTTCCATAACAAATCAAGACATTGCAAATGCCTTAAAGGAACAGGAAAACATTGAAATAGACAAACGGAAATTTGTATTAAAAGCACCAATTAAACATATTGGTGAATTTAGTGTGGAAATAAAGCTTTATACGGATGTTACAGCAAATTGTAAAGTAAAGGTTATGTAGAGGATTACATATGAACCAGATGGAGCGCATTCCGCCGCATAATGATGATGCAGAAAAATCGGTATTAGGGTCCATACTCTTAGATAAGGATGCTTTATTTGAAGTCCTGGAGTTTTTAAAGGCTGATGATTTCTATAATGCAATGCATAAAGAAATTTATAATGCCGTCGTTGAGCTTTACCGCAAAAATGAACCAGTGGATACGTTAACGGTTTCCGAAGAGTTGAAAAAGAGAAAAAGTTTGGAAATGGTCGGAGGCAGAGCGTACATTGCTTTACTTTCCACTGTAGTTCCTACGACGTCAAACGCAGCACAGTATGGAAAAATTGTTGCAGAAAAAGCAGTGCTGCGTCGTTTGATTTCTTCGGCTTCAGATATTATTGAAAAAGCATATCAAGAAAAGATGCAACCGGAAGAAGTTTTAGATTATGCAGAGCGTAGTATTTTTGAAATTGCTCAAACTAGACAAAAGAAAGATTTTGAACCATTAAAGGATGTTCTTTGGTCGAACATTGCCAGAATTGATGAAATGTCTAAAATGGAGGGTAATCTTACTGGGTTGACGACAGGATTTATTGATTTAGATGAGCGTACCTCCGGTTTGCAGCGCTCTGATTTAATTATGCTGGCTGCAAGACCTGCAATGGGAAAAACTGCTTTTGCATTAAATATTGCTCAACAAGCAGCAATTAAAGCAAAAGCGACAGTACTGATTTTTAGCCTTGAAATGTCAAAGGATCAATTGGGACAACGACTTTTAAGTATGGAATCCAGAGTCGAAATGCAGAAACTGAAAACAGGAAATTTAGAGCCGCAAGATTGGGATAACATTCACTTGGCTTTGGATCAATTATCTCAGACTGAGGTTTTTATAGATGATACCCCCGGTATTACCGTGATGGAAATGAAAAATAAATGCCGAAGATTAAAAGCGGAAAAAGGTCTAGATTTGGTTGTCATTGACTATTTACAGCTTATGAGTTATGAGGGCCGTTCCGAAAGTCGTCAACAAGAGGTTTCCGTAATTTCTCGTTTCTTAAAACTTCTTGCACGTGAGATGGATTGTCCTGTAATTGTACTTTCCCAGTTGTCTCGTGCCCCAGAGCAAAGAACCGATCATCGACCGATTTTATCGGACTTGAGGGAGTCCGGTTCTATTGAGCAAGATGCAGATATTGTAATGTTTTTGTACCGAGATGAATATTATAATCCAGATACAACAGAAAAACCAAATATTTGTGAAGTAAACATTGCCAAGCAGAGAAGCGGACCTACGGGGAGTGTAGAACTGACTTGGTTAGGTAAATATACAAGATTTGTAGATAAAAGCCACATTTCCGAATAAAAAATTCGATGATACAAACGTTTTCTTGTTAGGGAGGTTATTATGAGCAAAATCAACGAATCAATGCTGGTGAGCGAAATTATGGATATGGGTCCCGACGTTACCGAAATTTTTTTACGAAATGGTCTGAACTGTCTTGGATGCCCAGGTGCTGCAACAGAAAATCTTCAGGAAGCAGCTGAGGGTCATGGTGTGGATTTGAAAGCACTCATGGCAGATTTGAATGATTATTTAGATAAACTCTAGATAGATATTAAACATAGGATAAGAAAAAAGGAGTGATTGCATTGTCAGGTTTAGCAGTTGTAGGCTCCCAGTGGGGAGATGAAGGAAAAGGCAAGATGATTGACTATCTTGCAAAAAAGGCGGATATGGTTGTTAGAGGGCAAGGCGGAAACAACGCCGGTCATACTGTAGTTATTGAAGATAAAAAGTACGCGCTTCATCTAATTCCTTCTGGAGTATTAAATAAGAATGCCATAAATATAATTGGTAATGGGGTTGTATTTGATCCACGCGGTTTTTTTGAAGAATTAGAAATGCTTGAGAAAGATGGAGTAGATACAACGAAAATTTTTGTAAGTGACCGTGCACACATCGTTTTTCCTTATCATAGAAAAATGGACGAGCTATATGAGCGAGCAAGAGGGAAGGCTGATATTGGTACAACTAAAAAAGGTATTGGCCCTTGCTATATGGATAAAATTGAACGAAGCGGTCTTCGTACGTGTGATCTGTTCGATGAAGCTAGTTTTATAGAGAAGTTATCGTATGAAATTGATCGAAAAAATGAAATGATTGTAAAATTATTTGAGGAAGAGCCTTTGGATAAGCAAGCAATCATAGATGAGTATGTGGATTATGCAAAGCGTTTATTACCTTACATTAAAGATACAAGTATTTTAGTATATGATGCCATTAAGCAAGGCAAAAATGTATTATTTGAAGGAGCACAAGGTTCCATGCTTGATATTGATTTGGGAACGTATCCGTATGTAACAAGCTCTCACCCGACATCCGGTGGATTTACCGCAGGCTGTGGAATTGGTGCAGGTTCCATTTCCGAAGTACTTGGTATTACCAAAGCGTATACGACTCGTGTAGGAAAAGGACCTTTTGTTACCGAACTAGATGATGAAATCGGTGATAAAATTCGAGAAATCGGTCACGAATTTGGAGTAACAACAGGCAGACCAAGACGTTGTGGATGGTTTGACGGTGTTGTTGTAAAATATTCTGCACGCATCAATGGATTAACTGGTATTGCATTGATGTTGCTAGATGTTTTAAGTAGCTTTGATACGATTAAGCTTTGCTATGCTTATGAGTATAAAGGTGAACAAATTGTTGATTTTCCGGCAAGATTAGATGTATTGGAAGAATGCAAACCTGTTTATCGAGAAATTAAGGGATGGAACAAGGACATTACGGGATGCAAGACTTACGAAGAGCTTCCGGAAGAAACAAAGGAATACATTAAAACAATTGAGGAGATTCTTGGAGTACCGGTAAAAAGCATATCGGTTGGTCCAAAGAGAGACCAAACCATTCTTCGAGATGAAATTTTTTAAAGATAGTAAAACAGAAAAAGATAGATAGGATTGAAATAAAATATGAACTTTAAGCGACAAATCATCAAGGATTATTATTTGCACGATACCCGTGTGGAAAATATGTTTATTAATGAATATATGGCACAAGCGCCCGGAGATTATGTAAAAGTATATCTTTTTGCATTGATGTATGCGGATATTAATGTACCTCTTGAAAATGGCATTATTGCGAAGCAGCTTTCCATTGCAGATGAGGATGTTTTAAAGGCTTGGAGTTATTGGGAGAATCAAGGTATCATTCGCAAACATTATAAAGATCCTGCGGATAAGTTCCATTATCAAGTCGAATTTCTAAATTTAAGAGAATTGGCATATGGAAAGAAAAACAAACAGAAGAAAGCAGAAAAGATACCGGATCATTTAAAGAATCTTATGGATGATGATACCATTCGAAATATGTATAGTGAAATTGAACGGATTATCGGCAGACTTTTTGAGGGGAAAGAGCCTGCCGAGATTCTGGCTTGGATTCGTGATTATAATATTACACCTGAGCTTGCCGTGTATGCTTATTCTTATTGCACCAGTCATAGAAAGAATAATAAGTGTAAATATGTTGGCGCGGTTGTAAAAGAATGGGCTGGCAAGGGTTTAACAACCATAGGTCACGTTGAAAAATATTTGGCGGAAAATGATAATCGACATTACCTATATAAACGAGTGTTAAAAGCATTAGGTTTTTTGCGAAATGCTACAGAAGAAGAAAAGCGTATTATGGATACATGGTTTGATCAAATGCATTTTGATATTGACAAGGTACTTGAGGCTTGTAAAAAGACCACCGGTATTTCAAATCCAAACATTAATTACATAAACAGTATTTTAAAATCGTGGAATGCCGGAGGAAGTGACGCAACAAAGGGTAGCCAAACACAAGCCATCAGTCCGAACAATCCTAGCAATCCAATTAATATTGTTATGCGATCTTATGATGAGGACCGCGCCAAAAATGAGGCAATTGCTCATAAAAAGCGGCAAGAGGTATATAAAAAGATACCGAGAATTAAGGAAATTGAAGAAGAGATTCGAAAGATTGGAATGGAAATTTCTAAGGTTATGCTTTCAGGAAGAGATGATGCTAAGATTCAAATGAATGCATTAAAACATAAAGTTACTCATTTAAATGGAGAGAAAGCCTTTCTATTAACAGAACATAATTATACGATTGATTACATTGATCTGAAATATACCTGTTCGCTTTGTAAGGATACCGGTATATTAGACACAGGAGAACGTTGCAGTTGTTTTGCAGAAAAATTAAAAAAAGCATCGGGCAATCAGTGAAACGTAGAAGGGAGGGACCTATGTCAGAAAATCGTAATGAGTATTGGGACGAAGTAGAAGACCAATTAAAAAAAATACAGGAAACAAGAAAACAAGAAAAGATACTTTTTGAGCAAGAAAAACATCCTTCTAAAAGCAATAAAAGAAAGAGAAAATCAAAACAGAAAAATACAAACAAAGGATTCGTGGAAGACCTAAATAAGAACAAAGACCACGGTATGAAAGAAGAGCAGGAAACGATTCCTGCAGCTATAATTTTAGAAAAAAAAGAAGTAACAGACATTGAAATAGATAAAGTTAATAAAGAGAAACAATCCAAAGCAAATGTTGAAGATGGTGCAGATTTTCTAGATAAAGCAGATGACCAAAATTTTGATGAACTTGATAAACAAATTGAAGAAATATTTAAAATAGGTTTAGAGGAAAAAATAGAAAAAGCAGAAACAGAGAGCTTGCGATTAGATGCTGCAATTGATGCCTTCTTCTTAAAAATGAAGGGAGTGGGTAAAACATCAATTCGGGTTTTCAAATCGATGCAGAAAGCAATCTCTAAGATTTTAGAGCCTCAGAAACAATCGTCTAGTCGCCAAGATGGATCATTGTCTTATGAAAAACTCACGGCAAAGAGAATCGCACTGTTAAAAGAATATTGCTTTATCGGAAAAGAGTATTTACAAATACAATCCGCTCGGTTTTATGATTTATTTTCTGAAAGAGAAGTAAGAATAGCAGACAAAGCTGCTAAATTGGTTAATCGTATAGATTATAGAGTGGATCAATGGTCCATTAAAATGGAAATGTGGATGTATGAATTTTTCCATTGGCTGGAACGCGTTGAAGATTATGCAGAACACCATAAGGCTTTGCTTATAAAGAGCTTTGCAGGTATTGTAACCGGAGTGCTTTTAGTTTGTTTGCTCATCGGACAAATCAGTGCTTATGAATATAGTTACAATGGAAAAGTATTAGGAATTGTTAAGGATCAACAAGAGGTTTATAAAACCATTGATGTTATTGGTACAAAATTGGCAGATTCTTACGATGCGCAAATTGAAATCGATAAGGAAAATGACATCAGTTTCCGTAGAGTTATGGGATTTGGGCTTAAGCTGGATAGTACAGAAGATATCCTTAATACATTAACCTATATGAAAGATATAAAGGTAACGGCTTATGGTATTTTTGTTGGAGGCCAGCAAAAGACGATATTGCAAAATAAAAAAACAGCTAGCCAAACGTTACAGCAAGTAAAAGATTACTTTGCACCGCCTATGGACGGAGTCACATATGACAAAGTAGGTTTTGCACAGAAAGTTGAAATAAAGCCGGTACATACAAAATTGGGGAAAATACAAAATTCGGCAGAAGCACTTGATTACATGTTAACAGGGGCGGTTGAAAAACAGGTGCATGTTGTGCAAGCAGGTGAAACATTTTCAGAGATTGCTGCTTTTTATAAAATGAAGCAAAGTGAATTGGTTGAATCTAATCCGACGGTACAGCCGGATAAGTTGAAAATTGGGCAAGAACTGTACTTAAGTCAGGACTGCCCGGTATTAACGGTAGAAACGGTAGAGACAGCCGGATATAATTTACCAATCCCATATGAAATTACTTATGAAAATACAACCACCTTATATAAAGGTCAGCAAACGGTGAAATCAATGGGAAGCAGTGGACAACAAGCAGTTGTTGCTCAAATTGTTCGGCATAACGGCAGAGAGGTCAGTCGAACGGTGTTGAGTAGTGAGGTTTTAAGTAAACCAGTGAATCAAGTTGTATTGGTTGGAACAAAAGCAACTCCGAAGCTTATCGGAACTGGTTCTTATCGATATCCGGTAAGAGGAGCTAGATTAACATCAAAATTTGGAAGACGATGGGGCAGAACGCATTATGGTATCGATTTAGCTTGTTCGACAGGAACAAGAATTAATGCAGCTGATGGCGGAACGGTTACGTTTGCAGGATATAAAGGATCATATGGATATTTGGTTATTATCAATCATGGTGGTGGACGTGAAACGTATTATGCACATTGCAGCAAATTATTCGTAAAAAAGGGAGATAAAGTGTATCAGGGCCAGCACATTGCAAATGTAGGGAATACAGGTAGAAGTACTGGGCCACATGTTCATTTTGAAGTTCATATCAATGGAACACCGAAAAATCCTCTAAATTATATAAAATAGAAAAATAAAAGCGGCAAGAATCAAAGATTGGTTTATTGCCGCTTTTCTATATTAATAGGAAACCTTGTTTCCTATGTTAATTTGTAGTTTCAAGTAAAACCATTTTCTTATTAAAGTTCAAAGAACACCTCATAGTTTAGGATACCACGTCCTTGTGCATTGGATGAAATACGACGCAAAGGCAATGTATTACGCATTAGGATACGTTTTACTTCCATTGGTGTTAGATTTGGATAGAGAGCATAGAGGCATGCGGCAGCTCCACTTACCACCGGTGCTGCCATTGATGTTCCGGACTGCATCACGTAACCTTTTGGATTGGTAGCGTCTAATGAGACAATATCAACACCTGGTGCAAGCAAATCTGGTTTTACTACACCGGCAGGTGTAGGACCACGGCTGGAAAAAGGTGCAACCGAAGGAGAAGATGCAAAATCAGCAGCACCCACAGTAATAACATAAGGACTGGTAGCCGGGGAATTTATGGTACAACGATCAGGACCGTTGTTTCCGGCAGCAGCGACTACCGTAAGACCGTGACGGACTGCGGCATTTGCACCTTTAATCAAAGGATCTTCCTCATAAGATGAATCTGTGGAAACACCTAAGGAGAGATTAATAACTCGAATACCATATAAACGCCGGTTATTAATAACCCATTGCATTGCAGCTAATATATCAGATGTGGTTCCATTTCCGTCACCATTTAAAGCTTTAATGGAAATAAGATCTGCACAGGGAGCAGTGCCGACAAATTTTTGTGATACAAAGCCATTTCCAGCGGCAATACCTGCAACATGAGTACCATGACCATCATCATCATAAGGCGTGGTGCGATGTTCAATAAAATCTTTAAAAGCGACTATGCGATTATGAGGATAAATAAGATCATAGTGTGGAGAAATTCCTGTATCGATGATGGCAATACCTATATTTTGACCTCGTTTTTTATCATAAAGGGCTTCATGTTTTGGTAATTGATGATTATCGTAAGCTGTTTTAAAATGGATGTTAGGATTACTAAGTAACGAGTTATATTTTGCTCCTCCTATTTTTGAAACTAAGGGGTCATCAGAAATAAGACGAACGGATTGATTTTTTGATAAGGTATCAATTTTATCGGCAGGAAGCTCTACAGAAACCGCATTGATAAAGGGAAGCTCATATTTTATTGGACCATAGTTATTGATAATATAATCGCGGATTTCATAAATAGTTTTCTTCGAATATATAATAACGGGAAAAAGAGTCTGCTTTGAAGCAGACAGTTTTGCGACGAGTCGCGGATGTATTTGCATAAAATTCAACTCCAATTTCTAAATTTGATTTATAATATGCAGAAGTAATCCGCTTTGCTTATTTTTTTGACTGAGAATTGATTATTTGCTATAATAGAAATAGTTTGTACTATTAAATAAGGGGATTTGGTTAAGGAGGAAAAGAATGGAGACAAAGAAGGTTTTAATCATTGAAGATGAAAAATCCATTTCTGATATTATAAAATTTAATTTAGCCAAAGAAGGGTTTCAGGTAGAAACAGCCTATGACGGTCAGGAAGGATTGACAAAGGCACTTTCACTAAATGCAGATCTGATATTACTGGACGTTATGCTGCCGATTATGGATGGATTTCTTGTGTGCAAAAAAATACGAGAGACGAGTACTGTTCCAATTTTAATGTTAACGGCAAAAGAAGAAGAGGTTGATAAAGTTCTGGGTTTGGAGCTTGGAGCAGACGATTATATTACGAAGCCTTTTGGTATGCGTGAATTGATTGCAAGAATCAAAGCTAACATTCGAAGAATAGATTTTGTATCTGATCTACAGGATGCACCAGCTAATGTGCAAGAGTTTGGAAATTTAGCGATTGACTTAAATCGTTATGAGGTACGTAAAAATGAAGTACCTTTAGAATTGACGCTTCGAGAATTTGAACTTTTAAAATATTTGGCAGAACGTGAAAACAAAGTGTTTTCCAGGGAGCAATTATTAGAAGAAGTTTGGGGATATGAATACTACGGCGATATTCGTACGGTAGATGTAACCGTTCGAAGATTAAGAGAAAAACTGGAAGATGACTCCAGTGATCCAAAATACATTATGACAAAAAGGGGAATCGGATACTACTTTAGGAGGCCGTAAAGGATGCTTGGGACTAAGAGATGGAACAGCATACGATGGAGAATTGTTCTGATTTACTTTTTGTTGGTTTTTATAGCAATGACGATTGTTTCTGTTTTCATTGTAAATCAGTTGGAGGTTTATCAACTCAACTCTATTCGAGATAATTTAACAAAAACAGTAAAAGACAGTGGTTTACTTACTTCTTTTGAAGTATATGATAATCTGGCAAATCACAGTGCAGAAATTCAAAGAACTTTGGATCAGGGATGGAAAAATAGTTTCCAAGAGGAAATGTCCATTGTTGATACCAATTTTACAATCATTGCTTCTACAAACAAAAATATTATTGGAAAAAATGCAGCGGAATTACTAAATACTACCCTTCTTACTACTGCGATGATAGGTGGAAAGCAAGCGGAAGCGGATGGTGTTAATTTAGCAAACATTCCAATTAAAAGCATTGCATTTCCAATCGGTGAGCAAGGGAACATTACAGGAACGGTTTACATAAGAGCCGACCTATCGAATGTTTTTGATTTTTTAACACAATCTAAATTAATTTTCATTCGAGCTATGGTACTTGCCTTATTGGTAACGGTAGTGCTTGGGTTTTTTATTGCAAAGAGTATTACTGTTCCAATTAATGATGTAACCGAAAAAGCAGAAAAAATGGCGCAAGGAGATTTCAGCCAAGAAGTTAGCGTTATGTCTGACGATGAAATTGGACGTTTAGCAGAGATGTTTAATCTTCTGAGGGAAAAGTTAAATATTACACTAGCAGAAATTTCAAATGAGAAAAGTAAATTAGAAACCATCTTGCACTATATGGCTGATGGATTGATTGCGATTGATCTTTCCGGAAGAATTATTCATGCCAATCCAGCAGCAAGGCAAATGCTTGGAATAATGGATCCGGAATTAGAATTGAAGAATTGCAATGATATTTTACGAAAATATAGTAAAATATTTGATTTAGAAAATCTAAAAGAGAACTGCAAAGAAGGAAGCGGACAGGAAATTTTTAATTATGGTGCTTCAGCGTTTGCAATTCGATACGATCGTTTCCGGGATGAAAATGAAGAAGATGTTGGAATTATAATTATTTTGCAAGACATTACGGAACGGCAAAAGTTAGAAAATATGCAAACAGATTTTGTTGCAAACGTATCCCATGAATTAAAAACACCATTAACGACAATCAAGAGCTATACAGAGACGTTAATGGATGGAACGATTGAAGATACGGAAGTGGCTAAAAGCTTTCTCAAGATTATTGATACGGAAGCCGACCGTATGAATCGTTTGGTAAAAGACTTATTGCAGTTATCTAGATTAGACTATAAACAAGAAAAATGGTATAAAAAAGATAGCAATTTAATTTGGCTGTTACGATCTGTTGTAACAAAGGTTGAAATGACTGCAAAACAAAAAGAACAGCATCTTAATTGTATTTTTGATGGTGAGCAGAAAATTATGGTTACCATCGATAAAGATCGCATTGAGCAAGTGTTGTTAAATATTTTAAGTAATGCCATCAAATATACGCAAGAGGGTGGCCGCATTGATATTGATGCGGTTAGGACGGATGGACAAGCAAAAATAATTGTAACCGATAACGGTATTGGTATGGCAGAATCTGAAATTCCTCGTATTTTTGAACGCTTTTATCGGGTTGATAAAGCAAGATCAAGAGCGATGGGAGGTACCGGACTGGGTCTTTCTATTTCAAAGCAGATTGTAGAGGAACATGGAGGCACTATAGAAATTGAGAGTTATGAAGGAAAGGGCACAAAGGCAACCATAATCCTTCCTTTGGCACCAATTCGAGGGCAACGAAACATTGAATAACATAAAAGATATCTCCTTGTCATAAAGTGTATGGCAAGGAGGTGTTTTTTTATGGACGATATTAAAGGAAAGAGATCCCATAGCATTTATATGGAGAACCGAGAAAGAATGGTTGTTACTGGGGTAAAGGATGTAGCAAATTTTAATGAGGATACTGTTTTATTAGATATTGATCAAGGAGGAATGCAATTAAAAGGAAATCATTTACACATTCAGAGTCTGGATTTAGAAGAAGGAAAAGTGGTGGTGAATGGCTTCTTTCACTCTATGGCATATACAGAAAAAAAAGAAAAGCAAGATAAAAATTGGTTGGAAAGGATGCTGAAATGAATCCGCTCATACATAGACAAGTGTTTGATATTTTTGTTATGTTTTATGCGGGAATAACGGTCATGTTCTTCTATCAATTATTAGAGCTTTATAAAGGAAAAAGAATGAAAAATGGATTTATGAAAATGATATTAGAAATTACTTTTTGGATTTTCGCGTCCTTTATAACTTGTGCATTTCTATATTATTGTTGTTATGGCCAGTTAAGCATCCATAGCTTTGTCGCTCTTTTTAGCGGAATGTGTTTGTGGAGATTTTGTGTAAGTAAAAAATTTTCAATTTTTATTGGCCAGCTTTATGGTATAATGAAATCTAAAGCTAAAATATGAAAGCAATAAAAAAGATTAATAGTGCATTTTTATTTTTCCGAAAGACTGGGTGAAGCACATGGCGAAAAAAAGAAGAAGCCGCGCTTTTAAAGAAAGCAGTCAGATCATAGACATTGAAGAAGTGCGCCGGCAACGAAACCAAAAACGAAAAGAGGCTTATGAAAAAAAGAAAGCAAAAGAAAAAACTCCGAATGTATCAGAACGGCGTGCAATCAAAATAGTTCGCCATCGTCTTGTCTACACAGCGGCTTTCTTTCTTATTGCTGTGCTTATGGGACTAACTGTGTACAATTTGGTTTCATTAAGTGCTGCTGAACAAGAGGAAATGAAAAGACAAGATGCACTGTTAAAAGAACAAGCCAGATTGGAAGAACAGTTGCTGCAAGTTAATAGTGAGGAATATATTGAAGAACAGGCTAGAACACAGCTTCATATGATTAAATCTGGAGAAAAGATTTATATTGTACCAAAGAATGCTAGCGAGCAAGAAGAACAGGACAATGAAGAAGAGAAGGACAACACAAGTAAAAGTGTTGTACCGCAGTAATAATAGAGAGGAATTAGACATACATGATCCGAGAAGTGATTGTGGTAGAAGGTCGGGATGACGAAAGCGCTGTAAAACGTGCGGTAGAAGCAGAAACAATTGCAACTCACGGGTTTGGCATTCGTCAAAGCACCTTTTCATTAATTGAAAAAGCATATCAAAATACGGGAATTATTATTTTTACCGATCCAGACCATGCGGGAGAGAGAATCCGAAAACGATTATCTGAGAAATTCCCAAATGCAAAACACGCTTATTTATCTAAAGAAGAAGCCAAAAAAGACGGAGACATAGGCATTGAAAATGCATCTGTGGAAAACATAAGAGAAGCACTAAAAAAAGTAAGATGTACGTCAAAAAAAACAGAAAGTATTTTTTCTGTACAAGATTTATTTGAATATGGTCTTGCAGGTGCAGAAGATGCCGCTTTGAGGCGTGATTATATTGGGAGAAAACTAGGCATTGGCTATGGAAATACTAAAGTATTTCTTAGCCGGCTGAATCATTATGGGATTACCAGAGAGGAATTTAAAGAAGCATGGACAAGCTCTATTCACCAAATACCATTCGAAAAATAAAAGAGAAGCATGGGTTTCGTTTATCGAAAAGTTTGGGACAAAATTTTTTGACAGATGCTAACATTGTAAATAAAATCATTGAAGGCGCAGCAATCGGTGAGGATGATTTAGTCATTGAAATTGGTCCCGGAATTGGTGTTTTGACTGCGGCGGCAGCTTCTTGTGCAGGGAAGATTGTGGCAGTAGAAATTGATAGCCATTTGATTCCTATATTAAAAGAAACACTAGCAGAATATGATAATATTTCTATACTGCATGCAGATATTTTAAAAACGGATTTAGTTGAAGTGCTTGAGAAATATAAAGAAATAAACGGAAAACCGAGAACCGGTGTAAAGGTGATTGGGAATTTACCGTATTATATAACAACACCAATTATTATGAAATTATTAGAGGATGCGGTTCCGGTGGACAGCATTACTATTATGATGCAAAAAGAAGTGGCAGATCGAATTAAATCCGGGCCGGGAACAAAAGCATATGGTGCACTTTCCGTTGCTGTACAGTATTATTGCACAGTAGCCTCGGTAGCTTCTGTACCCAAAGAGGTCTTTATTCCACAGCCAAAGGTAGACTCTGCAGTTATTCGGTTGGATTTGCGAAAAGAAAAAGCTGTGGAGTTAACGAGTGAATCTGTATTTTTCTCTGTTGTAAAAAATGGATTTGGACAAAGAAGAAAAACACTTTTAAACTCTCTAACGGGTGTTATGGGAAAAACAAAGGATGAGATTTTACAGGCATTAAAGGATGCAGGAATTGATCCAATTCGAAGAGCCGAAACCTTAAGCATTGAGGAGTTTGCCAGCTTGTCTAATATTATTGCAAATAAATAAATTGCTGGAGGATGCAAATTACAAATGAAAAAATTTTTAAAAAATTATTATGAGAAATATTTAAAAAAATATGACGATAAATTTATATCTCCCATTCGGGATTTTTATAATAGACATTTAAACTATGGAATTATTAACTGTATATTTCTAGCATTAGCGTTGGATTTATACATTGAAACGGTAAGCCGAGGATCGCTGAAGAGTTTAATTCTTTTCATACATGAAAATCCGTTTGCGTTTTTTTATAATGGCTTAATTATTTTAGCTACACTTTCCATAGGACTTTTAGTGAAACGAAGGGTATTTTTGTACTTTGTCGTTTCATCGATCTGGTTAATATTAGGTACGACAAATGGTGTGATTCTAAGTTTCCGAATGACGCCATTTACGGTCGCAGACTTATCCTTGATGGAAACAGGGTTGGGGGTATTGCCAAACTATTTTTCAAACATGGAATTAATGGGACTAGGGGCAGGAATTATATTGCTCTTAATCCTATATCTTTTATTGTTCTTGTTTGCACCGAAATGCAAAAACTATAGTTTAAAAAAAAGTGTTTTTGTCATTTTAATTGTAGCACTCAGTTTAACTGGTTCCACGCAGCTTGGTCTTCGGCAAAATTGGTTGTCGACTGTTTTTGGAAATTTAGGATATGCATACGATGATTATGGTTTTCCGTATTGTTTTATTAATACATGGTTAAATACTGGTGTAGGACTTCCTTCTGGATATTCAAAAGAGAAGATGGCACAAATACTTCAAGAAGGGCAGCAAGATACGACTGCAGCAACATCAGGCTTACTTTCTCAGGAAAAACGTACACCTAACATTGTTATAGTACAATTGGAGTCCTTTTTTGATCCAACTTTAATAAAAGGATTGGAAGTTTCAGAAGATCCTATTCCAAATTTTCATGCATTGCAAAAAAAATATAGCACAGGATACTTAATGGTACCTTCCATTGGAGCTGGAACAGCCAATACAGAATTGGAAGTTCTCTCTGGAATGCGTGTTCGATTCTTTGGACCGGGAGAGTATCCATATAAAACGGTATTAAAGGATCATACTACAGAAACAATCGCATATAACTTGAAGGAGCTTGGTTATTCGACTCATGCAATTCATAACCATAGAGGGGTTTTCTATGGAAGAAATGAGGTCTATCCAAACTTAGGCTTTGATACTTTTACATCATTAGAATATATGTCTAATGCAGAAATGAATCCTAGAAAATGGGCTAAGGACAAAGTTCTGACGGAAGAAATTATGACGGCTCTTAATTCTACAGAGCAAAAGGATTTAGTTTTTACCGTTTCGGTACAGGGTCATGGTAAGTACCCTGGTAAAAAAGTATACAATAATCCAGCCATTACGGTAGGAGGGATTGAAAACAAAGCAGATGCGTATGCTTATGAATATTATGTCAATCAGATTTATGAAATGGATCAGTTTATTAAAGAATTGACCGGTACTTTATCAGAATACGATGAAGACGTTGTTGTGGTATTATATGGAGATCATCTGCCTAGTTTAGAAATTTCGAATGATATTTTGAAGAATGGAGATGTTTATGAAACGGAATATGTCATTTGGAGCAATTTCCGAATGAGAAAAATTGATACAGATTTAAAATCTTATCAGCTTTCTGCAACTGTACTTGGACGTCTTGGAATTAATAATGGTATTTTAACCAAATTCCATCAAACCCAACAAGGTAAAGCAAGTTATTTGCTTGATCTAAAGGCATTGCAGTATGATATGCTATATGGAAAGCAATATGTTTATAATGGAGAAACACCTTATGAGCAGGCCAACATGCGTATGGGCATTAAAAATATCCGTATTACAGACGCTTTTACAATCCAAAATCATGTTTACATTAAAGGAGAGAATTTCACACCATATAGTGTACTGACGATAGACGGAGAATTGATAGATACTACGTATTTGGATACCAAAACATTACGTGTGCCGGATGGAACGGATATTTCTGATTTAAGTAAATTAAAAATCAGTCAGGTAGAGAAATACAGTACAATATTAAGTACGACTGAATAAATAGTTTATAAAAATAAATTAATATAAGATAGAAAAGGAGAAAAGAAAAATGAAAAAAGCAATTGCTACGAAAAAAGCACCGGCAGCGATCGGACCTTATGCACAGGGTAATATTTTTGGAAATTTGATTTTTGCTTCCGGACAAATTCCTCTAAATCCAGAAACAGGAGCTATTGTTGAGGGAGGAATTGAAGAACAGACAAAGCAGTCTTTATCAAATATCAAAGCTATTTTAGAAGAAGCAGGAAGCTCTATGGACAAGGTGATAAAGACAACCGTGTTTATTAAGAATATGGATGATTTTGCAGCAATGAATGCTGTATATGGTACATTCTTTACTGAAGGTGCATATCCATCCAGATCGGCAGTAGAAGTTGCGCGATTGCCGAAGGATGCGCTTGTAGAAATCGAGGTTATCGCAGAACTATAAGATTGCGATATATTTTGAATCGAAAGCAAATAGATATAAAAGGGGCAAAAGAAAGGGGGAATTGTATGTTTAATACGTTGGATGAGTCTTATTCAAAAATCACACAGGAGCTATTAGATTTATCGGATCTTTGCAAGAGCAATAGTTCCATTGAGGCAAAGCTATACAGTAAATATAAAGTGAATCGTGGACTTCGTGATTTAAATGGAAACGGAGTGTTGACGGGTCTCACGGAAATTTCTGAAATCGAAGCTTCAAAAATTATTAATGAAGAGAAAGTGCCATGTGACGGGCAATTGTTTTATCGTGGCATTAGTATTGATGAGTTAGTAAAAGGCTTTATTAACGATAAACGTTTTGGTTTTGAAGAAACAACTTATCTCTTGCTTTTCGGAACCTTACCTACGAAAGAAGAATTAGACGATTTTCGAACTTTGCTGGCGCAGTATCGTACTTTACCGACGAGCTTTGTACGAGATATTATTATGAAGGCACCAAGTTCGGATATGATGAACACCTTAGCCAGAAGTGTATTGACGTTATATGCATATGATACAAAAGCCAATGACATTTCTATTCCTAATGTTCTTCGGCAATGTCTTTTGATGATTTCGTTATTCCCGCTTCTTTCCGTTTACGGCTATCAAGCTTATAAACATTATTTTGATGGGGATAGTTTATTCATTCATACACCAAAGCCAGAACTTTCTACTGCGGAAAATATATTGCATTTACTTAGAGCGGATTCAAAATATACCGAATTAGAAGCTCGTATCTTAGATCTGGCATTGGTGCTTCATGCAGAACATGGTGGAGGTAACAATTCCACATTTACGACGCATGTTATTTCTTCTTCCGGAACCGATACATATTCGGTCGTTGCTGCTTCTTTAGGTTCACTTAAAGGACCGAAGCATGGCGGAGCAAATATAAAAGTAGTTCAAATGTTTGCAGATATGAAAAAAACGTTGAAGGATTGGACGGATGAAGAGGAAGTAGAGCGTTATTTGCGTGCATTGCTTCATAAAGAAGCCTTTGACAAGGCTGGGTTGATTTATGGTATGGGGCATGCAATTTATTCCTTATCAGATCCAAGAGCAAATATTTTTAAAAAATTTGTTGAAAATCTATCAAAAGAAAAAGGAAGAATGGAAGAATTTCGCCTTTACTCTTTGGTTGAAAAATTGGCAGGAGAGGTCATCTCTGAAGAGAGAAAGATGTACAAGGGCGTCAGTGCCAATATCGACTTTTACAGCGGCTTTGTTTATAGTATGCTGGATTTACCGCTGGAGCTTTATACTCCTATTTTTGCGATTGCGCGTATTTCTGGATGGAGTGCGCATCGTGTTGAAGAACTGATCAATGCAGGTAAAATTATTCGACCTGCATATATGAATGTTTGTCCACGTAAAGAGTATGTACCAATGAACAGACGAATCAAATTGAAAGGATGACGGAATTCATGCCAAATGCAATGAAGTTAATTGTGAGAACTCTGCTGATTGTTTTTCTCATGGTTTTTGGCACCTGGTTGAGCAAGCAGCTTGCCATATATGCAAATGCATCGGGTAACTTAAGGTTTGTTTCCTCGATTGCGATGTATATGGTCTATCTTGTCATTGGGATTGCAGCGGGAAGTATGGTTTCCATGCGATTCACCAAGAATAAGTATGTGTATTTATTTCCTATCTTTATTTTCTTGGTGATTGCGATTGCACCGTTACTGTATTTGTTACTTCCTTTGCTTCCATTTCCATGGATTGCAAACTATTTATCACAATTTACATACTTATCATGGACATTAACCGGTGTTTTTTTAGCGCTGGCTTTCCGATAAATTAAAAGAATTTTCAGAAAACACTTGCAAATGTATTTTTCTTTGTTATAATAAAACTACAAACAAGAAAGAAAGAGGTGAGTCCACCAGAAAATGCAGGTTGAGGAAAACGGATAACGCCAGCTGTCGGATTTAGTGACGGTTGGCGTTATTCATTTTAATTTGGATTATAGATAATAATTGTATAGTAAATAAGTACAAATCATTGGACAGGCAAGGAGGAGAAAAAATGAATTATATACCTACAGTAGAAGAAGCAAAAGAGATTTTGAAAAAATATAATAAAGATCCATTTCATTTAAAGCACGGTGAAATTGTATCGGGAGTTATGGGTTATTTTGCAAAGGAGTATGATCCAAGCAGAGTGGAATTTTGGAAAGTAGTCGGAATGCTTCATGATTTGGATTTTGAACTATACCCAGATGAGCATTGCATAAAGCAACAAAGTTTGATGTCAGAGCTTAATCTTGATGATGAGATCATTCATGCAACATGCAGTCATGGGTATGGATTGACTGTAGATATCAAGCCGCAAAGTACAATGGAGAAAATACTATTTGCAACCGATGAATTAACAGGACTAATCGGAGCAGTTGCTGTTATGCGTCCATCAAAAAGTGTAGATGATTTGGAGTTGAAGTCTGTAAAAAAGAAATTTAAAACGTTAAATTTTGCTGCAGGCTGCTCAAGAGAAGTAATTACCCAGGGAACAGAGATGCTCGGATGGGAATTGGATGAGCTGATTCAAAAAACAATACTAGCTATGCGAAGCCTGAATCCAGAAATGAATTTATAAAATAAATAATATAAAACAAAAGACTGCGTTGCACAGTCTTTTGTTTTATAATTTATCAGTTTTTTCTTGTTTTTGCTTGCAGAAAGAGGAGGCGGCGCAATTTGAACATCCAGAACATCCTCCGCTTTTCTTTATTTTTATGGTTTTACGAATGGCAAAAACTAATAGCAAAATAATAATTGTACCAATGATATAATCTGCCATATGCGACTCCTTTCTTGTGGTTAGCAATTGCTAACTAATTAAAGTATAGAGTTTAGTTTGTGGATTGTCAATCTGTTTTACAAAGTTTTTAATTAAAAATGAATGAAAAATATTGCTTAATATGATAAACTAATACCTACAAACACTTTACTTCGAATAGGAGGAAGCTATGAAACTACAAGAGTCTGGTGAAAATTATTTAGAGACAATTTTGTTGCTTGAAAAAGAAAAAGGCACAGTACGTTCTGTAGATATTGCAAATAAATTAGATTTTACAAAAGCAAGCATCAGTCGTGCTATGAGTATTTTAAAGCGTGAAGAGTATATTACAGTAGAAAGCGGAGGAAATATTATATTAACAGAAAAAGGAAGAGAAAGAGCCAGGGGTGTTTATGAAAAGCATCGTCTGATTGCACAATTTTTAATGGAAGCATTAGAAGTAAGTGAAGAAACGGCAGAGCAGGATGCCTGCCGAATTGAACACATTATTAGTGAAGAGACTTTTTCTCAAATGAAACTTTGGTTGGAAACCGCTGCTTCTTTTGATGATGAGGAATTATTCAACCGTTAAATCAACTAATTGAGCTTTTGTAAGTTCACAAAGTGATTGAACTGGTAATTCCATTTGCAGACCGACACGGCCGCCGCTGACGATAATAGTATCAAAAGCAGCGGCTTTTTTATCGATTGCCGTTTGAAAAAGCTTTTTCATACCAACAGGAGAGCAACCACCTTTAATGTAGCCGGTGATATTTGTAATATCTTTTGCAGGAATCATTTCAATCTTTTTTTCTCCAAAATACTTTGCGGCTTTTTTTAAATCCAATTCACAAGCAACTGGAATGACACAAACATAATGTTCCTTGCTGGTGCCTTGTGTAACTAAAGTTTTAAACACCTGATCCTGATTTTGCCCAGTGGCTTTAGCAACAGAAATTCCATCTAGGAATCCTTCAGGAGCATCATAGGTATATATTTGATGTTGAATTTTTTTTGCATCCAATAAGCGAAGTGCATTTGTCTTTAATGCTATAGTTTTTGCCATAAATTCCTCCTAGATTATGAATGATTGAAAAAAGATAGAAACAAAATGCGTTTCTATCTTTTGTTTTTATTTATTTTTGTAAACAATTATTATATTTTCTTTCAGCCTCATCCCAGTTAATAACATAGAACCAATTATTATAATAATCAGGACGTCGGTTTTGGTAATCCAAGTAATATGCGTGTTCCCAAACATCTACTGTTAAAATTGGACACAAGTCTAAGGTAAGCGGAGTATCTTGATTTGCTGTTTTTACAATACTGAGATTACCGTCTTTATCAGTTACCAGATAAGCCCAGCCAGATCCAAATTGGGAAAGAGCAGCTTCTTTTAATTTACTTTCAAAGTTTTCTAAAGATCCAAAGGTTTGCTCAATTTTATCTTTCAAATTACCGCAAGGCTTTGTAGTATTTACTGGTGCCATACCATCAAAATATAAAAAATGGTTATATACACCGCCTGCATTGTTTCGAACAGCAGTTCGAATGTTTTCCGGAAGTTCGTCCTGACGTATAATCAATTCTTCCAATGACCATTCTTGATAAGCAGGTTCATCGGCTAACGCTTTATTTAAGTTATCTACATAGGATTGCAAGTGTTTATCATGGTGGAAGCAAAGTGTATTTCTTCCAATGTGAGGCTCAAGTGAATCATACGCATAAGGCAAAGGTTTCACCTCAAATTTGTAATGTTCGTTCATATCGATCTTCTCCTCTCAAAATAAGTAATTATACATTAGTTTAACCATATTATAGCAGTTTATTAAATATGTTTCAAATAAATAAGGGTTGACAAAAATAAAAAAGTGATTAATATATTGATTATAGATATATCTAATATCGATATATAATTGAATTATAAAAATTAAAATAGTGGAAGGGGAAAAAAGTGGCCAGAGAACAATTAAAAACTCTAACCGAGCCAATGTATTATTTGTTATTGGCATTGACGAAGGAACGGCATGGATATGGTATTATGCAAAGCATTACAGAGCTTACAGAGGGGCGTGTTTCGGTTGGTGCTGGAACCTTATATGCCTTGCTATCCCGTTTTGAAAAAGAAGGGATTGTTGTACAGACTCGTGAGGTGGAACGAAGAAAGATGTATTGTTTAACCGAGCTGGGGGAAGAAGTGTTAACGCGCGAGTATACTCGACTGAATCAATTAGTAAAGGACGGACGATCCTTTTTTAATAAAGATGGCACGCTGCCACCGATTGATCGGGATGGAATGAAGACTAAAGAAGAAACGGATAGTGTGACTGAGACGGATAAAGAGGTGATGGAAGGCATGCCAGAGCTGCCGGAAGAGAAAAAGAAAAAAATAAGTTCCGCACCAAAAAGAAAAAGCTTTCGGAATGCACTTGGTAAAGGACTATTAACAACATAGAAGGGGTAAAAAATGGTATGTTAGAGAATCGAGAGAGAAAAAAGAAATATTGTTGGCGTTTCTGGCCGTTTTTCAAACAGGATTATAAATACATTTCGCCATATCTTGAAGAAAGAGAAAAAAAGGGGTATCGGTTTTGTTCACTAGGGTGTTTGCTACCGGTTGCTCGATACCAAAAAGTGGAGCCGCAGGAAGCAAGATATGATGTAGATGTTTTTCGTCCGAAAGAATACACAGAAATACAACCGTATTTGGATGTATGTGAAGATTCTGGATGGGGAATTTGCTGGCAGTGGGATGAATATAAAATATTTCGTGGTATTGATGGAAAAAATCTGATTCCGTTGCAGTCGGATTGGGAGATGAAACGGGAGCAGGAAAAACAAATAGTGAAACGAAATGTACGAAACAGCATTCTTATTTTTATATGGTTTTGCTATATTTTCTTTAGCATTGCAAGAGATTGGAGTTGGAGAGCGTTTTACCTTGAATCCTATGATAGTCAGTTTTTAATTGGAATAGGAATGATTGTTTTTATCGGAAGTTTTTGTGTGTTGTTAAATCGTCTTTGGCGATTATATAACTTTTATAGTAATGAAAAAACAGAGGAGGATTTTAATCCAACTGATACGCTTTATGAAAGAAAAAAGTGGGCTTATTTTTTTAAAATTGTAGATTGTTTTATTATTGGAAGTATTTGGGGCTGTGTTTTATTTGCAGTGACTACGAGAGATATGGATGGGGGCCTTATTCTTGGATGGATTATCGGAATAAGCATAGCAATCATTACAGGCATTACATTAAAGGAATCTCAATGGGCAGGAGAAGTAAGAATGAAAGGCGTACATACAAAAAAATATTTATTAGTTGTTATGTCACTTTCTATTTTATTTTCTTTGGGAGGATATTTGTGTTTGAAGTTAAATAAGGAATCCTTGCCAACTGGAAATTTTTATATGACAAAAATTATAGAAGATGATAATTTCTCCTCTCTTTGGTATGGAGGGAATTGTATGTTTGAAACGAGAACAAAGCAGACAGCAGATAAAATGTGGACGCTAATAGATAAAGAAATACGTGAATTTGAACGCAGGCTAGAGGAAAAATTCGGAAATAATAATACAGAGGAGATTCCTTTGCTTACTAGAAAAGTTATGAAGAAAGATCAAGTTAAGCTATATGGCGATTATGATACGGGCATATTGTATCCGGATATTGGTAGGATATTATTAAGAAAAGGAAACACTTTTTATATAACAAATGAAAAACATTTAAGAGAGGAAGCTAAAAATGGCGAGAGAACAATTAAAAACTCTAACTGAGCCGATGTACTATGTGCTATTGGCATTAACAAAGGAACGGCATGGCTATGGTATTATGCAGAGCATTACAGAGCTTACAGACGGTCGTGTGGCGGTCGGTGCCGGAACGCTATATGCATTGTTATCCCGCTTTGAGAAGGAAGGAATTATCCTGCAGACTCGTGAGGTGGAAAGAAGAAAGATGTATTGCTTGACGGAGCTTGGAGAAGAGGTGCTAACGCGAGAGTATACACGATTGCATCAATTAGTGAAAGACGGAAGATTCTTTTTTAATGAGGATGGCACGTTGCCGCCGATTAATCGGGATGGTATGAAGCAAGAAGAAGAGCTTGTAGCTGAAAAAGAAGGGGTAATGGAAAATATACCGGAGCAGCTGGAAGAGAAAAAGAAAAAAATAAGTTCAAAACCAAAAAGAAAAAGCTTTCGTGATGCACTTGGTAAAGGACTATTGACGACATAGAAGGGGTAGATATTGGTATGTTGGAGAATCAAAAAAGAAAAAAGAAATATTGCTGGCGATTTTGGCCATTTTTCAAACAGGATTATAAATACATTGCACCATATCTTGAGGAAAGAGAGAAAAAGGGGTATCGGTTTTGTTCATTGGGGTGTTTCCTTCCGGTTGCTCAATATCAAAAAGTGGAACCACAGGAAGCGAGATATGATGTTGATGTTTTTCGACCAAAGCAGTACATAGAGATACAGCCTTATTTGGATGTATGTGAAGATTCCGGGTGGAAAATCTGCTGGCAGTGGGATGAATATAAAATATTTCGTGCCTTAGATGGAAAAAATCCAATTCCGTTGCAAACGGATTGGGAGATAAAGAGGGAACAAGAACAGCGGATAAGAAAAAAAGACTTACGAAACAGTATCCTAATGTTTCTTTATTTTCTGGTACTCTTTTTATTGGGATATAAAATTGAAGATAATGTTGCATATCTTTGGACTCAATTTTATTTATCATCTTATAGTATGCAGGCGATCATTGGTATAGGTTTTGTTTGCTTTATCGGAAGCATTATTATGTTATTAAATCGAATTTATCATTTCTATCATTTTTATTCTGACAAAATAACAGAATCTGTTACATTGAATATAATCAATCGCACAAAAAAATCTGCGACAGTGGTTAAGATTTTATATATTATTTTGATTGGAGGGGGCTGGATCTCACTTATTTTGGGTATCGTATTAGGAGATTTTGAATGGGGCTTTGTAGGGGCTTGGATGGTTGGATCTCTTATCGGAACAGGGGTACGATTTTCGTTAAAAGAATCAGATTGGCCGAAAGAAAGAAAGATTAGCGGCTTGCATAAGAAAGGATATTGTTTTGCTGTTTTCGTAATGATATTGTTACTTTCAATCGGAATTTATTTTTGTATGGATGCAAGAAAAGAAGTATTTGAAAACAGTAATTTTTTTATGAGTTATATTGAAAAGAATGATGATTTTTATTCTATCCGGTATCGAAGCGGAACTTGTAAAATGCAAGCAAGAACCAAACAAACAGCAGATAGAATGTGGGTTATGATTGATCGGGAAATTCGATGTACAAAACCTTCCTACACAGTTCAATATGAAGAGAAAGAGATGAAGTTGCCGTTATATCGGGCATTGAACGATACAGAAATAAAAAAATACGGAGAATATGAGAAGGGAATTTATTATCCACTGCGTGCAAGAATCTTGCTTAGAAATGCAAATGAAATTTGTGTTTTAAGTGATGAGTTGCTTTAAGTGGATCGATATGAAAAAATCCTCGAACCTAGTGTTCGGGGATTTTTTAAAGTGTGTATCTATATTTAAAGAAGGAAAGCGTTCAAATTAATATAGGGTATCAACTGAAATCAAATCATATTCTGGAGCATATTCTACGATTAAGGAATCTGCTGTTTTTGCAATCATTGCCTGTAGTTTGATTTCATTTTTTGCAATCTCTTCTTCGCTTGGTTGCTGTAAAGTTTCATAATCTATAGTTTTGTCCTCGGGATAATAATGTTGATACAGCTTCTCATAATAGAAGGTGGTTTTCCATATTTTTCGATAGATGTCATTGGTCATATAGCTTTCCTGCAAAGCTTTTTTATAAGCAGAGACACTGCCTAAAGAGATAACTTGATTTTCTATATCGTTGTCGATTTTTTCCTCTTCTTGTTGGGAAAGAGTTAAATGGTTCTCTTTTGCAAGCTTTTCGATGGCGTATACTTCCTTTAAGGCTGTCATCGTATCGGATTTTAATCGACGTTGTAAAGTGCCATCATTATCATTTAAAAAATAAGTTTCATTTCCATCTTCTGTAGTATCTTTCATATTTAAAAAGTGATAGCGATATTCTTCTAGAGATACTTCTTTTCCATCTATTTTTACAACATAGTGTATAGAAATCTTTTTTTCTCCAATTTTTAAAAATGCAGGTTCCATTTCATATTGGTTTTGTTGATTTACTTTACAGGCTACTGTTCCGAGAAGGCAAACGATACCCAAGAGTGTAAAAAGGGCAACCCATTTTAATGGTTGATACCTTCTGATTTTCATTTGTTGGATTCTCCTTTATTTAAACCGATTCAATGGTTTTGTTTTTGTATTTATAATATAAAATGACCTCTACCATGTATGTTCATTGTAAAGGTCATTCATGTTATTTTCATGAAGAGTAAATGGTGATTTACTGAAAGCTATTGAACCGCTGCATTTTCTTTTTGTACCTCCAGAGGTAAGGAAGGAGCAAAAGTCCAAGTTAAAAGGTCGCCTTCTTTCAAAATTGTATTTTTTGCATTATTTTCAGGCATTTGGTTATTTACTGTAAAACTCCAGCCTACCGGATTTTCTGGTAAATTATTTGGTGTTTCTGTATCTTCATTTGACTCTTCGGAAAAGCCGTTAATACTTTTAATATCACCGGATTTATGTTCTATTGGAGTTTCTGTAATTTTCCCATATAATACGATTGCATCCAAAACGGTTGATCCTTCCTCAATGGTGAATGGTCCATGAACGTCTTGCTCTCCACTGCCTTCTGGATAATCAATAGTTAAGGTAATAGCAGGTCCTGATATATGATCAATACGATACGTTTCTGCGCCAGAAGCAAGTAAAAGATACGTATTAATATCATTTACAATATCACACAAAGCGATTGTAGACTGCCTTGTAGCAAGATTGTCAAACTTATGATCACCGTCTTTTTTCATTCGGAAGCTGCCGTCCTCGTTTTGAAAAGCAACTAAGGCTTCAAATGGAGTGAGACCTTCATCGGTAGACGGTAGGGATTGCTCAAAGGCAGAAAGTCCCCAAATGGCTGCAGCAATGGTGCAAGGATTTTCTACATCACCATTTTCAAAACCACCAGTTTCCAATTGTTTATCTTTAAAGAATTGGATGATTTTTTTCATTGCAGGATCTTTTTTATGTTTTTGATAATATGGAGCTAATGCAATACAAGCTATCCCGGTTAAATCAACATTACCTTCGGCAAGGTTTTGACCGTAAGCAAATCCTCCGTCTTCTGCCTGGTAGGAAAGAAGGTAAGAGACTGCTTTATCATAGTCATAACCGTCTTTACTGATTGCAACGTTTAAAGTAATCATAGCCCATACGTGTTGATTGATGTAAATCGAGTCAAAGGAACCACTTTCTTCGTTTTGTGTCTCTGACAATTTTTTCGCTAAGCTGATTGGATCTCCTTCTCCCTTGATGGTATCACTTAAAATAACTCCGATATAGGAGGAGGCGTATTCATTCACTTTTGGTGTTTTTGGAAGATTAAGGAAACTCCAGCCAATGCCGATTCCATCCGCTTGATTTGCTGCACAAAGAGCTACTAATTCTTCCCAATTATTCAAATTATTCTGTGTTTTATAATAGTTAACGGCACTCTCTAAAGCAATGAGGGCTTCCGATTGCTGCTCTTCTTTTTCAAAGCTGCATCCGCTGAGTACACTCATCAGTAAACAGAATGTCAGACAGAACGCCAGACTTTTTTTCCAAATTATTTTTTTTCTCATTTTTATTCCTCCTATGAATGCTACGTACTTCTATTATGTATTAGAAACATTCTTGCTGTAAGCATGGAATGATTTATTCTCTATAATAAAACTATCACATTTTAGCCTTATTTGCAATAAGGGTGCCAGGTTATAAAGCAATCAAAAGTCGACGAAAATTGAAATAAAAGTTCAAGGATTGACATTTCAAATATACAAAAATATAATGGATAAGAATGGTAGGAGGGAAGAGAATGGAACAAATATTATATATACCCAGCTACAATGAAATTTTGTCAGAGTACAAAAATGCAAAAGATTTAAAGGATTTTTACGAAAAATATGGGTGCAAAGGTTTAGAAATAATATGTTGCGGAAATGATGATCGAGCTATTATACTACCGGATATGGTAAAGGGACTTCACATGTCTTTTTATCCTTTTTGGATTGATTTTTGGAATAAGAATGAAGATGCGCTGTATTCTGAATTTGGAAGTCGTGAGATATGGGAAGGTTTTTATGGAGGAAAAGAACCGAACGTTCTTTTGGAAAACTTTAAAAAGGATTTAGCTCATGCTGAAAAAATGAAAGCAGAGTATGTCGTATTCCATATTTCCGATGTAACAATTGAAGGTGTGTTTAAACATCAACATATACATACTAACGAAGAGGTTATCGATGCTTCGGCAGATTTAATCAATCAACTATTAGATGAGCAAGACTATCAGTTTACCTTCCTTATGGAAAACTTGTGGTGGCCGGGTCTTACGATGACCGATCCGAAGATGACAGAACGTCTTTTAGAACGAGTCCATTATAAGAACAAAGGCATTATGCTGGATACCGGACATCTTATGTGCAGTAATCTTGAGTTAAAAACAGAAGAAGAAGCATGGAACTATATTGAAAATATGTTGGAGCTTCATGGAGACTTGGCCCAATATGTTAAAGGAGTGCATTTGCATCAATCCGTAACCGGAGAATTTACTAAGAATGCATTAAAACAGGTACCAGAGCTTGAAAAAGATTATTACAAAAGATTTAAGCAAGTTTATCAGCTTTTAGGGAATATTGATACGCATCAACCGACTAGTTGTTTAAGAGCAAGACAAGTCATTGAGAAATTAGATCCTAAATATGTTGTTCATGAGTTGATGGCTTCAAACCGTGAACAGAGGGAATACGTATTAAAAAAGCAAAGTAAATTATTTTTGTAAAGGGGTTGACGCTTAAGTCGTTTGCTGATAAGATTAATATAACTTCATAAAAGACTTTTGTGTAAGGGAAACAGGTTAGAATCCTGTGTGGTCCCGCCGCTGTAATCGTGGAGTCTTTGCTTTAGAACGATAAAGTTCGCCACTGGGAAACTGGGAAGGTAAGCAAGGGCGTAAGAGAATTCTCTATAAACGTAAACCAGAAGACCTGCATAAAAGGATGCTGTACCAACGGGAAATTTTGGTCATATAGCGAATTAGTATTAATTGATACACAGAAAATACGGGCTGTGGCATTTGTGCCACAGTTTTTTGTTTTTGATTTTAGCTTAAATATAACCGTTAGTCTATATGAGGTACTAAACATTGCCTTTTCATCCGCAGGAGTGTTACGGATATAGAACTTGCGGCTATATCCAAGATTCTCCTGCTCCTTTTCTTTCATATAATGGATGGATGATTGGTAAAAAGATGCAAATAAAAAGGTCATGAGACCTTAAAATAAATAATTTAACAATTTAATATAGATTTTATGTCTATCTACAATCTTATTCATTTTAGATAGCTAAGAGGAAAGCAGGTTTGAATCCTGCGCGGTCCCGCCGCTGTAATCGTGAAATCTTTGCATATAAATTACATTGTAATTTACCACTGGAAAAGCTGGGAAGGTAAGCAAAGATAAAGGAAACATTTTTCCGCAAACGTAAGCCAGAAGACCTACATAAAATTGAAGTACATTCCACGGGTAATTGGAGGAAAAAAGAGTAAGGCTATAATAGAGTTACTTGTTTTTTCAGTGTACAGATTTTACAGAAATACGGCTGTGGCAGATGTCACAGCTTTTTTATTATATTATAAGGCAAGAAAGGAGGGCTTAAAATGGAACGACCTTTGGTTGATTTGACAGTAACCCGAAAAGAGGAGGTTAAGCTTTTGGCTTTAATCCGTGAAATTAAATATGGTGAATTACGTGTCATTATTAATGAAGGAAAACCCATTCGCGTGGAAGATGTGAGAAAAAGCATCAAACTTTAATCGATATACATAAAAGGGGATAAATTGAAAAAATATAGCTGACCGAAAACCGGAGGCTTAAAAGATGGAAAACCATTAAACCAAGTAAAATTACCTTTGATGTATTCGCTAAAATGGTACAAGTAAAAAATTACTTAATTATTTATTCAAACCCCTATAGAATTTAAATCTCCTTAGGGGTTTTTATGTAATAAAAAATATAAAACCTTTTGGAAGTTGTTCTTGACAATAAAATAAGTGGTTGGTAGAATGTAGTAAAAATTAATACAGAAATTTTATGTCTGTTTACGTTGTTTTATTAGAAAAATTTCGTAGACAGCTAAGAGGGAAGCAGGTTAAAATCCTGCGCGGTCCCGCCGCTGTAATCGTGGAATCTTTGCTTTAGATTATTGTGTTTTGCCACTGGGAAACTGGGAAGGTAAAGTGAAGATGTAGGAGAATTACTCCAGAAGCGTAAGCCAGAAGACCTACATAAAATACGAGTACATCCACGGGTAATTGGAGAAAGACGGGCGGAGTCTATCGTTTTAGAGGACGCTTTTTTCAGTGTACAAATAACGCAGAAAAACGGCTGTGGCAGAAATGCTACAGTTTTTATTTTTTTGTGCAAAAAGAGAAGGAGAATGGAAATGAAGCAGAGGAATAAGTTATTATTGTCCATATTCTTGGTAGTAACCATGATTATGGGAAATGCAGTTGGGGTATTTGCAACGGATCATACAATTCGTAAGCAAGCATTAAATAATACTGCAAACTATATTTGTAAAACAGTTAAGTACCCACAAGTGGGTTCCATCGGCGGAGAATGGGTAATCTTAGGTCTTGCGCGAAGTGGGTGTGATGTACCGAAGAGTTACTTTGACAATTACTATACACAGGTGGAGAAGTATGTTAAGGAATGCAATGGTGTATTGCATGAAAAAAAATATACGGACTATTCGCGTTTGATTTTAGCGCTGACTGCAATTGGCTACGATCCAAGAAATGTAGCTGGATATAACTTGCTTACTCCTTTGGGCGATTATGAAAAGACCATTTGGCAGGGAATTAATGGTCCAGTTTGGGCATTGATTGCATTAGACAGTAAAAATTATCCGATGCCGGAAAATAAGAAAGCAGCAGTACAAGCAACCAGAGAAAAATACATTGAAGAGATTTTAGCCAGACAGCTTTCGGATGGGGGGTTTTCCTTAACCGGTGGAACAGATGATGCACAATTAATGGATCTAACGGCGGATCCGGATATTACTGGCATGGTCTTACAGGCATTGGCTAAGTATCAGGATAAAGCAAAAGTAAAAGAGGCAACCGAAAAAGCTTTACTTTGTTTATCAAAGATGCAGGATAATGACGGAGGATATGATTCCTGGGGAGAATCAAATTCTGAAAGTGTCGTTCAAGTTATTGTAGCGTTAACGGAATTGGGCATTTCATTAGATGATGAACGTTTTATTAAAAATGGAAATACATTACAGGATAATTTGATGTCTTATCATAAAAACAATAAGGGGTTTCAACATACGAAGAAAGATTCAAATATAAATCAAATGGCTACAGAACAGGGGTTTTATGCCTTGGTATCCATTCAACGTGCTATTGATGGAAAAAACAGTTTGTATCGAATGAATGATGTTAAAGCATTTACAGAAGAAGTAAATAAAGATAAAAAAGATTCAAACGTAAATAAAGAAGTAAAGATAAAAGAAATTTTATTCGAAGGAAAAACCTTTAAAGACATTAAGGATCATAAAAACCAGGAAGCAATCGAAGCATTAGCGGAACGTGGAATTATCAACGGAAAAACAAAAGACAATTTTGTACCGGATGCAACAATGAGTCGTGCCGAATTTGCGACTATTATGGTAGAAGCATTGGGATTAAAGGATAACAGTGACATAAACTTTGAGGATGTGAAAAAGAATCAGTGGTTTTATGATTATGTAGCTAGTGCTTATAAAAACGGAATTGTAAGCGGAACTTCCGAAAAAACATTTAATCCTAACGGTACAATTACAAAAGAAGAAGCGGCATGTATGATTGCAAGAGCGGCAAAAATTTGCGGAATGGATACAACAATTGATACCTTGTCAAAGAGAGATGTATTATCACAATTTACGGATTATGTGGAAGTGTCTGATTGGGCATCTGATGCATATGCATTTTGCTATCAAAAAAATATTATAGATCAGAGTGCCATTGAAATTTCACCGAAAACTTCAGTAAAACGTTGCGAAATTGCAGAAATGCTTTATCGCATGTTGAATGCATCCGAATTATTATAACAAGTTTTGAAACATGGCATAAAGAAGAAAGACCGATGAATAAGTAACTGCTTATTTTTAGTGGGAAACTCATGATATGAGGAGATGGCAGAATGAAAAGAATGAATTATAAATGGCTGGGGATTGGGATTATTTGTATTTTACTTGTCGTAACATTCTTTTGGGGCGGTGATTACGCCAAAGGTGAAAAAGCGGACTCCGAACCCGCTTATTCGATAGAGGAAACTGAAAATGGTGAAAGTGTCACAGACTTAGAAAAAAGCGAGGACGAGAATTCTAGTGGAGAATATATAGAAAAAATATCACAGAGCAGCGATAGTAAAAAAGACGAAAAAGTGGATAATCAATCAGAAGCTCAAAGCGAAACAGAAAAATCGGGTTTGAAAAAAACAGAAAGTGGAGAAAGCGAAACAAAGCAGGGAAAATCTAAAAGTGACCAAGGTGATAAACATTTGAGTTTGCAAGGAATAGACGAAGAAAGCAAAGGAGAAAAAGACAAATATTTAACTGACCCGATTCCGGAAGGAAAACCGCATCCGATAGAGCCACAAGACGCGATTATCACAAAAAACGCAAAGACATGTACAATATCGATTGTCTGTGACACCATACTCGATAATATGGATGATTTGGATCCGGAGAAAGTGGAATTGGTACCAAAAGACGGCGTAATTTTGCCACCGACGAAAGTGACCTTCTATGAAGGGGAAAGTGTATTTAATTTGCTTCGTCGAGAAACGAAAAAGAATAAAATACATATGGAATTTGAAAATACACCGATTTATAATTCGGCATATATTGAAGGAATTCATAATCTTTATGAATTTGATTGCGGAGAATTATCCGGCTGGATGTATAAAGTTAATAATTGGTTCCCGAATTACGGATGTAGCCGATATCAGATTAAAGACAAAGATGTGATTGTATGGGTGTATACCTGTGATTTGGGACGTGATGTAGGAGACGGTTTCTATGAGCAAAAATAAGGAATGTCATGTGGATGCCTTTTCTTCTTATCATCCGTTAGTTAACTTTTTGTATTTTGTATTTGTATTGGGATTTTCCATGGTGTTTATGCATCCCGTATGTCTGGGAATTTCCTTAGTGGTTGCGTTTACCTATTCGATTTATTTAAAAGAAAAAAAAGCAATTCTTTTTAATTTTGGGTTTTTAGCACCGATGCTTATAGTGACAGCAATTTTAAATCCCGCTTTTAATCATGAAGGACAAACTATTTTAATGTATTTTTCAAATGGAAATCCATTGACATTGGAATCGATTTTATACGGAATTGCGGCAGCAACGATGCTTTCAGCGGTAATTTGTTGGTTTTCTTGCTATAACGAAGTAATGACATCCGATAAATTTATTTATTTGTTTGGCAGGGTGATTCCGGCATTGTCATTGATATTGTCAATGGTGTTGCGGTTTGTACCACGATTTAAAGCACAGATTAAAAAAATATCTTACGCCCAAAAGTGTATCGGAAGAGATTTATCAAACGGTTCTTGGATTCAAAAATCGAAGAACGGCATTACGATTTTATCGATTATGATCACTTGGGCGTTGGAAAATGCAATTGAAACGGCAGAAAGTATGAAAAGCAGAGGATACGGACTTCCGGGAAGAACGGCATTTTCCATTTATCGATTCGATCGAAGAGATAAAAAAGCATTGCTTTATATTGGTATTTTGGGAATATTCGTTTTGGTTTGTGGATTGATGAAAGTCTACTATTTTAGATATTATCCAACCGTAAAAGGAAATCCATCTACCATTTTTTTTCTGTTTTCTTATGCTGTGTATTTTACACTTTGCATAGTACCGATTGTGATTGACGTAAAGGAGAATAGACAATGGAAAGCTACACAATTAAACAGTTAAATTTCTCTTATCCGAATCAAGAACGTCAGGTCTTAAAGGATATTTGTTTAAGCATTCAACCTGGACAGTTTGTCACACTATGTGGAACATCTGGTTGTGGAAAGACGACATTATTACGTCAACTAAAGCCATCATTGGCATCTCATGGCGAAAAGACGGGAGAGATTTTGTTTCAGGGGAAACCTTTAGAGGAAATGGATTTAAGAGAGCAAAGTGAAAAAATTGGATTTGTATTGCAATCGCCGGATAATCAGATTGTAACCGATAAAGTTTGGCACGAATTAGCATTCGGGTTGGAAAGTTTGGGATATGATACAAAGACCATTCGATTACGTGTCGCCGAGATGGCTTCTTTTTTCGGAATTCAAGGTTGGTTTTACAGAAATGTTTCGGAATTATCCGGAGGCCAAAAACAGCTTTTGAATTTAGCAGCAATTATGGCAATGCAACCATCGGTCTTAATTTTGGATGAACCAACAAGTCAGTTAGATCCGATTGCAGCCTCAGATTTCTTGGCAACCGTCGGAAAGATCAATCGTGAGTTGGGAACAACGGTAATTATGACGGAGCATCGTTTGGAGCAGGTACTACCGATTAGCGATCGCTTAATCGTAATGGAGCAGGGAAGAATTATTGCTGATGGGATACCGAAAGAAGTAGGACAAAGTCTTGCAGAAAGCCATAATAAAATGTTTTCTGCAATGCCGATTCCGATGCAAGTGTATGCAAATGTTAAAAATACCTTGCCTTGTCCGATTACCGTAAGAGAAGGACGGGAATGGTTAACATCCTTTTTTCAACGATCCAATAATCATAAAAATCAACAGAACAATGCAGTTAAAATAGATCTGAAGGAAAATGATTCACCAATTGACCAATCAAAACAAACCAAATTTTTCGATTTAGAAGGAATGCAATCGTTACAACAAACACAGAAATGTACAAAAAAAGAAAAGAAGGAAGACGAGTATGCGATTGAAATTGAAGAAGCATGGTTTAAATATGAAAAAGATTTACCGGATGTTATAAAGGGCGTAGATCTGAAAGTAAAAAAAGGAGAATTTTTTGCTTTGCTTGGTGGAAATGGAACCGGAAAAAGTACAACATTGTCTTTAATCGCAGGCATTCTTCGTCCGTATCGGGGAACCGTAAAAATCCAAGGTCGTTTATTAAGTGAGATGAAAGATGAAGAAAAATTTCAAGGTCTGCTCAGCGTTTTGCCTCAAAATCCTCAGACTCTTTTTGTGAAAAAAACAGTGGAGCTGGATTTATATGAAATGCTTCGTGTATTCAAGATGTCCAAAGAAGAGAAGAAACGAAAAGTAGATATTGTGATATCTCTTTGCGACTTGAAAGATTTATTACAACAACATCCATACGATTTGTCGGGTGGAGAACAACAACGTGTGGCTTTGGCGAAAATTTTACTGTTGGAACCGGAAATTTTATTACTTGATGAACCAACGAAAGGATTGGATGGCGACTATAAAAAACGTTTTGCTTTGATCCTAGAAGGATTAAAAGAAAAAGGCATTACTATTATTATGGTAAGTCATGATGTGGAATTTTGCGCAAATTACGCAGAGCGATGTGCGATGTTCTTTGATGGAGGAATCGTAACAGAAGGAACTCCGAGAGAATTCTTTAAAGGGAATAATTTTTATACAACCGAAGCAAATCGTATGGCAAGACATTTGATACCGAATGCGATTACGGCAAGTGATGTGATTGCAGTTTGCAACGGAGAATCCATAGAGGAATTGGAATATGAGATAGTAGAAAATGTTGATTCGGAAACAAAAAACATAAATCCAATCGTGGATTTCGTAAAGAAGAAAAACTTGTTGAAGGAAAAGAAGGAAAAAGAGAAGGGACTTTCAAAGCAAAAAGTACAAAGTAGCGCAGTCACTTGTTTGAGTGCGAAACCGAAAATTTCAAAGAGAACGCTATTAGCTTCTTTAATTATTTTACTTTGGATTCCCTTGACAATTTTTATCGGTGTATATTATTTGAATGATCGCAAGTATTATTTTATTTCTATGTTAATTATTTTGGAAACAATGCTACCATTTTTAATGATATTTGAAGATCGAAAACCGCAAGCAAAAGAACTGATTGTCATCTCGGTTCTGTGTGCAATTGGTGTTGCAGGGAGAGGAGCGTTTTTCATGCTGCCTCATTTCAAACCAGTTGTTGCCGTCGTAATGATTGCCGGCGTTGCGTTCGGAGCAGAAACGGGATTTCTTGTCGGGGCGGTCACTGGCTTTGCATCCAATATATTTTTCGGGCAGGGACCTTGGACACCTTGGCAAATGTTTGGATTTGGAATTATTGGATTTTTGACAGGAATACTATTTCAAAAAGATTGGTTAAAAAGAAATAAGAAAGCGCTTTGTGCATTTGGTGGATTTGCAACGTTTTTCATATATGGAGGTATTTTAAACCCGGCTTCTGTGATAATGCATCAACCGAATCCGACGGTGGAAATGATATTATTGGCATATTTACGAGGCATTCCTTGTGACTTGGTTCATGCAACATCAACTGTATTTTTCTTATATATTTGCTCACAACCGATGCTAGAAAAATTA
The DNA here is from genome assembly GCA_034927775.1 of Anaerovorax sp. GTDB lineage: Bacteria > Bacillota > Clostridia > Peptostreptococcales > Anaerovoracaceae > IOR16. The sequence continues at coordinate 12,024 of JAYFPL010000077.1, read as the reverse complement.
GATCGTATTAAAGTGAAATATGGATTGATTGAAGAAGAATATCCTGTGCAATTAAAGGTAAGACAAGCAAATTAACAAAGATTTGCTTAATAACGGGTGGAGTTACAGAAAAAATAGATAAATAATTTTATATTAAAAACAAGGAGAAAAGCAAAAAATGACGACAAGAAAACGATTTAGGCGAATGACAGCATTCATTTTAATGTTGATGCTTCTTATGACATCGACTCCGGGAATTACCTTTGCTGTAGAGGAAGCACTTACAAATCCCACTGCGGAAGATGTAATGCTCGAAGAGCAAACACAAGAACAAAATAATCAAGATTTGGTTGAGCAAACAGAAGCGGCTCAGGAAACGACTGGAACGATACAAGATGAAAATGAGCTAAAGAGTCTGAATATAGAAAATAATTTAATTAAAATTGAAGAAAATTCAGAAGAACTAATAGGAGAGTCAGAAGGATTCGTAGAAGTTTTGGTAACCATCAGTGTGGAAGGAGAAATTAAACTTGGATGTGATGGAACTACGGGCTTAATTCGTGTACCGATGAAGGTAGAAAAAGGATCGACAGTCGCTGATGTTTTACAAAAAGCACATGAACTTTACCATGAAGATGGGCTTTCCTCTTGTGAATATAACGGAACATCTTTCAGTAAATTTTGGGGACAAAATACCTATAATATCGGATATTTTAATAACGGTATGATGGTTATGGATATAACTGCCGAGGTTAAAGATGGTGATGAAATTGAAGGTACCATTTATAAGGATTTTCTCACAGATTTATATACAAGATTTTATGAGACGGAAATGAATGTAAAAGAAGACCAAATGTTTTCTGTCACACTTAAGCATAATGTAATAACAACCTCTGATTGGAAAGGCGGAATGATGAGTGGGGCATCCGCAGATATTCCATTGGAGGATGCAAAAATTCTTATCGGAAATGAAACTTCTCACAATATTCCTTCTGATAACAGTAAAGGCATTGTTACCGACAAAAATGGGCAAGCTGTTTTGTCCTTTGAAAAAGCAGGAACGTATTACTTATCTGCGTTAAAGGAAGGTGAAATTTTAATCCCTTCTAACTGTAAAGTCATAGTAGAAGAAGGGTTGTCTGATGATGAAAAACAACAGTGCGTTGCAGCAGATAAAGAGGCACTTACCTTTGATGTAATAAAGGGAGGAAACGAAGCGCTGAATCAAATCAAAGAACCGCTGAATTTAATTCAAACGGGTCAAAGCGGGGAAACGTTTATTCAATGGTCTTGCTCGGATTCTTCTGTGATTTTAAAAGATGGCTCTGTAAAACGTTCGTTCACAGAAGACAAAACAGTGCAACTTACGGCAACCGTTTCTTATGGAGCATATTTTGAGGAAAAAGTATTTTCTGTAACTATTAAAGCGTACTCGGAACAAGAAATTCAAGATACGTTAAATGCTGTGATTACAAATCTTCCTGATTCCATTGAAGTTGTGGAATGGAACGGTGAAGTAAAACAAGATACAAATATCATCGATTTTATTGAAGAAAAAGTAAGAAAACAAAATCTTGATATTCAAGTTGCAGGTACTTGTGACCCATTGCTCCAAACGCAAATTCAAGTAGACGGAACTATTGTATATGGTGAAGAAGCGGTAGAGAATCAAGAAGTAAGTTTTACTTTATCGCTTGGGGATACGCAAAAAGAGTACAAAGTTCCAGTTACAGTGCCGAAAAGAGCTGTTACAAAACAAGAAGTATTAAGCGGTAATTGGCTTACCTTTGATTTGTGGAAAGGAAAGAACCTTTCTCAAAATGAAATAAAAACTATGATTTATTTACCAAAGGAAGATCCTTTAAACGGTTATACCGAAACAACATGGGAGTCGAGTCATCCTGCTGTAACGAAAATTGAAGAATATGCGGTGAACGGAGCATATGAAACAACGATTTATCGTCCGGCAGATGGGGAAGAAGATGTTTCTGTTACATTGACAGCAACAATTAAGCCCAGCGCATATTGGGATTATGGAATGGCGCCGAAAGGGCCAATGCCCGTACCAAGTGAAACGAAAAAAACGTTTGAAATTGTGATTCCTGCTGTTACAGAGGAAGAACAACAACAAGCGGATGATTTGTTAAATGAGGCGATTCAACTGTTTTCGATGGATGATATTACAGTTCGGGGAACAAAGGAGAAAGCCGATTTAAACAATTTGACCTATTCTATTAATGATATTCCGTATAATTGGAACTATGTCGATGAGGATGAAAACTTTAAAGAAGCATATCGAGAGATTCAAGTTATGTGGACTTCCGAGAATTTGGGTATCAAAGAAGTAACAAGCGGAGCGGAAATCACACGAACAAATGCAGATCAGACAGGAGATATCGTTTTAACACTTTCTTACCTTGGCCGTAATGTAGAGAAGAGATTCCCTTCTATTATAAAAGCCTTTACGGAAGAAGATGCAGAGGCGGAAAATACTGTTTTAAGAGAAGTGCAAGATGCATTGACTTTTGATGTTATCAAAGGAAACAATGTGGATGCAGAAAATGTGAAAAGTAATCTTAAAAAAACAGCGGCGGCAGTAAAAGGCGAGAGTGGTATAGAATTTCAAGAAGCATCGAAATACCATCATATCGGAGCAAATATCACATGGAAAAGCAGCAATCCGAATGTGATTACGGATGATTTGGAAGTATATCCACAATTTGAGGAAACAGACGTTACGTTAACGGCAACATTGACGAGTCCAAGATTTAAAAATTATGCAGGAGTGCAGACCTTTGAAAAGACATTTTTAATTAAGGTAGTAAAGAGTGATAAAGTCGTATTTTTAAATAATTTTGCAACAAATATTGCAAAGGATTATGCAGCGAAAGATGTTGGATTTTGGAAAGAAACGGATACGGACTGGTGGAACATTGTTGCGTTCCAAGCCTATAAAAGAGCATTTCCTGAGGGACAGTCAGAAATTTCCAAAGAGGCAAAGCAGGCTTATGTAAATAAAACAATTTACAACTTAACTCAATTAAAAGATCAAGCTTCAACAGATGCAAACACGTATGCCGCAACCATTCTTTCTATGAATGCTTTGGGGTATGATCCGACTCGTTTATGGACAATTAACCGTGCAAAAATAAATGCGGTAACTGGATTAAAACAAATTTCAGTTGAAGAAGCAAAACAAGGTTACTATAATACGATTGCACCTTATGTGGTTTTGTCATTATCACAAGGAAATTATGATGCAAGCAATGTTATTGAAGAAAACATTGCATACATGCTGGAGATGCTAGACGATGAATCCACCTGGGCTTGGGGTGTAGATGGGCCGGCAATGCTTTTGCAAGGACTGATTCCGTATTATGATAGGGAAGATGTAAAAATTGCAGTCGATAAAAATCTGATAAAAATATCTGAAAAGCAAGGTGAAAATGGTAGTTTCGGAGGTGTGGGAAGTGATGCAATGGTTATTATTGCTCTTGCACAACTTGGAATCAACCCATATACAGATACTCGTTTTATCAAAAATGATCTAAGTGTAGTGGATGGTCTTTTAAATTATAAAACGGAAGATTTAAAAGGATTTATTTTTGATGGTAAATATAATCTATATGCAACAAAGCAAGGATTTATGGCCTTAGTTGCGGCAAAACAAGTTATGGATTTACATAAGCCATTTAATGTTTATGATTTTTCCGCCGGAGAAAAAACAGAAATATACGCAACAGAAGCTGGTGGAGGAGAGGAAAAGCCATCTGAACCAATCGGAGAAAAAGAAATTAAAGTATACTTTACGTTAAAATCTGATTCTGGAACCTGGATTTCTAAGACACCGGTTACCGTAAAATCGGATGCAACCGTATACCATGTATTTACAAAAGTGCTGGATGATAAGGGATTTACCTATGAAGGTGCAAGTCGTGGCTACGTATCTTCCATTACTAATAAATCAGGAACGACATTAGAAGAATTTTCAAAAGGTCCTAATTCCGGTTGGCTTTACAAGGTAAATGAAGAATTACCACTAATTAGCCTGACAAAATATGATCTGTCAGAAGGAGATAACATTGTATATTATTATACAAAGGATTGGACCAAGGATGAAAAAGCCGTAGAAGCGGCAGGTGGAAAAAACAACATAGGAATAATAGAAGAAACGGAAAAGGGAAGTGCAATTGGAAAAACAGAAGTCGAGGCAAGCATTGATAAAAACAATCATGCAACGGCTGCTATTTCGACTGAGGAAATAAGCAAAGCGATTGATACCGTTATAAAAGCGGCTGAAAAGGAAAAGAACTTAAGAAAAGAAGTACAAATTATAGTAAAGGCAGACCGAAAAGCCGTAAGTATAGAAACGAAATTACCAAAGATATCCTTATTGGAATTGAAAAAGCATGTAGATATGCTGACGGTGCAGACACCAATTGCAGATTTAAATCTTTCAAAGGAAAACCTCTCTCATATTACAAGGAATACAAATGGGGATTTAAAACTGACCGTTGCAAAAGTAGATTATGCTCAACTCGAAACAATTTCTAAGGCAGAAAAAGCAGAATTAGAAAAGAAAATCGGAAACCGACCAATTCTTGATTTTCATATGTCGGTAGGCGATAAAACAATTTCTGATTTTAAAGAAGAAATACAGGTATCGATGCCATATGAAGCTTCTGCAAGCGAAGATTTAAATAGTCTCATTATTTATTATATTAATGATCACGGGCAACTGGAAATAATAAAAGATTGTCAGTATGATGAGAATAATAAAACGATAACTTTCTTGACGAATCATTTTTCAAACTATGCTGTGGGCTATAAAAAGATTGCATTTAAAGATGCTGAACAACATTGGGCTAAAAATCCGATTACATTTTTAGCAGCCAGAGAAGTAGTTAGTGGAAAAGGAGTAAATACTTTTGCACCGAATGACAATATAACACGCGCAGAATTCGCACAGATATTGTATGGAATGGAAAATCCAAAAAATATTGATGCGGCCAAAGCAGCTGAAACATTTAAAGATGTTAAAGAAACAGATTGGTATGCAAAAGCAGTGGCATGGGCTTATGGTAACGGAGTTGTAAAAGGGCAAAAAGATATTGACGGGACAATGAATTTTGCACCGAATGCTAAGATTACAAGACAAGATATGGCAGTTATGATTCAAAATTACCAGAGTAAGGTAATAAAAAGAGAATTAGCTGTAGTCAAAAAAGAGATTATGTTTACGGATCAGAACAACATTGCAGCATATGCAGAAACTGCGGTAAGTCAGTTACAAAAGTCAGGCATCATAAATGGGAAAACGGCAATAACGTTTAATCCAAAAGATAATGCAACGAGAGCAGAAAGTGCCGTTATCATTTCTGCGCTAATTAAAAATAATATAGAATGATTACTATAAAGGAAACCCTCATGCAAATAACTTGTATGAGGGTTTTTTAGTAAAATTTATTTTTTCCAAATCACTTGATTTCTTCCAAAAGCTTTCGCTTTATAAAGCATTTCATCAGCTGAATTTATAAAGTTTAGGAGGTATTCACATTCATTTGGGATAATTGTTGCTCCTCCGATGCTAATCGTTACTACATCACAAACTTTTGAATGTATATTTGGAAGAGATTGATCAAAAACATTTTGGCATACTTTATTTACAATTTGCTCGGCTTCCTCTGCATATACATTTGGCAAGATGATAACAAATTCATCTCCGCCGTAACGTGCTACATAATTATTATACTTAGGAAGTGCAGATAAAATCGTAGAAGAAACCATCTTTAATATACGGTCTCCTTCTTGGTGACCATAGGTATCATTTACGTTTTTAAAATAATCAATGTCAATCATTGCTATGGAAAGAGGAGCTTGATTTACAAGCGCGTCGTTCCATTTGGCTAACATAAAGCTTTCATAGCTTCTTCGATTGTGAAGGCCAGTAAGGACATCCAGTAATAATTCATTCTCAATTGTCTTTTGATATAAATAGGAATCTACGTGTGTACGTACCCTCGCTTTGACAATATTTTGATTGTAAGGTTTAGTAATATAGTCAACAGCGCCTGCGAGCAAAGCTTTCTCTTCCGTTTCAATATTGGCTAATCCTGTTAAAAAAATGACTGGAATTCGATTCACTCTTTCATTTTTTTGTAATTCCTCTAATACTTCAAAGCCGTTCATTTCAGGCATTTCAATATCTAGTAAAATAAGAGTCGGCAAATGTTGCATTGCCAATTGAATCCCTTCTTTGCCAGACTGTGCTGAAATGATATGATAATCGTTCTGCAAAAAAGAGGTTAGTGTGTGTATATTAAATGCACTGTCATCAATTGCTAAAATTGTTTCCATTTAATCTCACCATTTTCTATAAATCCTCAACATTGGTTTGCATCAAAATATTTATGATCTTATTCAAATTATCCGAGGAAATCAAATAAAGTTTATAAAATATTTTATGTATTATATCATTTTTATGCGACACTTGCTATAATTTTATTAAAGGTATGAAATTGTTTTAACAATTTGTATTTTATTGTAAGTTTTTACTAAGGAAGGAAAGGTGGAAACAAATGCGAGTAAAAGATGAATTTGCAAACGATGCAAGAGCATGGTGTGGATTGAATCAACCGAACAAAACGGAAGAAGAAGTGGACATCGTTCTCTTTGGAATTCCATTTGACCAGGGTGTAAGTTATCGTGCAGGTGCAAGCTTGGGACCAAGTGTGCTTCGGCAAAATACTTTCACTTCTACACCATGCACAGAGCGATTGGAATACATGGATGAATTATCCGTATTTGATGCAGGCGATTTTAAAGAAGAAAATCGTGAAGTATTATTTCAGGAAATTCAATCATATGTAACTGACTTGGTGAAGAAGGGAATTTTCTTTACTGCCATTGGCGGCGATCATTCTGTAACCATACCAATAGAGGCAGGAATCAACGATGCAATTTCAGAACCTTTTGGAATCATTCATATTGATGCGCATATGGATTTATGCGACGATATGGATGGAGATAAATTATCGCATGGTTCGGTTCAAAGAAGGGCTCTGGAACTTTCTAACATTGAAGGGACTCAGAATATATACTTTATTGGAATTCGTTCTATTGAACCGGATGAATATGCATTTAAAAAAGAGAATTTGATTCAAGTAAAAACTGCATATGATTGCTATCATGAAGGAATGGAAGCAATTGCAAGGGATGTCGTAGAAAAAATGTCTAAATATAATAAGGTGTATATTACTTATGATATTGATAGCTTAGATCCTGCGTTTGCAGCCGGTACGGGAACCCCGCAGTTTGGTGGGATTACCAGTAGAGATGCACTTGAGCTTTTACGAATTTTATTTGAGGAATTAAATATCATTGCGTTCGATATTGTTGAAGTGGCACCACCATTGGATCCATCGCTCACTTCTATGTTTGCTGCAAGAAAACTTTTAACCGAATGTTGGGGACATCAAGCAAAAAAGATTGGAAAACTTAAATAATACTATAAAGAAAAAGTAAACGAAATAAAAATCATAGAAAACATTGAACATTTGTTCTATTTTGGTTATAATAAATAGAACAAATGTTTTTTTATTGATTATTAAATGTTTTGAAAGGGATTTCAAAAACCGAAAAAGACAGAGGGAGAAGCAATATGCCGGGAATGGGTGTTACGTTAGAAAAATTAAAAATTTTAGCGGACAGTGCGAAGTATGATGTTTCTTGTTCCAGCAGTGGAGCAGATCGAACGAAAGCAAAAAAAATGGGGACGGCTGCAGTATCTGGGATTTGCCATTCTTGGTCGGCAGATGGAAGATGCATTTCTTTGTTAAAAATCCTTTTTTCCAATCGTTGTGTTTATGATTGCGAATATTGTGTAAATCGACGTTCTGCAGATGTAGAAAGAGCATCATTTGAGCCGGAGGAACTAGCCCAATTAACCATAGAATTTTATAAAAGAAATTACATTGAAGGGTTGTTTTTAAGTTCTGCAGTGGAGAATTCTCCGGATTATACAGCAGAACGAATTTTAAAAGCACTTTCTTTATTGAGAGAGAAATATGGGTTTTCAGGTTATATCCATGCAAAAATCATTCCCGGAGTATCGCCCGAACTTGTAAGAGAAATTGGATTGCAAGCTGATCGCTTAAGTGTGAATATTGAGCTGCCGACGAAGGAAAGTTTAGCAATATTAGCCCCCCAAAAAAAAGCGGCAGGGATTTTAAATCCCATGAGGCAGATCACTAATACATTAGAAGAACAGAAAAGTTTAAAAGGTGCCGGAAATCGATTTTCAAAGTTAAAACAAAGAGAAGATTTACTGCTAAATGGTTTAGAACTTCCGGTGTCAACACGAGAGCAGGAAGCAAAGTATGGAATTCTTCCTTATAAGAAAGGAGATCTATATAATTTTGCTCCGGCAGGTCAAACTACACAAATGATTATTGGTGCAACACCGGAAAGTGATCGGCAAATTATTAAAATGTCAGAAAGTCTTTATAAAAAGTTTCAGATGAAGCGTGTCTATTTTTCTGCTTACATTCCAGTTGTTTCTTCTTCAAAACTTCCTGCACTTTTAACTCCACCTCCTCTGTTAAGAGAGCATCGGCTTTATCAAGCAGATTGGCTGCTTCGATTTTATGGATTTTCGGCAGAAGAGTTGCTTGATGAAGCAAACCCGTTTTTTGATCTGGAATTGGATCCAAAAGTTACTTGGGCGCTTCGCCACATTGAGCAGTTCCCAATTGAAATCAATAAGGCTTCTATGGAAGAATTGTTAAGAATTCCGGGAGTGGGAAATATATCAGCAATGCGAATTGTGAGACAGAGACGGCTTAGTGCAGTGAAATTTGATGACTTAAAAAAAATCGGTGTGGTTATAAAACGAGCGAAGTTTTTTATTACTTGCTGTGGAAGGTATTATGGTGAAGGAGAAATTGCTCCTGAAAAGATACGTGGGCAAATGCTTTCGGCAGAGCGTATTAAATACGGGCTTTTACCACCAAATAAAGAAGAACAGTTATCCTTGTTTGGCACAGAGCGTACGCACTTGCTTGCTGCAGCTAAGGAGGAACAACGTGGATTACTTGTATGATGGCAGCTTTGAAGGGTTTTTGTGCTGCGTGTATGCTCATTATTATAAAGAAAAAGCTAACGGTATTTATCCAGAAGAGGATTATCAAAGATCAATGCTGTATCCATTTTATTTAGTAAATACCGAATCGGAAAAAGCAGAACGAGTCTATGAAGCCATTCAAAATAAAATATCAAATGCTTCCTTACGTCGTGTTTATCGAACTTTTCTTTCAAATGATCCGCAGAAGGAAACCAAGCTTCTGCATTACTTGATATTAGGGTTTCGAAAAGGAAGGATGATAGATTCGCTTCATTCGGTATCCGAAGTCTATAATGTGCAGCAGATAGAAAAGAAGGTTGCCAACGAACAGCATAGATTATTAGGATTGGTACGATTTTCTGCAATAGAAGAAAGCAGGGAGGGGAGCGCTGCAGAGAGTAAAAATCGGATAATTCTATATGCGCCAATCGAACCAGACCATAACATATTAGAACTGATTGCAGATCATTTTGCAAAACGTCTACCTATGGAAACATTTATTTTGCATGATTTAAGAAGAGAAAAAGCAGTTTTTTGTCGGGATGCTAATTGGTATTTAGGGGATTTGAACCGTAATATTTGTTTTACCGTTACAGAGGATGAATTGGGGTACCGGTCTTTGTGGAAAAAATATTTTGATTCCATTGCGATCATGGAGCGTACAAATCCAGCTTGCCAAAAAAGATGTATGCCAGCGCGATATTGGAAAAATCTCACTGAATTTCATTAAGGTTTCTTGCTTCTTATTCTTTTAAAGTGATAGAATAAATAGAAGAAACGTTTTTTGAAAGTTGGAAGGAGTATGGGAATGTACGACGAGTTAAAAGAAATAATAAAGAACAGTAAAAATATTGTTTTTTTTGGAGGGGCAGGAGTTTCTACTGAAAGTGGGGTCCCTGATTTTCGATCGGAAAATGGATTGTATCATACAAGGCAGCAATATGGTTATTCTCCTGAAGAAATGTTAAGCCATACTTTTTATTTACAGCATACAAATACTTTTTATGATTATTATAAGAATAATTTAATTTATTCAGAAGTAAAACCAAATAAGGCACATTATGCTCTGGCTAAATTAGAGGATAAGGGAGTTTTAAAAGCTGTAGTCACCCAGAATATTGATGGATTGCACCAATTGGCAGGGAGCAAGAGGGTGTATGAGCTTCATGGATCTGTGTTACGTAATTATTGCAGCAAGTGTAATACATCATATCCTTTGCATTATATTATGGATAAAACACATTGCGAAGATATGATTCCGATCTGTGAAAAGTGCGGGGGGATTGTAAAACCTGATGTGGTACTTTATGAAGAATCTCTTGATGAAGACTGTATCAATGGGGCAGTAAATGCAATATCAAAAGCAGATACCTTAATCATTGGTGGAACATCCTTGGTAGTATATCCTGCAGCTGGTTTAATACGATACTTTAATGGAAAAAATTTGATATTGATTAATAAATCTACCACAGATCAAGATCATCGGGCAACTCTCGTGATTCATGAATCAATAGGAGAAGTATTAGGCACCTGTGTGGATGAAATTTACTAAAATAATATAAAGTAAAAAGTGGCTTAGCCACTTTTTTAATTTTTTGAAATAATAAAGTTTTTTTATAATGAATCAACGAATACTGTATACGTTAAAAAAACATATTAAAAAAATTCGGATAAAAACATTAAAATTTCAACATTTTTATAATATATCTTTATGTATTCTTAATTGTTTGCTTGACTTTAATTGAATTAAAGTATATTTTATATATATGGATACAATAAACAACATAGGAGGATTTGAAAATTTATGGGTAAATTTACATTTGAATCGTTACCACAATTAAGGATATTATCGAATTCTGAAATTGAGCAGATGCATGAGAATGCTGTCCGTATTCTTGAAAATGCAGGGGTTGTCTTTGCATATGATGAAGCTTTGGATATTCTTGAAGAAGCTGGATGTATTGTTAATCGAGAAACACAAAAGGTTAAGATCCCTAGAGATTTAATTGAAAAATGCATTGAGTCAGCACCTAGTTCCTTTGATTTGTATGACAGAGATGGAAACTATTATTGTAAGTTTGGTGATTCTCAAAGTAGATTTAATCCAGGAAGCTGTTCCGGACTTATGCTAGCTGATGATGGCGTAACGGCTAGACCTTCTACTGTAGCAGATTTAAAATTAATTTCAAAAGTAGCACAATACTTACCGCAAATTGACTTTGTATCTTCTTCTGTTGTTTGTGAAGAAGCACCTGGAGATTTAGGGTCACAATATTTGTATTATACTGAGATGAAGTATTCTAATAAACCAATTATTGGTGGAGCAACCGATGCATTAGGTGTTCCTCGTACGTTTAAGCTTTTAGAAGCAGTGCTTGGAAATGAAAAAAATGTAATGGAAAAACCATATAGTATATTTGACATTTGCGTTACATCTCCAATGACTTGGTCACATATTGGTGCACAAAATATCATTGATTGTGCAAAAAGAAATATTCCAATCGAATTAATTTCAGCTCAAATTGCAGGTGCAACCGGTCCTATTACAATTGCGGGTTGTATTTTACAGCATACCGTTGAAATTCTTTCAGGGCTTATTTTAGCCCAGGTTGTTAGACCTGGTACGCCAGTTTCTTATGGTGGAGCACCCTGTATTTTTAATATGCGTACTATGTACACACCAATGGTTGCTATGGAATCAAATATGATAACCGCCGGATATGCCCTGATGGGAAAATATTACGATCTCCCAACACATACATATGCTGCACTATCTGATTCTAAGGCAATTGATTACCAAGCAGGAAGCGAAACGGCAAGAAGTGGTTTCATTGCACTTCAACTTGGAATTGATAATATTTCCGGTGCAGGTGGATTGAATGTTATTGCGGAAATGAGTGTAGAAAAGCTGGTTATGGATGCTG
>JAYFPL010000103.1:0-1590 GCA_034927775.1 Anaerovorax sp. | reverse complement strand
AGTATAATAAACGTTACTGCCTAAAACAATGTAATTGGGTGCATCTTTTATTAAGGAAGCAACCTTTTTTTGATTTTTCCCATCTAAATCCATCGAATACAAACTGCGTTCCGTAAACTGTCCGTTCTTTAAAGTTCCCATTGCAGCAAAAAGTTGTTTCTTGTTTTGTTCATGTTGATCCATAAGAGCAACATCCGTTACTAAGGCATTGTCTTGGGTTAACTGCTGAATTTCATTTGTAGTCAAATTAATTTTATACAAATTTGAATGAGGTTGTTCTATTCCATTATTTTCCGGACCACCTACCACATATGCAAAGTCCCCATCTATCACAGGCGTTGCGGAGTAACGAATCTGTGGATCACCCAATGCTGTTGCTTCAGCCCCATCTATGGATAAACTTAAATTTCCTGTTTGGCTAAACATGCCATAATAAATGGAAACAACTTTTTTTTCATTTGTTACAGGGTTAACAAATGAAGCAGAGTTAAAATAATCCTCAGTTTCTTCTTTATAAGTACCATCTGACGAAAACGTAAGCTTTGCATCATATCCCATGCTTGCACCGCCTTGATGGTAGTGAAGAACTGCTTTTCCATTTTCATTCGTAAAATGCGCCCAAACAAGTTGTTTGCCATCGCCGTAAGACCATGGCGGAAGCTGGTATACTTTTTTAGCTGTAGAAAGATTGTTAACAGGAGTCATATATATGGCTCCATTTTTTCCTTCATAGAAATAATGATTCCCTGCTAAAATACAGTGATATTCATATGGATTGTCATCCATTCCGGTTGAAATTTTAGCTAACGGTAAAGTCACATTTGTCACCGTGGTATTTTTTGAATGAATCATCAATCCATTTACCTTATCAAATCGATAATCCCAACCAAAGCTTTCTACACCATACTTCCAAGTCATTGGAAAATATGTAACACCACGAAACGTTAAAACCGGATATGTCTCTTTCTTATTATCAACACTCACTCCGTTTACCTTAAGTAAAGCATTAGAAATGGAAGCTCTGTATGACTTTTGATTCTTATTATTGGTTTTATAATCTTGATAGGAACCAGCAACATCTGATTTCTGAACAGATAAAAGTCTTGTTTTCTCATTCCACTGTGATTCCACTCCTAAAAATCGGCAGTCATAATAGGTCATAGGAAAATAAGTAACATCATTATATACCAAAAAAGGATATTTCCTATAAGTATTATCTACTGTTATCCCATTCAAATGAATCTTAAACTGAGGCACTGTTACATTCACATTGCCAGATGTTCCGTAAACCTCAGGTGTCCCCAACAGTAACACTATCACTGCAAGCAATGAAACAACCCATTTTTTATTACATATTATTTTGTTTTTCTTTCTTTCCATCTCAATACACCTCTTTTATAATTATAGCATCAATTCATAGTATCATATCTATAAAGAAAAAAATTGCAATCCTATTACATTATGATTGCAATTTGGGTAAATTTTGGAATACGTTATATATATAAATCCCACATCAATTTTAATACAATACCAATCAATACGAGAACTAAAATAATTTTAATAAATCGTGCACCTTTTTGAATCGCCATT
>JAYFPL010000125.1:0-51260 GCA_034927775.1 Anaerovorax sp. | reverse complement strand
CAAATAATCCTGTCGCACCTTTTAGCCATGTTGCATAGATTTCGTTCATTTTCATTCCAATTTTAAATCTTGCAATGATCGCTGCTACAATACTTGAAAGTACTGCTGCCCAAACCGTAACCGGCATTGGATCTGCATTTCCAAAACAGGTTCGAAAACCTTCCAGTGAAAATGGATCAATTACATCTTCTAATCCCTGATAACCGGCATACCAGATTCCAAAGAAGATAACGCAAACCATCGTTAAAATTGGAAAGACTGCATAATAAATTTTTCCGTTTTGTTGATCTTCTTTTTCATCACCCATACTTATATGAGCATCGTCTTCAAAAAGCTTTCCTGTGCTTCTAGTTCTACGTTCTGCTTTATACATCGGCCCAAAATCACGCATTAAAAATGCAACAACAAAAGATATTACTATAGCAAAAATATTATAAAACATATATGGAATATTTTTAATAATAATTGCAAATGCATTTATATTATATCCTTCAGCAGAAAATGCATCTGTTACTAACCCCATTTCCATACCAATCCACGTTGTTAATACTGCAATACCTGCAACAATCCCGGCTGTTGTATGTACAATATAAGCTAATTTTTCTCTGGAGACTCCCAAACGGTCAGTTAACGGCCGCATGGTAGGACCTACCACTAATATATTTGCATAGTCATCAAAGAAAACCAGACACCCTAATAACGTTGTAATCAATTGGGCTCCCCGTGCATTTTTTGCTTTCTTAGCAAGCTTGTTCGCAATTGCCTGAGTTCCTCCCATCTTAGCAACTAACGTTACCATACCTCCTAAAATTAGAGTAAATGCTATGATTGCAGCATGCCCGGCATTTGTCATTGCATCACTAATATATACTTGAAAGGTATCCATAAATCCATATATCGGATTAAAACCTTGCATAATAGTTGCTCCGACAAACGTACCAATCAATAAAGACAAAAGTACTTGTCTCGTAAGAAATGCCAATACAATTGTTAATATAGGCGGAATAACACTTAAAAATCCATAATCAATACTTGTTTCCATACGCTCCTCCATTCTAGCCTTACAACATTACATTGCAATTAATTTTTAAAACATTTTCATCTTTATTACCCTCAATGGTTAAAAGAATAAAACCTCCTTTTTTTCATTGTATCATCATGAAAAAAAAGAGGTTTTGTAGTAATTCTAATAGTTTTTTAAGTTTTTTGTAATGTTTAACAATTGATTTTTAAATATTCATATAATTTAATTGCTAAATACAATTGCTCATAAAATCCATCCTTATCTTCTTCTCTAAAATTCAGGACTTGCCTTAGCTTTTGCAATCGATAGCGAATGGTATTTGGATGTTGATGCATTACTATCGCCGTCTTGCCAATATCACCTGCACTATTAATATAATGAACTGCTGTTTCCATTAAATTTGATTTTTTTTCTATATCATAATCTAAAATTAAACCAATAAACTTGTGATATTGAATCATCATATTACTCTCTTCTCGAATCGGCAAAAGCCATTTATAGATCCCGATTTGATCATAAAAAAGAATTGATTGATCCCACAGTTCACAAACCTTTTCTACATACAGACTACTTTCAACTGCAGCTTTAAATTCCTTTGATTTGTCTTTACAAATCCCTACACTAACATAAAACTGTTCTAAGTCAATTCCCAGTTCTTCTAAAAATGCACTGGCATCCATAGCATCTTCCGTATCATGACTCAATAAAAATAAAATTCCTTCACCATATTTAATAAAAGCACTGGAAGGATCAGTCATTAATTTATAATTTCGAATATGCAACGTTTCCGCAAGTGATAATAAAAAAGTATCATCCTTTAAATTTTTTTTACATAGATAAACGGATTGAATCCAATTTTTAAAATTTGGGTTCACACAATATAAAAAATCAGAGATCTCCTGTTGAGTCTTGTCTCCTTTTAAAATAGAATTTAATTTCTCCTCATGCTTCCAATAGCAAGATTTTATTTGAATGTCTTCTTTGATTGCACTGATAATTTCTTCCGTGTAAACGGATTCACCATAGAAAAAAATAGGAATGTTCTTCTGATTTGCAATTTGAATGGTGGAATCTGATAACCTATGAAAAAATATTTTTTTAATTGCAATTGCGGCAACACCAATTTCAACTAAGCCCTGTAAAAATCGATTTGCCAGCTCTGGATCATTTTTTGCAGCAAACAGTGTAGTGACTACCAAATCTCCTTTAAAAAAATATTTCGCCAAATCAGTTGGTTGTTCATATTCTAAGATACCTACATTATGAACCTGATTTCCGAGCCCGCCTTGCCCAGCAACTAATTCTAACGAATCCATAAACGTATAATGCAGAATTTCTTTTACAGTCAGCATACTTTTCCTCATTTCACTCGTTTCAGTTCATTTTAATCCTATCATTCATTGAATATCGCTTTCTATTCATATTATAACAAAAGACCAGATGTAATGTAACCATCTGATCTTTTTTCGTCTTTTATATCCTTTATAAAATCTTTTCTAAAAAAGCTTTCATACGTTCGTTCTTTGGTGCACCAAATATTTCATCCGGACTTCCTTGCTCTACAATAACTCCGTTATCCATAAAAACAACTCGGTCTGCAACTTCTCTTGCAAAACCCATTTCATGAGTAACGACAATCATAGTCATACCATCTTCCGCAAGCTTTTTCATAACATTTAATACTTCACCGACCATTTCCGGATCCAACGCACTGGTTGGTTCATCGAAAAGCATTACATCCGGTTCCATCGCTAAAGCTCTTGCAATTGCCACACGCTGCTGCTGTCCTCCCGAAAGATTTGCAGGATATTCATGCGCTTTTTCGGATAAACCAACTGCATCCAACAATCTCTTTGCCTTTGCCTCAGCTTGTTCTTTGTTCATCTTTTTACGATCCAAAGGAGCCATCATAATGTTTTTCTTTACGGACATATGTGGGAACAAATTAAACTGTTGAAACACCATCCCGATGTTTTCTCTAATTTTATTGATGTTTTGGTGTTTGTCAGTAATTTCAAGGTCATCTACAATAATTGTTCCGCTTGTCGGTTCCTCTAATGCATTAATACAACGTAAAAATGTACTTTTGCCCGATCCGGAAGGACCAATAACACAAACAACCTCACGATTCTTCACTTCGAGGTCGATGCCCTTTAATACTTCCAAAGAGCCAAATCCCTTATGTAGATCTTTTACTTGCACTTTGGTCATGGAACATCCTCCTCTCCAGAATTCTTGATAACTTCGTAATAATTGCAACCACTACCAGATAAATGACACCTACCGTAGCCCAAATGATAGTCGACTCCATATTGCGAGCTACAATGATTTTCCCTACTTGGAAAATTTCCGCAACTCCAATGGCAGAAATTAAGGATACATCCTTTAAAGAAATGATAATTTGATTGGTCAGTGCCGGAATTGACATTCGAAATGCTTGCGGCAAAATAACCTTCATCATCGCTTTGCTATAAGGAAGACCTAAGCTTCTCGCAGCCTCCATCTGCCCTTTACTGATAGATTGGATGCTGCCACGGAAAATTTCTGCAATATATGCACCGGCATTTAAGCTGATTGCCACTGTTCCAACTGATATTGCATCAGAATTAAACGGCAGCGATTTTGCAATTCCAAAATATAAGAAGAACAACTGAACCAAAAGCGGTGTTCCTCGAATGATATAAATATAGGTACTTGCAATTGCTCTCAATATGCTGCTCTTTGAAATATTCATCAAGCAAGCAATCAATCCGATTAGTATCGCAAAAATTAATCCGATGAAAGTAATTTGTATGGTCAGCTTCATGCCAATCAATAGCTTTGGCAGGGCTTCATAAACTACGTTAAATGCATTCATCGATTACTCCTCTGTTTTTTATTCCTGAATATAAGTGTCTAAAACTTCCTGATATTTTCCGCTGTCTCTTAAATTTTTCAATCCAGCATTGAACATCTCAATAAGTTCTGCATTCTTATCCTTTTGTACTGCAAATCCATAAGAAGAACCCTGTTCTTTTTCTGTTACAATCTTTAATCCGTTTCCTTGTGCTACTCCATAGCCAAGCACTGGATAATCTTCAAAACAAGCAATAGAATTTCCAGCTTTTACATCTTCATACATAAAGGAAGAATCTTCAAAAGATACGGTTTCAAATCCATACTGATCTTTGATGGATTCTGCAAACGTTGCACCCTCAGTACCGATTTTAACAGCAACTTTTTTGCCCTTTAAATCATCATAACTCTTTGTCGTATCATCTGTAGCAGCAATACCCATTACTACACCGGAATCAAAGTACGCATCGGAAAAATCAAATTTCTGTTTACGTTCGTCAGTGATACTCATACCTGCAATAACACCATCGACCTGACCAGCTTCCAAAGCCTGAACTGCTGCGTTGAAGCCTAATACTTGAAGTTCATATTCAAAACCCTGATCTTCAGCAATGGCTTTTAATAAATCCATATCGATTCCAACAAAATTTCCATTTTCATCTTCAAATTCAAAAGGAGCAAAGGTTGTATCTGTACCAATCACATATTTCTTTGCGTCATTTCCTGCATTATCATCATTTGCAGCGCCGCCGCAACCGGCCAAAGTAAGAACAACCATCATCACAACTAATAAACAAGCCGTTATTTTATTTCTTTTCATGTTTTCCGTCCTTTCTTTTCTCTCATCTCTCAAAAAATTCCAATAAGCATTCCAAAAAACGATTCGTTTCCACGACGTCAAAAAAAACGCGTAGAAACGAACAGTTTCTTACTCTTATATTTTACGATAGTTGTATACAAAAATGCAATATATTACTGTTAACGAAATTGTACAAAAATTGTCTTTATGTATACGATTTTTGAAAATTATTTGTTTGAAGTCACCAATTTTAATATTACCAGCTTCCTCCGCCGCCGCTGCTCATTCCACCTCCGGAAAAACCGCCTCCGGAAGTAAATCCTCCGCCGCCAATCGTTCCTACATTTCCGGAAGAAGGAATTACGATGCTGTTTTGCATGGCATTTGTATAATGATGAAAGGAATGCAAAAAGACATAAGTACTAAACATATTACCATTATATCCGGATTGATACCACTCAGGTGCTGGAACTGCAATGCTTTCAAATTTTTTTGCCCAGATATCTGTTAATCCAAATATATATGCATAAGGTAATACATGGTAAAAATACTGTGGGTTTTCTTTTGCTAATACCTTGATTCGGTCCAGTTCAGCGGTACGAATAAACTCCTTAAAGCCCAGAATTTTACCCATAATTTCCATGCTGTACTTCGTTCTTCGCTTCATTGCGACCGTGCATATCATACAAATAACAGTAGAAACTGCTGCTAATATGCTAGCCAATGGCAGCTTCAAAATAAAAATTCCTTCTATAAGCGATAAACCTAATCCAAGACCAATAAATATAATAGTTGCAATGCTCATTCCCACTTTGAAGCGATTCTTCGTGTTATCCTTACGCTCATACAAGCTACGCATTGTCCCATATCCCACCAGAACCAACGCCACAGCAGGTAAAAATAATAAGGTATTGCTAAACGAAAGGTACCGATACCCTACACCTAAAACAGCAAGGCATAGCAACGGATTGATTAAAATCAAAGCTGAAATAATTTGTACAAATACTGAAGTGGTTGTAAAAATAAGATTTCCTCTTTTTCGAGTAAATTTCCCTTTCAGCTGACTCTTACTTGCTTGAAAAGATGCATAAAAATCTTGTTTTAATTCTTCCAAATTTACAGAATCTCTTCCTTCAAACAAACCACGAAACAACGTATGTTCATAGGTTTCTGCTGATTCAGGCAAGTCCCTTTTCTTAATCAATCGAAATTCATCTGTTTCCTCTTCACTGATTTCCAAATATCCTTCATTTGCAAAATATAAAATCGTAGATACCACATCATTGTTATCTACAGCACCATCTAATATATAACCGATTTCTCCCGGAGACACACCCTGTGGCGGATAAAATTCAACTGTTTTAATTATTTTTTGATCCTTGCCAAAAAACCACCATAAAGTAACACTCATAATTGCTGCGAGTGTAATTAAAATATACAAAGCCACTTCCATCCAGTCATTGTTGCTTTCTCCTACAAAATAACCTTCAGGCAAAACAATCCGGAGAGTTACCCCTTCTCCCTTTTGCAATTCTCGCTGAATAGACCCCTTAAGAGTATTTCCTTCTGTGCTCCATTCAACCAACGATGTATCTTTTCCGCCATAGGCTCCTGAAATAAACTCTACATTGGATTGATCAAAATCCTTTGGCATTTTTATTGTAAAATCTGCATTTTTTATAGATGTCTCCCACTCTCCTTGCAGCAATCCCCAATAAAGCTGATCAAGGTAAGCATCTCCATCCTCATGCCCTATCACTTGATAACGCAGTTTATAACTAACTGGACCGCTTAACGTAATATCAGGATTTCCAACGCGTACAACTATGTTATTATTTTCATAACTGATTTCATTTTCAAATCCCGGTGTTTCAATATCCTTAATTTTTAATTTATAATCTTTTTCTACCACTTCTCCATTTCGTTGATAAGCTATCCTTCCTGTTTTCGGTATATAGCGATAGATTCCATGGCTTGGTGATGTAAAATTAACAGTGATGTCTTCCTCTACATAGAAGGAATTATTCTCTTTTACATCAAGACTAACATCATATTGCTCGGTCTCAAAGTTTGCACCATAAACGGTAACCGGCAAAGCAATGAGAACCAATCCAATAAAAAAAACAATTGTGTTTTTTAATAACCCTTTCATAATAATCCTCTTTCCCTTTATCAAATCCCCTGCTCTATTTTAAAATTGAACTTTTACTGCATCCCTCTGCGTTTGATCGTCTACTTCAAACATTGTTTTTCTTGTAAAATGAAATATCCCCGCTATCAAATTACTTGGAAACAGCTCCGTCTTTGTATTAAACTCTTTTACGACCGCATTATAATATTTTCTGGCACTGGCAATTTCATCTTCTAATTTTTGAAGTTGACGTTGTAAATCCATAAAATTTGTATTTGCTTTTAAATCCGGATACGCTTCTGCCACAGCAAATAAACTTTTTAATGTTGCTTGCAACTGCGTTTCTCCCTTTAACTTTTCTTCCATTGAATTCGCTGATGCTGCCATATTCCGAGCAGCTACAACTTTCTCTAACGTTCCCTGTTCGTGAGCTGCATAACCCTTTACAGTTTCTACCAAATTAGGTATTAAGTCATATCTCTTTTTTAGATAGACATCCATTGTGGCAAATGCTTCTTCGATGCGATTCCTCATGGTAATAAAACCATTGTACCCTGCAACAAACCATATTGCGATTATACCGATTACAATCGCTAAAATAATCCATCCTAACATTATTCTCTCTCCCTTTTTCATTTGTTTTTAATACTGATTTTAATCTTCAATAACCCAGTTTATGTAATCCCCCCCATCCTTTAAAAAATCATTGGCCTTAGAAAAATGTGAACAACCCCACCATCCATTATAAGCTGACAGTGGACTTGGATGTGCAGCTGTTAAAATCAAATGACGATCATTATGTATTAAACTGCGTTTGGATTTGGCATTTGCTCCCCAAAGCATAAATACCATTGGCTTTTCACGCTCATTCAGTAATGAAATGACTTGATCGGTAAAGGTTTCCCAGCCTTTTCCTTTATGAGAATTGGCTTCTCCAGCTCTCACCGTTAAAACTGTATTGAGTAATAGAACTCCTTGATCGGCCCAGCTTTCCAAGTTTCCATGTGATGGCGGTTTCATGCCTAAATCTGATTGCAATTCTTTAAATATATTAACTAAGGAAGGTGGTTTTGGTACTTCTCTTTTTACAGAAAAACACATACCATGTGCTTGCCCAGGACCATGATAAGGGTCTTGTCCCAGTATCACAACCTTAGTATCCGCATATGCTGTATGTTTTAATGCATTAAAAATATCATACATCGACGGATAAATAGTTTTACTTCGATATTCACTAATTAAAAATTCACGTAATTCCTGATAGTATGGTTTATCAAATTCTCCTTTTAATACCTCATCCCAATCATTTCCGATATTTACCATCTATACTATACTTTCCTTCCCTTAAAACTCTGTTTTCGCTTTTTTATGTCACAAACGAGACCATTATACTTTAAATTTTTATGAAACGCACGTAATTTTTTGAATTTTTCACAAATTTTTCAGAAAATATTTCCCGACCTCAAGTGATGGATCCGTTTTAAAACGAAAAGATAACTGAGGATATTTTTCTTCAAAATAATATTTGTTACATCGACAATTACCTATCATATTGGAGAAGCTTGTCCCTTCGCATAAAAATGTAACACCTGTTTTTTTTCTTGTACCCACTTTTTCATTTTTTAATAGGTTTTCTGCCTTATTTTGATTTTCTAACCAAACAAATAGCTGTTTTTCCAACTCTTCCTTAGCAAGTTCCCCCTCAACCAATTGCCGAAAGGCCGGATGATAAGTCCCAGCAACGGTATCCCCGCTTTCGCTGATAATCTCCGTACTTTTTAATCCAACTCTTAATATGGTAATATTATTTTGGCGTAACTTTCGATACATATCTTTTGTTGTACGCAGCATCTCTTCGTTGGAAAACGGCTCAAATGTACCCTTTTGGAACCGTTCAAAAAGTTCGGTATCTTTTAAAATCACGGTTGGATAAAGTCTGGCAAGCGACGGGCCTATTTTTATTGTTTCTGTTACAGATTCCATACACTTCTCATAGCTGTCACCTGGTAATCCAATCATAAGTTGAATGCCAAGTTCAAATTTGTAATCCTGAATCATTTTACATGCAGAATATACAATTTCACGTGTATGACCTCGATTAGAAAGGTACAAAACCTCAGAATCAAAAGATTGAACGCCCAGTTCAATAACATCTACTGTATATTCTTTTAATAAATCTAAAATTTCTTTATTTATATAATCCGGTCTTGTCGAAAGATGAATTTTATGAATCTCTCCTGCATCTTTATATTTTTTTGCAACACTCAGATATTCCCTTTGCTCATCCATAGGAATCCCCGTAAAGCTCCCCCCGAAAAAAGCAACTTCAATAACCTCTAATCCTCTATTTTTTAATGTTGGTAGATATTCTTCGATTCGTTTTTCAATCTCACCTATCTCAAAAGGTTTTTGCTTTGCTGTTATTTTCTTCTGATTACAAAAAACACAATCATTTGGGCAACCCTTATGTGGAATAAATATAGGTATGATTGCATGTTTTTTCATAAAATTAACTTCTCCTTTTCTTCGTAAAACCTTAAAAACCATTCACGATGTTCTCCCTCATGAATGTCATTTTTTAAATATACAAAATTGAACTCCCGTGAAATGGTAACGTCTTTTATTTTTATCTCCTTTAAAGCGCCTTCTTCCAATTCCTTTATTACTGCTTTTCGATAAACAAAGGTAATCCCTAAATTATCATGAACCATCTGTTTAATCCCGCGGATCGTTCCTAACTCAAGGATAGAAGAAAATTCTTTGATATTATGGTTATGCTCATGCAATACTTGCTCGAGAATATCTCTCGATCCGGATCCCTTCTCACGAAGAATCAATCGTTCCGAAAAAAGAGTTTCCAGTGTAACGATAGATTTTGCCAATGGATTTTCCGGCGCACATACTGCAATAAAATCTTCTTTTGAAAACAGGAGACTGTCATAACGAGATCGATCAAAATATCCTTCTAAAAATGCAAACTCTATGCTTCCTTTTTCCAGCATTTCGAGCAGTACCTCTGTATTTTTAACTTCCATTGTAAGGTGTAATCGAGGATTTTTCTTCAGCAATTGAGCAATGATAAACGGCATTGCATACTCTCCAATGGTTAATGTTGCCCCGAATGCAATTGGCTCACAGCTTCCCATTTCAGACGTCATAAGCAATTCAATCTTTTTTATTCCTGCTTCCATAGTCGCAACATAATTTTTCAAGCGTTCTCCATCATAAGTAAGCTGCATAGATCGATCTTTATAGACAAACAACTTTGTTCCATAATGCTTTTCTAAATAACGGATGTGCTGCGTAACCGCAGGTTGTGTAATATGCAACACCTCTGCTGCTTTTGTATAACTACCTTCATTGCAAACTGCAAGTAAAGTTTTCAATCGAAAATCAAGCATAGTTTCCTCTATAAGATAAATTTATATATTTATAATAATATATAATTTCATTTTATACTAATATTTTGTTAAAATCAACTAGTAGCGCGCTTAACATCAAATTGTAATATTATAAACACTTATAGTTCTAGTAAAGGAGTTTTTATGAAAAATCGAATTCCAGGAATTATTCTTTGTCTTGTCTTAGCAACACCTGCTTGGTTTTTGGGACACTATTTCCCTATTGTTGGAGGACCCGTTTTTGGTATTCTTATTGGTATAGCAATTGGCCTTATTAAGCTGCCTGTATATTTTGAAGCCGGTGTTAAATATACCTCTAAAAAATTACTTCAATATTCCATTATCCTACTTGGTTTTGAAATGAATCTATTTCATATTTTACGTGTAGGAAGCCAATCTTTATTGGTCATCCTGTTTACTTTAACAACATGCTTTTTGACTGCATATTTTGTAGGTAAATTTCTAAATCTTGACCGTAATACAACGACTTTAATCGGCGTTGGAACTTGTATTTGCGGTGGTTCTGCCATTGCGGCAACCGCTCCGGTTATAGGTGCAAATGAAGAAGAAATCGCACAAGCCATTTCTACAATCTTCTTATTTAACATTGCTGCAGTATTTCTGTTTCCTGCACTCGGTCATGCACTTTCACTTTCTGATACCGGATTTGGAATGTGGGCAGGTACTGCAATCAACGATACATCTTCGGTGGTTGCTGCAGGCTTATCTTGGAGCAACTCCGTCGGAAACAATACAGCATTATCCTTTGCCACTATCGTTAAACTGACACGAACATTGATGATTGTTCCGATAACAATGATACTCGCAATTTATACTGCTAAAAAAAGAAAAACAGATTGCTGCCATTCCAGTTTCTCTATCACAAATGTCTTTCCGTGGTTTGTATTGGGTTTTATCGCAACAGCTATTTTTAATACCTTCGCTGACATTCCAGTGCAAATTTCAGAAGGCTTTGTCGTTCTTGGAAAATTTGTTATTGTCATGGCTATGGTAGCAATCGGACTTAATACCAATATTCAAAAGCTTCTAACGAACGGACTTCGTCCCATTTCTTTAGGGCTGAGCTGTTGGTTCATGGTTGCAGCTGTTTCACTTTTGGTACAGTATTTTATAAAATTATTATAAGCTGCTGATGCTCCAATAATAAAAAAACAGAGTAGATGCAGAAACTTAATCTAAGCTTCTCGATCCACTCTGTTTCTTTTTTTCTGATTACAATATTATTTTAATAATAAATGAAGCAAACCCAACTTTCCCATATAAGGAGGATACCGTAATGGTATATCAATTCCAACGTGTTTTTTTAATATACTTTTTTCATGGGAAAATGTTTCAAATCCCTTTTTTCCATGGTAAGCACCCATCCCGCTTTGCCCAACACCACCAAAGCTTAAATGGGGATTTGCTAAATGAACGATGGTATCATTGATGCACCCGCCTCCAAATGATACTTTTTTCAATATTTTTCTTTCATTTTTTTGACTGTTTGTAAACAAATACAATGCCAATGGTTTTTCCCGTTTTTTTACAAAATCAATCGCATCCTCAAGTCTTTTATACGTAAGAATCGGCAGCAATGGCCCGAATATTTCTTCTTGCATAACTGCACTGCTTTCTTTCACCTCGGTCAGGATAGTTGGCTCTATTTTTCGTATTTCCGCATCAAATTTACCTCCATAACGGATATTCTGTCCTTCTAAAAGCCCGCAAAGGCGATTAAAATGTTTTTCATTTATGATATGCGGCAAATCCTTGCTTTTTAATGGTTTTGTACCATAAAAAGCTAAAATATACTGTATTATACGATCAACTAAGCGTTCTTTTACGCTTTCTTCAACCAAAACATAGTCAGGTGCTACACAAGTCTGCCCTGCATTTAAAAATTTTCCCCATACAATTCTTCGGGCAGCGATTTCAATATTCGCAGTACCATCTACTATGCAAGGGCTCTTGCCTCCAAGTTCTAAAGTAACCGGAGTAAGATGCTTTGATGCAGCCTTCATTACAATTTTTCCGACAGCCGGACTTCCGGTGAAAAAGATATAATCAAACTTATGCTTTAGCAGGTCCTGACTGATTTCGGTTTCGCCGCTTATTACCGCTATGTATTCCGGAGCGAAATAAGTCGAAATCATTTCTTCCATAATTGCTGTCGTATGCGGTGCGGAATGCGATGGCTTTAATACAGCACAATTACCTGCCGCAATACAAGAGACAAGTGGCGCTAGTGATAGCTGCAATGGATAATTCCAAGGAGAAAGAATCAGCACAACTCCCAAAGGCTCTTGATATATGGTACTTTTCGACGGAAAATGAACCCATGGTGTTTTTGCATTTTTCTTTTTTGCCCATTTACTTAAATTTGATAAAGCAAAATTCAGTTCAGAAAGTACCATTCCAAGTTCTGTTTCGTAGCTTTCAAATGCTGATTTTCCTAAATCTTTTTTTAGAGCTTCCATAATTCTAGGCTCATATACCTGCAAAGCTTGCTTTAACTTAAGCAACTGCTTTTTTCGGAATTCCAGTGACAAGGTATTTCCTTCAAAAAAATAACTATGTTGTTTTTCAACCAAAAGCTTTCTCTTGGCTTTTTCCATAACATCTAAAGTTTCCTTTATATCTTTTTCCTCTGCCATTAGTCTCCTCCTTTTTTCGCTTTTGGAAATGCGTGTGCATAAGGTTTGAATGCGGAAGGTATTGCTACTTCCTCTTGCAATGCTTCCCCTCTCACCCAAATAAGATCTCCTAATTCTTCCCTACAATCTAAATTTACAGAGGATTCTTCTACACGAAAAACTTCCTTACTCTTTGTTCTTTTATTGGGTAACTCTGTAATCTCAATCTCATATCCTTGCATCCGCCATTCTACATGAGAGAAAATATGTTTAGCATCTCCTAAGGGTCTAATAGTAGTGTATGCAAATCCCTGCTTACTTAGACAAAGTGCGATTTCACTTTCACTTAAAAACCCCGATAAACTAGGCAGCTCGAAAAGTCCCGCTAAAAGTCCTGTTCTCGGTCTCTTCCTCAAAGCCATTTCGTGACCTTTTTTTAAGATTAACATTGTTTTTTGCTCCAGCTTACGCGGTTTTTTCTGTTTTTTTACCGGAAGTTCTCCAATTAAATTATTTTGAAAAGCAATACAAAAGTGGCTCACCGGACAATCTGAACATTTTGGTGCACCGTTTGGAATACAGACCAATGCACCCAATTCCATTAATGCTTGATTAAAATCCCCAGTTCGATTTGGCAAAATCTTTGTTAACTGTGTTTCTATGTTTTTCTTCATTAAAGAAGAAGTAATGTCTCCATAATCTGCCATAATTCGAGCAATGACCCTCAACACATTGCCGTCTACTGCCGGTACAGTTTCTCCAAACGCGATCGATGCAATCGCCCCTGCCGTATAAGGTCCAATCCCTGGCAGCTCTAATAATTCTATGTAAGTTGAAGGCATTTCTCCAGAAAATTGCTCCATGATAATACCTGCTGCTTTTTTTAAATTTCGTGCTCTGTTATAATAACCCAAGCCCTCCCATAGTTTCATCAACTGCTCATCTCTTACATTAGCCAGCGATTCTATATCGGGGAGATTTTTAACAAAACGTTCAAAATAATCTCTGCCCGCTTCCACTCTTGTTTGCTGCAGCATGATTTCTGATACCCAAACACGATAAGGAGTAGGATCTTCTCTCCAAGGCAATATTCGACGGTTTCCATCATACCATTGGAGCAAAGGTTCGACAATTTCTGCAAGTCTTCCCTTCGCTTTCTGGTTATTTTTATTTTCTTTTATTTCTCTCTTTTTTGACATGTTTTCTCCTGAATTTATTTTGCGCTTAGACACTGACGAATATGTTTTGCAAATTTCTGGGCTCTGTCTGCAATCCCGTTTACCTGTAAAATACTTCCCGGATCATTTGCAGTTTCTAACATACAAAATTTTGACGGCAATGCAAAACTTTTATTCATATTTAAAGCACCAATTAACTGCTGTGCAACAATGTCTCCACCGCTATAACCAGAAACAATCACTGCAAACAGGCTCTTATCATAAAATCGTTGTTTACGAAAGAGTGCCGTCAAACGATTTATACTTGCTGAAAGATTTGCACTGACTGCATCATTGTAATTTGGACAGAGCATAACCAAAGCATCACAATCCAATATTGCAGGATAAACTTGCTCCACGATTACTCCTCCATAATAACAATTGCTGTCTTCACTGTAGTGCATACACATAGTATACGGACATCCTGCACAATCCTGAATGGTTCCGTTACGTAAAGATATCTCCTGTATGGAACAATCCTTTAATGTTTCTTTTACCATATTCCATAACGTCATAGTATTTGACGTTTTAAAATTGCTCGCATGAAGAACAAGCAAATTTGGTTTTTTTACAGGAATTTTTTTAAAATCTATAATTTCTTGCACTAAAATTCGACAGGCTTCTAAATAAGCAGAAAAACAATCTGTATTTAAATTCTTTGCTTGTACTTTAAAGTTATATAAAACTCTTGTCCCCTCTACCAAAGGTCTTCCCGGAAATGTACATCCTGCTTGATTTGCTGCAAAAACAAGTTCTCTGGCAACAGATTTTGTATATAATTCACTATTCCCATCTAAAATCAAACCGCCTACGCAATTGTTCAGTAAATCCGCATGAAGCCGCATTTCTTTCAGATAATGATAGTATTCTAAATTAATTCCGGACTCTCCTAGAGTCACAGCAAATAATAATCGTTTCCCTTGTAAATTTTTAAAGTCATTAATAGAAGTAATTTTTTTATAAGGAATGCCCTTTAAAGCAAATTCTAAAACTTCATCTAAGCGTTTGGTTTTAGTCGGTTCCGGACAGATTGGCTGAATAACATATAACAGTTTGTTTTCTTGATTATTTTTTCTCAACTCCGTCATTGTATTTCCTCCAATCCTTGATACGCTTTTTCCAAGCGCTCATATAAGGCTTCCGGTAAAGACAACGCTTCCATTTCAAGTCCAATTTTATTCGATTTATTTTTACATCCCATAAAAATTCCGCCTAAAAAATTAGAACTATAATGCCATTCTCCACGTAAAGTCAATAAAATAGAAATGGCAGCAGAAGATAATGCAGGTGCAATGTATGGCTTAAAGCCTTCCTCCCTCGTTTTTAAATTAGCCTCTACGGCTAGCTTGGTCAGATTTTTCGAAAGAAGATCGTCATAATTTTCAATGCTGTTTGCAATTACCAAATCATTCCCATGTGGTCCGAAGGCCCTTCCCTCCGTCAGAAAGGAAGTATATTGATCATCTTTTTTTGCATAATACGCAGCACGGCTGTTCATAACACCAAGTCCGTAGCCTTGTATCTGTTCAGGTCTTAATCCTTTTCCATCAAAGTTACCATCCTCTGCTTCATTTGAAGCAAAAAATGCTTCTCTGCAAAGCGGATCGACAGGATCTGACACCACTGCAAAACGACCGCGAAATGACTTCATGCGAGCCATTTTTGCATATTTTCTTATTATTTCACGATTGGCATGAAACTGTGCCATACGTACATCAGTTTCCTCTGATCCTACCGGTGGGATTCCCTTAGATGCACAAAAAACAAACATATCGCAGTCAAAAAGTTCTTCCTCCTTAAGGATGTTTACGGAAGGAAGGATATCATATTGCCAAGGATAAGCAGTTTGGTTCATCTCATATTCCCATCTTTTACATACCGATGGATTGACATCCCAAATTCCTATTTGGTCAATGACATCGCCACCTAAAAGCTTTAGTGCTGTTAATAGAGTTCCGCCTACATCGCCTAATGCCAATACGCTAACTTTCAGTTTTTTCAATGGTTTTTCTACAGCATCTGCTATTTCTTTCTCAATTTCTTCCATCCATTTTTCTTTGCTTTGATAGGATAAATTGACAAAACCCAACAATCGATTCTGTATTTTTTCTTTTATCCAATCCTTTTCAGATTTTCCTGGTCTCAATGATTCTAATTCTTGAATTTCATACTTTCTATAAACATCGTCGAGCATATTTTGATTCAACCAAAATAAACCTTCTTGCTTAAGTAACATTGATTTATGTGTTACAGCAAAGCGAGCTTTTGATTTTTTCAAATCTCTTTTCTCTGCAAAAAATCCATATTTACCAATTTCAAAATATTCCATGGTTCCCTCCTCTCTATTCAATAAAATTCCTCAATCGAATTAATTTTTCGATATCATTTGAAATATAAACAGATGGACGTAAATGATAATCATAGCTCAGACAGCCACCCTTATCAGGACAGCAAGGGGATACAATGACTTCACTCAACCGATTCAGTGTCAATTTTCGTTCAAATTCCATTTGATATTCTTCTTCTAAAACTTGCATGATTTCTTTTGCATTTTCAAGACAAGTCATCGAAAAATCATAAATTGCCGATTTGGGAGCATCCATTAAAAAACTTGGTGCAACGTATGGTAAAACTAAATTCACAGAATTTAATAAGTTTGCTTGCATCTTCTCTTCTCGTTCAACGGTATCACCGCCTAAAAACGGATAGATACTGGATTCAACAAACCATGAATGCATAGATGGTAAAAAGTAAGCACTTTCAACCTTTCGATTTTGAATTGCCATCAAATCCTTGCCGCGCCCTGATAATATCCCTACAATAATACGATCAATCTCCACATTTTCCTGTTTAAAAATTGGATCTAATTTTCGAATTCGATATCCCTTATGCAATATATCATCGACTAAAATAACTGGACGATTAAACGATTTTATTGTACGGATCTGATTTGCCAAAGGAGAATAATTTGGATACTCCGTTATATTAAATCTTTTAATCTGCGAATCAAAAGTCTTTTCTGTGTGCAAAGACTTCGTAACTGTATTGGGTACAATCATTCCTTTTAATATTTTGCCGAAAGGAACACACATATTTTTACCTAATTTTCGCACCGGTAATGGTTCACTGGGAACACCATTTGCCGCCGTAATTAAGTCAACTATTTTATTATGCATAAATTCAGCATTAAATGAGAGTACTAAACTACCTGGATAAAGTGTCGTAAGAACTCTTTGCAATCGTTCATGCGAACGATCAATAGCATCCAAAACTCGTTGATTGTGACGAAACGGCTCTTTAATTACGGTTTCAACGTTCTTAAATAGTGTCAACGGCATTTTCATGTCAACAACATAAATCATACGATCGGTATCGTTTTCTTTTAAAGAATAGAAGCCTTGTCGTTCTAAAACTTTACTATATTTTATGATTGAGAAACATTGACTTGGGCTAAATACTGCGTAAGTAAAATCCCTTTTCAATGCGTAAGCAAGAGTTTCAGTCAATAAGATTTGAGCCAGCTCCTTTGCCAAACAGTTTGGATTTTCATAAACAGCAGTAATTAGAATAATTTTCCCTGATGTATTCTCGCGAATATAATTAGCAACTTTTGTACTTTTAAATTCTCCGTATAAGTCACTGGTGCCGACCTGTCGAAATGCGACTGCACCAACAATCTTGTTATTAGAAACTTCATCTCTAAGGACTAATAATTTTGATCTTTTCTGTTTTAAAGTATTGAAAAATTCATACTTTCTACTTTCATCTATCATACATTTTTGTAATTCTGAAATCAATTCTGAGTCAATTCGTTCCTTAACATCCGCTTTCATATTTTTAATCTGTATAACTTCCTTATATTGCGGTTCTCTTAGATACAAGCTATTCTCATAAATATAATTCTGAGCCACCGGATCAATTAAATTAGATATATCTCGATTTAAGTCAATGTTTTCACGAATGCGAGTTGAACTAATATCTTCTAAATGCATCGGCAATTTTAACTGGATTAAATTCCCCAAAATTTTCTGTTCTGGGCTTACTGTTCCTTGAGCTTCTTCCTCTTCTACTTGGCTGCTTCTCAAAAATAAAATATGGTTGAAGGTTTGTATGGAATCCTCAACTGGTTTGAGTTTATAAGAAGAAGCATTTTCTACTACATCGCTTCCTGCTACCATATAAATTTCTTTCGCAAAGAATAAGTCCTTTAAGCGGCGCAAGTCTTTTGGGTTTGCAATATTTACAGGAATGTCATCCGGAAACAGATAAATATTTTCTTCATTGGCTATGGACATACTCATAATCTGACGGCGTATCATTCGAGGCTGAGTCTTTTTGGACCATGAAAATTCATCCAAAGCAAGATAGACAACAAACCCCATATCTCGAATCTCTCTTGCAATACCTTTATGTCCCAAAGAAAATGGATCAAATGTTCCTGGAAAAAATGCCACCTTATAAGGTTCTCGAATATCAAATCTTGTAAAATAAAATAAGTAATCATTAATAAATCGATAAATATGATTTAAGGAAGCCGCGTTATTAAAAAATGCCAATTCCGTTGTTTCTCTTCCTTCAATTAATGTTATCAGCTTTTTATACAGTACTTGGAAGATTTCTTTTTTTTCTTTCAGTGATAATAATTCTTTTCCAAATAAATATTGGCCAATGACTAAAAAGGCCTCCTGACTTACGGAATTTCTATAATTAGAAAGTCCGCTTAACAGCATTCCTAAAAATTGCTTTTTACGTTCTTCAAAAACAATTTCTTCCTCAGGAAATCGTGTACGATAGCTATTGTATTTCTGTAATACAATTCCTACGGTATCGAGGGCTACACAAACAACTCTCTCATTTGTACTGATTAACAGCGGTCTTAAATCTCTTACAAATTCGTCCAATTCCTTTGGATGCAAATACAATACAAATTCTCCCAAATATTGCGGGATGTATTTGGAAAATTGATATTCCCCGATTTCAAGCCCTTTCGTTAATTCAATTGCAACTTCATTTCTTTGATCTCTGGATAAAAGCGGAGCAATTTTTAAAAGCGCTTCGCCGGCACTGTGACGAACCGTAACACGCTCACTTACTTTGATTAAGTTTGAAAGATGTGTTGCCACATGTAAAACAGAGGTCTCATGATCCACTAAAACACGATTTAAAAGCAATTCCAAATTAACCGATTTTATAATCCAAGGCGTTGCTGCTTTTAAATTCTCTAAAAAAATATCAGAAACAACCTCGGCATCTTCATAAATTAATGTTTTATTATAAGGCCAAAGTGATTCATCTAAATTCCAGTTTTTTATAATTTTCTCTGCCAGAAATTGCAAGGTCACCGATTGTTCTTTGGGAAGGTCTTTTAAAATGGAAATCATACGGTCTGCATCCTTCGGTGTTTTTTGTACCGTCTCCGTAACATAGTTTAAAAAGCGTAAAACACCTACATGGAGCTCAATGGAATCCCTTTTGGCTAATTCCTGAACAAATCTCAATAAACAATCTCTTTGTTTTTCAGATAGAAAAAAAACAGGCAGCAGCAACATACAATCCACTAAAACAAAAGCCGTGGAATCTTCTCGATTCCAATCTTCATAATACTTTAAAAATCTTGCCAAATACTCGGTTTCTTCTCCCTTATGACAACGCATAAGTACGGAACCTACAACCAATTTTAATGCATACCCAATCCAACGCTTGTGCTGTTCTGTTACTTTATGATCCGGTAATATAATTTTCTCCAAATAATATTCCCAAAGTTGAAATGCGGTATATTCGTTTACATCACGTGTCACGTTCTCCGGTAATTCTTTACGATATTCTTCATCATAATGAACAATGATATTCCCCATCAAATCAGCAGCTTGTCTCCGAATGTCACCTTCACGATGCATTAACAGCTCATAAAGAAAATTCAAAGTAATCATTTTTTGTTTTTGAGTCATATAAGTAAAATATTCTTCAAAAATATTTAAATAAGCACGGCTGTTTTTCCAATTCTTTTCACTTCTTGCAGACTCAACAATACTTGCAAAAGATGCTTCACTGCTTAATTTATTCATAAGTTGAATATTATGGTCAATAGCCAAGTATTTTAAATTTTGTATCGTTTCTTCCAAATCCATCAATACTGCATCTTTTTTTACTCTAGGTTCTAATACGGTAGTTGAAAGATCTGTATTGACTCCAAGGTTTTGCATATAACTTTGAAAATCAACCAACTTCGCATATACGTGACGATAACGATCTCTTTTTGCGTTATCCACATTGTCCAGCTTATTTAATATAATATGAAAAGAATCGCGTAACGAATAAAATTCAATACATTCTTTGCCATTTTGCTTTCCATTACTTTTCACACGAAAATCGGCATAAATTAATACAAGGGACTCCACCGGTAGATTTTCAAGTTCCAAATCCCAAGTGGAATGGTTTGTTGCAATATGTCCAATATTGGGCATATTATGATTTTTAAACCATTGGTCAGTATAATAATAGTGCAGATAAGGCATTCTCTTTATTTCCGCACTTCTACAGCCATATTTTCCGATATCATGACCGGCAGAGGATCCTGAAACTAATGCCAGATCAATGGGTATCCCCGCTTCCGCCATCTGTCTTGCAACGTGCATGGCAATTGCATGTACCCCTGCAATATGCCCCAAGGAGTCAAAATCCGTTTCCTCTCTTCCAATGCACATCATCTCATAGATATACTGTTTTTCGTAGCAATCTTTAAAACGTCGATATTCCTCAGAATTATGACTGTTTAACAATTCTTCTTCGGTTAAAAAAATAAAATCCTTTTGCGGATTAAATTCACGATCATTACGGTCATACTCAATAAAAATTCGGAGTATTTCTAAATAAATAAAAACTAAAATATCACAGTTCTTCTTCTCTTCTAATGCTACACTTTCTGGAAAAAGACTCTTTCTTAGATATAAATAAATATAAGAAAACCACCCGATGCTTGGCTCTGTATCACATAATTGTTGCAGGATTGGTTTAAAATTTTCTAATAAATTTCGGCAAGAAAAGCTTGGGGTCTCTATTACATTTTTAATTGCCTGTTTCCAATGTTCTTCTTTCAAAAAACTATGCATTGCTTTCTTTGTAAGCCTTGTTTTTCTTAAAAAATCACGTCGAGTCAGACGTTCTGTTATCGTCTTATAGATTTCTTGTATCCGCTTTTTCTGCATGCCGCCACCCCTCTGTCTATCCTTATTCTTTCTTTTATTATGCACGGTTCCTATCGAAAAAACAACGTTATTTTAGGACAAACCAGCATAACACAACAAGCTCGTACATAAAGTGATATTGAGAAACAAATAAGGAGAAAAACCATGTTAAATACGATGAGCGTAAAAAATTTTAAAACCTTTTCAGGTCTTGATCGAAAGCAAGTCGCTTTCTCTAGAGCAAAACATGGCTCGAATGAAATTACCCCTAAAAAACGTCATAGCTTTTTTAAGCAATATTTAAGCAGCTTTGGTGATCCTCTTATACAAATACTATTGGTTGCTTTGGCCCTTGACGTTGTTTTTCTTTTTCGTGATGCCAATTGGATGGAAGCAGGCGGCATTGCCATTGCCGTGTTTTTATCCACTCTTGTATCCACTATTTCTGAATACGGAAGTGAGGCTGCTTTTTTAAAGCTTATGCAGGAAGCGGATTGCATTCAAAGCCGTGTTATGCGAGAAGGTACTGTAGAATCCATAAGTATCAATGAAGTCGTAGTTGGTGATTACATCTTATTGCAGGCGGGAGAAAAAATTCCGGCAGATGGTATTATTGTTTCCGGTCAAGTAAAAGTAGATCAGGCCGCATTAAATGGTGAAACATCAGAAGCTTCAAAAACAAGCAGTCCAAATTTAGTCTCATTTATTCCACCTCAAAATTGGGATCTATTATCTCCCCATCAGCTATTCCGTGGCAGTATTGTTAGTGACGGAGAAGCTGTTATGCAAACCTTACGCGTGGGCGATATGACCTTTTATGGAAATATGGCTCAGGAGGTACAAGATGAAACTCGAGACAGCCCTTTAAAAGTAAAGCTTGCTGGATTGGCAAAAAGCATTAGTAAATTAGGGTACTGTGCTGCAGGTTTAATTGCAGTTTCCGACTTGTTCTGTGAAATCGTTCTTTCTCAGCAGCCCTTTACATCCCTTTTTGATATTTCCTTACCAACCCTTTTTGAATTTACGGAATATCTTCTTCATGCGTTAACATTAGCCATTACCGTTGTTGTCGTAGCCGTTCCGGAAGGACTGCCAATGATGATTACCGTTGTCCTGTCATCCAATATGTTACGAATGTTATCCGATCAAGTGATGGTAAGAAAACTAGTTGGAATTGAAACATCCGGAAGTTTAAACCTCTTATTTACGGATAAGACAGGTACCTTAACGGAGGGAAAGCTTAGTGTAAACAAGTTAATTCTAGGAGACGGCACAATTCTTTCAAAAAAATTAAATCGCATTCAACACTTTCGCCAGTTTCTTTGCCTCTCTGGTTTCTATAATACCAGCAGCGCATTATCTGACGGCAAAGCTATCGGCGGAAATGCAACGGACCGAGCATTGTTGGAATACATAAACCCGTTTCTAGAAGATGACATGGATCGTTTCCTATCTTTATATAAAAAAACAGATTTTCTTCCTTTTAACAGTACGCAAAAATTCTCTGCAGTACAGTTGCATGGAAAAGAAAACATTACTTTGTTAAAAGGTGCACCGGAACGGTTGCTGCCTCTTTGCAAGCAATATTACAATGTAGAAGGAGAAGTCCTTGATTTTATAAATCGTAAAGCTTTAGAAAAAGTATGGGAATCTATGACCAAAAAAGCAAATCGAGTTCTTGCAATTGCAGTGACAACAATACCTCTTTCTGATCTTGTCACTCATTTTAATAATCCAAATAGCGTAGAACTTGCTTCTGACTTTAGATTGATTGCATTAGTCAGTATTACAGATGCCATTCGTCCTGAAGTCCCTACTGCAGTAAAAGAAGTACAAGCGGCCGGCATACAAGTAATTATGATGACAGGTGATAACCGCGAGACTGCATCGGCCATCGCTCACAAAGTTGGACTATTGAATGAGCCTGACAAACATATTTTTACCAGTGCTGATTTATTAAAAATGAGTGATGATCAGATCAAAAAAGTACTGCCATCGACGGCAGTCATTGCTCGTGCATTGCCAACCGATAAAAGTCGCTTGGTAAGAGTCGCTCATGAAATGAATCTGGTCGTTGGAATGACCGGCGACGGAATTAATGATGCACCTGCTCTAAAAAAAGCGGATGTTGGTTTTGCAATGGGTGACGGTACCGAAGTTGCGAAAGAAGCCAGCGATATCGTTATTTTGGATAATAACTTTACCTCCATTGCTAAAGCCATACTATATGGAAGAACAATCTTTAAAAGTATCCGGAAATTTATAGTTTTCCAGCTTACAATGAATCTTTGTGCTGTAGGTGTTTCACTTTTATGCCCATTCTTAGGATTTGAAACACCAATTACCATTACGCAAATGCTTTGGGTTAATATCATCATGGATACGTTAGCAGGATTGGCTTTCTCCGGAGAACCGCCTCTTAAGGAATATATGGAAGAGCCACCGAAAAAGCGAGATGAGGCCGTGTTAAATCGAGATATGGTTGGGCAAATCCTCTATATGGGTCTATGTACCATTGCTTTGTGCATTTTCTTTTTAAAATTTAGTTGGTTTGCTTCCTTTTTTCATTTTAAAACCGAACCACTGCGTTTTTTAACTGCCTTTTTCTGTTTATTTATTTTCTGCGGTATCTTTAATAGCTTCAATGCTCGAACACATCGCTTGAATTTAACTGCACATTTAGGGCATAACCCTGGTTTTATCGGCATTATGGCATTGATATCCTGCTTACAAATTTTCTTTATTTTCTTTGGGGGAGAATTGTTCCGTACATGCCCATTAACTTTTAGAGAGTTACTGTTAACCATAGGTTTGTCATCTTTAGTCATTCCCGTAGACTTATTACGCAAATTCTGGCTGCGGGTGCATCACCGCCAAGGAGCTTTATAGCTTTGACTTTTTCCTTTTGGTTGTCCACTGACTTGAAACATGTTAGAATAAAGAAAAGAATTTCCAAAGGAGTGGTACGATGCAGTTTAATATCGGTAATAAAGTAAAAAGTCTAAGAAAACAAAAAAAGATGAGTATTTTACAGCTTTCCGAAAAATCTAACGTAAGCACAGGACTCATCAGCCAAATTGAACGGGAACTTGTAGTTCCTTCCGTTGTTAGTATTTGGCGTATTGCACAAGCGTTAGACACAAACATCAGTTACTTTTTTGATGATGAGAAAAAAAATGACCGTGTTATTATTAGAAAAGACGATCATAAAAAAATCATTATGAATAAAGGAAATGCGATTTACCAACTCCTTTCTCCAGATAACAGCGATCACCTAATTGATTTTGTAAAAATCACTTTAAATGGCGGTCAAATCTATGAAAAAGAATATTTAACCCATGAAGGAGAAGAATGCGGTTTTGTTCTATCCGGTACGCTGACAGTACAGCTGAACGGTGAAGATTATGTTCTTCATGAAGGAGACAGCATTTATTTTAACAGCAATTTACCTCATAAATACGTTAATTTTGAAGAAGAAGACTGTATATCAATCTGGGCTATGACCCCATTATTCTTTTAAATTATAAAACAGACCATTTAAATATATAAATGGTCTGTTTTTCTACTTTTTACCCAATGATATTTTTGATTAGACGATGATAATTTTTATAGCTGATTGCTTCTATTTCATCCTCATGAAATCCTGCTTTTCTCATTTTCTCTAAAAGACTTGGTACCTTTGAGCAATCTTCTAAACCTACCGTATATGATGTATTTTGATTGCTGTAGGAACGCATGGAGTCAACTGACATAAACTCAAAGAAATCAAAACCAAACCCGACATGCTCCACACCAATTTTATCACTAATATAAACAATATGTTTTAAAAGGTTGTCCACAGTTTGCTCAGAAATGTCCAAGCTTACGAAACGATTAAACGAGTTAATCCCCACCAATCCATTTAAATTACGAATTTCAAGCAGCTGTTCATCGGTTAAATTACGCTCTGCATTACTTAAAACTCTTGCATTTGAGTGTGATGCAATGATTGGTGATTGTGCCATGCTAATCACATCCCAGAAAGATTTTTCATTTAAATGTGAAACGTCCATAATCATGTTCTTATTCATGATTTTCTTTACTGCCTGCTTTCCAAGATCTGTAAGCCCTCTATTGGGATCACCTTGTACCCCGGTAGCCAGTGCATTTTGTTCATTCCAAGAAAGCATGGCATGTCTTGCTCCAAACTCATAATATTCATCAATCAGACTTAAATTTTCTCCAATGCTATTTAAACCTTCCAGACCAATAAAAATATAAAACTTGCCTTCAGCCTTTGCCTGCTCCATCTCTGCATAGTTCTTTACAATTGCAATTTCTTTGCAAACAGCAGCCTCTTTTTTAATTGCCTCTATAATCTGCAAGGTTCTTTTAAACGGTTCCTTATCATAAGGAGGATCCACCCATATTACAAAAATACTTCCTTCAATTTGACCCTTTCGAAGTCTTGGCAGATGATATTTTTTCAATATATCTGTCTCTCCTCTTAATGAACGAATCGTAACGTCTGACCAAATATCGGAATGTCCATCAAAAACCATA
The DNA here is from genome assembly GCA_034927775.1 of Anaerovorax sp. Taxonomy (GTDB): domain Bacteria; phylum Bacillota; class Clostridia; order Peptostreptococcales; family Anaerovoracaceae; genus IOR16. The sequence continues at coordinate 25,491 of JAYFPL010000125.1, read as the reverse complement.
CCTTCTCCTTCTTTCTACATTTCTGCCACGTTTATATCAATAGATTTCCTATAAAGATACCAAGATAGGTTCCAATCACATAACCCAATGTTCCAACTAACATAATCGGTCCGACTAGTTTAATCCAGCCCTTTGAGATCGCCATTGCTACCGCAGTCGTTGGGCCGCCGATGTTTGCATTGGAAGCCAAAATGATATCTTCTAAATTAAACTTTAATACTTTTCCAAATACAAAGACGAACAGCATATTGATCAGAACCATAATGGTACAGAATACCAAAAGCAATGGTGAATTTTTAATAATCATCATAATGGATGCCGGTACACCAATGACAAAGAAGAATAGATAGATTAAATAGGTACCTATTTCCTGAGTTCCTTTGATTTCACCAAATGTATTTGGTGCAAAGGTTGCTACACACATCGCTAAGGTGGTTATAATTAAATATTTATTACCAAGCAGAGCATTTAACATATTTGAAACAACACTGTCTGTGGGAATGATTTCAGCTAAAAATGCAGCTGCAGACGTTGATATTGCAACAATAATAAAACTCGTTGCACAAGCAAATGCGATATCTTTTAAAGAAATCTCTTTTCTACCCCAATAAGATGCTGCACTTGTTGCCTCACCATCTTTTTTCGACATACCTTCTACTTCATCTACAAATGGATGTGCATAATTCTTTCTGAAAAAGCCAATGGACGGAATGGCAATTAAAACAAAGAAGTATAACGTCATAAGAAGATTATCCGCTACCGTTGTCGCGGAAACCAATTCTCCCGGAATGTCAAAAGCACCTGCCAAAGCTGCAAAATTTACACCGCCGCCAATATAAGAACCGGTCATCATTCCGGCAACACCGGCAAGTCCAGGAATGTAGTTACGCAGTGCCATATATGCCACAATTGCACCACAGGCAGTTCCAAACGAACCAATTAAGAAAATAATCAGCATACGTCCGCTTTCTTTCCATATCTTTTTGATGTTACATTGCATCAACAGCAATGGAATAGCCATAGGAACAACATATCCCCAAATTACATCGTATACAGGAGCATCTGTTGGGATAATATTAAAGTTTGTTAAAATCAAAGCTCCCAAGAGTGCTACAATCGCACCAGACATTTTGGCTGCCCACACATACTTCTGTTCAAGATAAATGCTGAATGCTACCCAGCCCGAGATGATTGCCCACAATACCCATGTATTGTCTGCACTAATTAACGTATTTTGCATTTTCCTGACCTCCTTAAAATTATAATTGCATTTCATCAATTTATTGATGATTAATTCATTTTAATTATAAAAAGAGGCTCGAAAAATGTCAACAATATTTTGAAGAAAAATTCAGAATAATGAATATTTGCATTTTAGCAAAAGAAAAACTCAAAAATTAAAACTATTAAATAATATAAACTGGTGATTTTTAGAATTTGGTTTAATTATTTTGTTTTGGTAGAATTAAAGATGTTTCCTCTTTTCTAATATTTCCTTAATAAAACAATTTGGAGAATACGATATAAAAAAAATCCAAATAATAGTCAGATGAAGAAAAATCATATCAGATATAGAAAATATCTAATATGATTCTTATCTTATAACAAACTTTATTAAATTGTAAATTTAAAACGAAATTATGAGAAATAAAGTTAAAAAGAGAGGACGGTATTATTTATGTCTAATAATACAAAAAAACTAGGGATAGTGGCATTAGTGGCCGTAGTTATCAGTTCATCTATAGGAAGCGGTATTTTCGGCATTTCTACGGATTTAGCAGAAAACTCCAGTGCAGGAGCTTTAATTATTGCATGGATTGTTGTAGGAATCGGTATCCTGATGCTATGCCTATCCTTTACCAATCTAATTGAAAAGAAGCCAGAATTAAGTGGTGTGTTTAGTTATGCAGAAGCTGGGTTTGGTCCGTTTGGAGGATTCATCAGCGGATGGGGCTATTGGCTTTCTGCATGGCTTGGAAATGTAGCATTTGCAACAATGATGATGAGCGCTGTTGGATATTTTATTCCAGCGTTTTATGGCGGACAGAATCTTTTATCAATTGCTATTGCTAGCGTAATATTATGGTTTATGTTTTTCATTGTAAACAGAGGAATAGAAAGCGCAGCAATAGTGAATGTCATTATTACCATATGTAAGCTAGTCCCGTTGTTTATATTTGTGGTGATCGCTATTTTATCTTTTAAAGCAAATATATTTACCGCAAATTTTTGGGGAACAGTATCAAGAAATTTTGAATTTAAAGATGTTTTAAATCAAATTCAAAATAGCATGATGGTATTAATGTGGGTATTTGTCGGTATTGAAGGTGCCGCAATGATGGCAGATCGAGCAAAAACTAAATCAATTGCAGCGAAATCAACTGTTTTAGGACTAGTAGGATTATTAATTATATACATTTTAGTGTCTCTCTTACCATATGGGTTAATGGATAGAGCTACCATTGTTGAGTTTGAGCAACCTTCCATGGCATATATATTACAAGAGATTGTAGGCCCTTGGGGTGCTGCAATGATTAATATTGGACTAATTATTTCTATATTTGGATGTTGGCTGTCATGGACAATGCTCCCAGCAGAAACAACTCTATTAATGGCAAAACAGAATCTTCTTCCTAAAAAATTTGCAGAAGTAAATAGTGCAAATTCACCAACTTATTCATTGGTATTTATGACGATATTAACACAGCTGTTTATTTTCACTTTACTTTTTACAAAAAAAGCATATGCCTTTGCTTATTCACTTTGCACAGCTGCCATTTTTGTAACCTGGATTTTAGTAACTATGTATCAAACGAAACTATCTTATGAAAATCGTGAAACCAAGCAATTCCTAATTGGGCTTTTGGGTTCTATTTTCTTTGTTTGGGCAATTTATGCTTCTGGAGTAGAATATTTTCTATTATGCTTTACTGTATATATTCTTGGCATTTATTTCTATGCAAAGGCCAGGAAAGAAAATGGATACGAGAAAATTTTCAATAAAAGAGAACTTGTTGTCGCAGGTCTCATAGTTATAAGTGCCGCAATTGCAATTTATCTACTTATTACAGGACAAATTGCAATGTAAAAAATTCTTATATATAAAAGGGCAGACAGTTTCATACTGTCTGCCTAAAAGTATTCTTTTCTTAGCTAATTCTTTTCGTTGCTGCGTTATTTTCTTCTTTTTCATAGAAGATTTTAAAGTTCGGATCGATTTCTCCGATTCCCATATATCTTGCTTGGTAATCCTTAATTAAGTCTGTAAATTTCGGAGCCAAAATCAAAAGTGCAATGATGTTTGAGAAAATCGGCAATGCCGTTGATGCATCAGAGAAGAGCCATACGGTAGTACCCGGATATTCCATATATACTGCAATGAATACCAATGCTAAACTTGGAATTGGATACGTCCATTTATAAATTTGTAAAATAAGATTCTTCTTTTTTGATTCACCGATTAAATATCTTACAACAACTTCAATTTGTGCATAAACACCACTGGATGTTGTTAGGCCGAAAAGGAATACTCCGAATGCCAAAATAATACGACCAAAGGAACCAATCCCTGTTTCAAATGCTGCTAATGTTAATGTCGCTCCATCCAATCCGCTGTTCCACTGACCGGTAATCAAAATAACAAGACAAGTAATGGAGCAAATAACAAAGGTATCTACAAATACTTCAAAAATTCCCATGAGGCCTTGCTTAATCGGATGGTCTACCTTTGCAGAAGCATGAATCATAGGTGCGGAACCCCAACCAGCTTCATTACTGAAAACAGAACGCGCCATTCCGGTTTTGATTGCTAAAGTAACGCTGGCTCCCATAAATCCGCCAAAGGCAGCCGTTCCAGAGAATGCACTATGGAAAATAAGTCCTATCACACCCGGAATATCCCCTATGTTTTTTAAAATAATGAATATTCCACCTAAAAGATAAAACGCACACATAAATGGTACCATCTTGATTGCAAATTTACCGACTGATTTTAAACCACCGCTTATCATGACATAAAGTGCAATGGTATATACAATGCCGACACCAACCATACTGAAATTAAAGGTATTTCCAACTGCCTCAGATACTGTATAGGTCTGAATATTAATTACATAACCTGTTAGAAAACCAAAGGCAAAAAGACAGCTCAGGATTTTAAAAACAGGTTTCCAGTTTTTTTCAATTCCAATGCCTTTCTTCATATAATAGTTTGGACCGCCGTAAGCCTCATTATTTGCATCCTTAGAACGATAATGTACTGCTAACGTAATTTCGGACATTTTGATAATCATACCAAACATACCCGCAACCCACATCCAAAAGACAGCACCAGGTCCTCCGACTGCAATCGCAGTTGCTACACCACCGATATTCCCGACTCCAATAGTCGTTCCAAGCGCTGTACTCATCGCTTCCATAGGAGAAAGTACCCCTGTTTCGTTTTTATCTTTTTCTCCCTTTCCCAAAATACTGCCGAGTGCATGCTTCATAGCTGTTTTAAAATTAGTAAATTGGAAAAAACGAGTACGAATAGTAATATACAAGCCAGTTGCCAAGATTAAGATTATCATTGGCATTCCCCACATATAGTCCCAAATTAAAGTCATCATAAAATTTTCAAAGCTCATAGTTTCCCTCCTTTACAGCTAAACATTATAGAATTATTGATTGAGTATCGTATCTATGGCATACTTTATAATCCTTGGAGTTCTCTCATACAGATCTTCTTTTAACACACGTTCCGTCAGTTTATGAAAATCCTTACCCCAAGGGCCGATATTTATGACAGGCATTGCTATTTTTTCAATGGCTGTCACAGGGATATCGTACAAACTGCCAAAGAAAGGCATGGAATCTTCCAACGCTTTTGTTACTTGTTTTGCATTGGATATACTGGTATAACTCAAGTCCGATATGCCCGTATAAAAATACTCTTTTGTATACTCCTGATTCCACTCTTCCCGTGTAAAATTATTTAAGTGTTCTGCTATCATTTTGATATTATTATCCAACTGATCGAAAAATAAATTGGACACATTTGGATAATAAGGCGGAATCAGCCCATATACAACTTTTGGCGACAAATCATCAATGAAATTATAGACAAAATCAATTAAAGCAAAGTTACAAGCAATAAGACTCATTTCGTTGTTTTTTCTTTTTTCATAAAGCTTCTTTATCTCTTTTTTATATTCCTGTTCAAATAACTCTCCATGTGTCTCATAGGCTTCTTTATAAAGGTTTGAAAAATCAACTACCTTACTTTCCCAAGGAAGTTTGTGAATTGGCTGCTTCGTGGCATTTAAAAATACCTCATAGCTGTCATTCATTTCCTTTAATATCTCTTCAAAGGCTTCCTCACAAATATCTTTTACCTTTTCTAATATTGCGGATGGTGTCTGTTTTAAAGTAAGAATGCTAAAACAACCGGAAACGGATAACGGCATAGATACGTCATAATTTACCTTGTCATCCCTTAAATACAGCCATGTCGGCGGAGGAGAAGCTTCCTTTCCCACCGTATCACTCAACTCCATATTCAATTCTGTTTTTCGAACAATGCTACTCATTAAATTCAATGGATTGAAGCCTTCAAAAACTTTTCCTGCATGTGCCAACGATCCACGTACATAAATGAAAGGCATTAGTTTCCCTACGGATCCTAACGAAAAAACACCTTTTTTTAGATCCTTTCTCTGATGGGGCTCAGAATTAATCATTAGCTTATATTGCAATCCGTATTTGTCCTTAAGCTCAGAAAGCAATATAACCGCCGATCTCATTCCAGCTGATAAGTTTTCTTCATCCGGTACACCCAGTACAATTATATTCCCTTTGAAATTTTCAACTTGTGTGTAATAAGAGAGCAATGCCATTTGTATTGCACCACCGCCCTTCATATCACATACACCTCGCCCAAATAAGTAACCCCTGCTTTCCAAATCCTCTTGTACTTCAGGCTGAAGCGTATCCTTTATCTTGAAAAGTTCCTTTTCCAACTCATCCGGAGAAAAAGCCAGAGGTTTCAATAACTTGAAATCTTCAATCGTTACAACATCATAATGATGAATCATAACAATAGTATCGTCCAAAGTCCCTTTGCGCATTGCCCAACATACTGATCGATGAAACGTATCTCCTAAAATAGGATAGGCTCCATAAAATTCTTTATTTTTTTGAAAATAAGGTATACTTGTAAAATAATTTAAAAAGTAATTCTCAGCTTCCTTTTCTCCTTTTGAGTAAGTAAAGCTCTTCGCTTTTATGTAATTGTAAACAATATCTTTGATTTCTTCGCCTATATGATCAAATACAAATTCTTTATTTTTCTTCATAGAAAATCGCTTCCTTTACAATCGAGTGAGTGGACAAGTCAAACAAGTTGGGCCTCCAGTTCCTCGATACGACATTTCCTTTCCTTCATAAGTTGCAATGATTACACCTGCATCCTCTAGCTTCTTTTGTATTTCAGGGCATCCTTTAATTAAGATACATCTTCCCGGTTCCAGCGCAAGTAAATTGGATCCCAAATAATCGTATTCCTTATCGTTGCACTCAATCAGTTGAATTCCTCTTGCCAGAAGCCATTCTCTGAAAAATACCGGCATATATTTAGAGTAAACAACTGCTTTATCTGTATCCACAAAGCTAATAATGCTCATAAGGTGCAAACAGCAATCCTCTCCATCTCCATGCGGCATTGGAACAATAATATATTCATCGATAATATCTTTTGTAAGTTCTTTAAATTGACGAATTCCTTCATCATTCGTACGATATCCTCTTCCAATTGCTACAGTCTTTTCATCAATCCAAAGGACGTCACCTCCCTCCATCTTTCCCGGTGCCTCAATTACACCAAGAGTTGGAATCCCAATGCTCTCTAAAAACTCTCTTGTTGCCATGTATTCTTTACTTCGCAGTACCTTCCCCATAGGAAAATAAATTGCACCCTTTTTCGTAACCTTTAATGGATCGTGTGTGTAAATGGAATCCAAGCCGGTACGATCATCCTGCGGAAGATAATAAACATTTTCTACATTTTCTTTTACAATCTTTTCAAATACTTCGTATTCCTCCAAAACCTTCTGATAATCTGGACATCCAAAATATTTAAATTCCTCCCATGTTTTATCCAGATTATCCTGGCTAATAAACGCCTGTTTCGGATGTTTCAATAAGATTGATTCAATTTTACCGACCATAGATTGGCAACCATACTTCATTTTTTATACCTCCTGTGCCTTTTCCACATATTGTATTTTGTATACAGTGTACTTTATGAAAATATTTTGCCACATATATTATCAGAAAGCAAGGAATATTTTTATTTTTCAGAAAGTTTTTCTAATCTTTATATGTGAAATACTTAAATGCGATTTCTCTTATATATATAAAATTTTAATTACGACAAAAAAATATAAAAAAAAGTATTTTATGCCAAAAAAATATGATACAATTCAAAAAAAGATAGTATGGAGGTTACTTATGGACCGCTATTTGTCCTTAAAGGATCATGTCTACAATTATATTTCGGAACGGATCAACACCGGTACATTAAAGCCGGATGATAAAATCAATGAATCACAAGTCAGTGAAGAGCTTCACATAAGCCGTACGCCAGTTCGCGAAGCCCTGATTCAGCTTGCTTCCGACGGCTACTTGGATAATCTCCCAAGAAAGGGTTTTCGAGTCAAATACTTAAATGTAAAAAAAGCAAAAGATCTTTATGAGGTTATTGGTACCTTAGATGGTCGAGCTGCTGTTATGTGCATTCATCTTCTCGAAGATTCTGATCTTGCAAAGATGGAATTCTTGATTAAATCCATGGATGTCGCTATAGAAAGCGGTCTGAGTAATAAATATTATGAACTTCAAATGGAATTTCATAACGTCTATCTGGACTTATGTCCGAATAAAGAAATCATAGATTTGCTGAATAAGCTAAAGAATAATTTTATTCGAAAGTATTATGTGTTTGAAAATCCTGACAATGAATTTGCTATATTGAGAGAAACCAACGAACAGCATTATGAAATACTTCGACTTTTTCAAGAAGAGAATGTGGAAGAGCTGGAAAGATTTATACGTGATGTCCATTGGGACAGCAGCAAAGCACAGTTTGATTCTTTGCTTAAATAAAAAAAGAGAGTTAGATTCTATTCTAACTCTCTTTTTAAACAATTATTATATATCAGCCTTGAAATTCCTCAATTAGTTTCGTTTTTAATTCCCATAATTCTTTGGAAAGATCTACATAATAAATATGAGGATTTTCAAATCGCTTGATTTCATCCCATAATGTATCAATCTGACTCAAACAATACTCTCGAATTTCATGTACCGTTGGTGATTTATAAACCAATTCCCCTTCTTTAAAGACCTGTACACGTAAATTCTTTGCATAGAAATTACAAATTTTCTTTCGCTTCCAAGTTGCCTCCGGATTAAAGATTTCATAATCACTTCCGCTCGGAATTTCCTCATCATTCAAGGTAATAACATCAGCAAAAGCTTGGTTTGTAGTTTTATCGTATAAACGATATACCTTTTTAAATCCCGGATTTGTAATTTTTTCAATGTTTTCACTAATCTTAATTTTAGGTACAATCTTTCCTGCCACTTCTAACGCAGATAATTTATATACTCCACCAAAAACAGGTTCCGTTTTAGATGTAATTAATCGTTCGCCTACTCCAAAAGAATCAATACATGCCCCTTGACTGATAACATCTCGAATTAAATATTCATCAAAGGAATTGGAAACAACAATCTTGCAATCTTGAAATCCTGCTTCATCCAGCATTGCTCTTGCTCGCTTGGTGAGATAAGTAATGTCACCGCTGTCAATACGAATTCCTATGTTTTTCGGTTTCTTTTCTTTAAAAACCTTAATTGCATTTGGAACACCACTTTTTAACACATTATACGTATCTACCAGCAACACACAGTTCGTAGGATAAAGATCCGCATATTTTTCAAACGCTTCCAATTCAGAATCAAACATCTGTACCCAGCTATGTGCCATCGTTCCCAATGCTGGAATGCCGTATTCCTGATCCGTAACAGTACATGCAGTTCCAACGCAACCGCCAATATACGCAGCTCTTGCTCCAACTATGGCCGCAGTAGCACCATGCGCACGTCTTGAACCAAATTCCATAACCCCTCTGCCTTGTGCAGAACGAACAATACGATTTGCTTTCGTCGCAATTAAGCTTTGGTGGTTCATAATTAATAAAATCATGGTTTCTACAAACTGAGCTTGAATCACAGGTCCTCGAACCGTAATCAATGGTTCACCCGGAAAAACCGGAGTTCCTTCCGGAATTGCCCATACGTCACAAGTAAACTTAAAGTTTCTTAAATAATCTAAGAATTCTTCACTAAAAATCCCTTTGCTTCTTAAATAATCCAGATCATCTTCACTAAAAGAAAGGCCTTTTAGATAGGTAATCACCTGTTCCAAACCCGCCACAATGGCAAAGCCACCGCCATCGGGAATTTTTCTGAAAAACATATCAAAATAAGCAATCTGATCTCCCATACCGTGCTCGAAATACCCATTCGCCATAGTCAACTCATAAAAGTCGGTTAGCATGGTCATGTTTGTTCGTTCCATCTTTTTACTTTTTTCCTTTCAAAGTGGCCGGAAAATCTCCGGCAGTAATAACGGTGACATCCCATCTGGTGCCACCGAGCATTTGTATCTATTTTATCAGATTTTTTACATAACACCAACCTTTTTTCCTTATTATATCCAAAATAGGAAAAAATACCGACAAAAAAGAACTTTAAGTAGTCTTCCTTAAAGCTCTTTTTTTATCAACTTAAAGTCAATCATTGTATATGTAATTTTGTGCTATTTTTAAGCATTTTATACCTTAGAAGGCATAACAGTCTTTTGGTGATATGTTTCCAAAACTGGTTTTAAAAATTTCCCCGTATAGGATTCTTTACATTCCGCAACTTGCTCCGGTGTACCAGTAACGACAATACTTCCTCCCCGGTCACCTCCATCCGGCCCCAAGTCAATAATATGATCAGCGGTTTTAATCACCTCTAAATTATGCTCAATCACTACCACAGTATTCCCTGCTTCTACAAGTTTATCCAATACTTGAATGAGTTTATCAACATCTGCAAAATGCAATCCCGTCGTCGGCTCGTCTAAAATATACAGTGTTCTTCCGGTACTTCGTTTTGAAAGCTCTGATGCCAGCTTAATTCGCTGTGCTTCTCCTCCGGAAAGCTGTGTAGAAGGTTGTCCCAGCTTTATATAACCCAATCCTACTTCTTCTAAGGTAGAAAGTTGTCTTGTGATAGACGGAATATTTTTGAAGAATTCCAAAGCCTCCGAAACATTCATATCCAAAACATCAAATATGCTTTTCCCCTTATACTTTACTTCAAGCGTTTCTCGGCTATATCTCTTTCCTTTACAAACCTCGCATGGAACATAAACGTCAGGTAAAAAATGCATCTCTATCTTTATGATACCATCTCCGCTGCACGCTTCACAACGCCCGCCTTTCACATTAAAGCTGAATCTTCCTTTTTCATAACCACGAAGCTTTGCTTCCGGAAGTTGGGCAAATAAGTCACGAATGTGAGTAAAAACTCCCGTATAGGTTGCAGGATTCGACCTCGGTGTACGGCCAATCGGCGACTGATCGATGTTTATAATTTTATCAATATTTTCAATCCCTTTTATGCTTTTATGTTTACCTGGTTTCTCCTTTGATCCATTAATTTTCTCTGCTAAGCTTTTATATAGAATTTGATTGATTAATGTACTTTTTCCGGAACCGGAAACACCAGTTATACAAACCATTTTTCCAAGTGGAAATTCTACATTTATATTTTGTAAATTATTTTCCGCAGCTCCGACAACGGAAATAAAATTACCATTTCCTTCATGCCGCTCTTCTGGAACCGGAATCATTTTTTTACCACTTAAATACTGGCCGGTTACAGAACGTTCACAAGCAATAATATCTTCTACCGTCCCTTCAGCCACCAGTTCACCGCCTTCAATACCGGCTCCCGGACCAATGTCTATGATATGATCCGCAGCATGCATTGTATCTTCATCATGTTCTACGACAATTAAGGTATTTCCTATATCCGTAAGATTTCGTAAAGTTTTTAAGAGTTTTTCATTATCTTTTTGATGCAAACCAATGCTTGGTTCATCCAGAATGTATAAGACGCCCACCAAACTGGAACCAATTTGTGTAGCAAGACGAATACGTTGCGATTCACCTCCGGATAACGTCCCAGCCGCCCTTGATAATGTTAAATAATCAAGTCCAACATCAACGAGGAAGGTAAGTCGTTCACGAATTTCTTTTAGAATTTGCTTTGCAATGGCTGCTTCTTTTGGTGATAATTCCAGTTGATTCACAAATTGCAATGCCTCACGAATGGATAAATCGGAAAGCTCTGCAATGTTTTTTCCGCCTACCGTTACTGCCAGAACTTCTGGCTTTAAACGTTTTCCTTCGCAGTCGCTACAATGGATGAGACTCATATATTCTCTCATCTTTTCTTTTATATAATCTGAATTGGTTTCCTGATATCGTCTCTCCAAATTTGGAATGACACCTTCAAATGGATGATTGCGATAAGATTGGGAACCATTCCGACTTTCATAATAATACTCCAGCTTTCTGCCCTTTGTTCCATAAAGCAGCTCTTCCTTAAACTTCTTTGGAAGACTGTGATAAGGAGTATCCAAATCGGTATCATGATCTTTTGCCAACGCTTCTATCATCTGACGATAAAAGCCACCGTACTCTAACGAAGAAAAGATTGCCCCCAAAGCCCCGTTTGAAATACTCAAAGTTTGATCCGTCACAACGCGATCAGGATCTATTTTTTGAATGAATCCTAATCCATTGCAATGAGAACAAGCACCAAAAGGACTATTAAAAGAAAACATCCTTGGTTCCAATTCCTCTATACTGACACCATGATCCGGACAGGCAAATTTCGTACTGAACAGCAACTCATAAGAGTCACTTTCTTTTTTCTGTACAAGTGCTTCCACTAGGCCCTCTCCGTGATGAAGTGCAAGCTCAATGGACTCCGAAAGCCGGCTCTCCACACCCTGTTTTACAATGATACGATCCACAACAATTTCAATCGTATGTTTAAAGGTTTTTTCCAGCTTAATTTCATCAACCTCAAGCTCACGAATTTCTCCGTCAATACGTACTCTTGTAAATCCTTCTTTTTTTATCCTTTGCAGAATTTTTTCGTGTTCTCCTTTTCTCTGCCGTATAACGGGAGCCAAAATTGTTAATCGTGTACCTTCTCCAAGCTCTAATAACTGCTGTACAATCTGATCAACCGACTGGCTACTGATTTCTCTTCCGCATACCGGACAATGCGGTATACCTATGCGTGCATACATCAAACGGAGATAATCGTGTATTTCAGTAACGGTTCCAACGGTAGAACGAGGATTCTTGCTGGTCGTTTTCTGATCAATGGAAATAGCAGGAGAAAGACCTTCAATATAATCTACGTCCGGTTTGTCCATCTGTCCTAAAAACTGACGCGCATAGGAAGAAAGACTTTCTACGTAACGTCTCTGTCCCTCTGCATAAATCGTATCAAATGCCAGTGAAGACTTACCCGAACCTGACAAACCTGTCAATACGACCATTTTATCTCTCGGTATTACAACATCAATATCTTTTAAGTTATGCTCTTTTGCACCTTTTATAATAATGTCCTTTGACATACTGTTCCTTTCTGGTTATAGCCTTGCTTTATATTCTAAAATTCGATCACGAAGCTGCGCTGCACGTTCAAATTGTAAATCTTTTGCAGCTTCTCGCATTTCTTTTTCCATACGTTTGATATAATCTCTAAGCTCTTTGCTTGTCAATTCCAATGGGCTTTTGCCTTTATAATATTCGTCAGATTCCTCTGCAACTCGAGTTGCCTCGATCACTGCACGAACCGATTTCTCAATGGTCTTCGGTGTAATTCCATGTTCTTCATTATAAGCCTGCTGTATACTTCTTCTACGATCCGTTTCCGAAATTGCTTTTTCCATAGCTTCACTCATACCATCCGCATACAGGATTACTCTGCCCTTTGCATTTCGAGCCGCACGTCCGATGGTTTGAATCAATGAAGTTTCGGTACGAAGAAAGCCTTGCTTGTCCGCATCTAAAATCGCGACAAGGCATACCTCCGGAATATCCAATCCCTCTCTCAAGAGGTTGATTCCCACTAAAACATCAAAAACACCCAAACGTAAATCACGAATGATTTCCATACGCTCCAATGTGTTGATTTCTGAATGAAGATAACGTACCTTAATTCCGGCATTCTTCAAATAATCCGTTAAGCTTTCCGACATTTTCTTTGTTAACGTCGTTACCAAAACACGTCCGCCATCTTCGGAAACTCGATTGATCTCTCCAATCAAATCATCAATTTGTCCTTCTGTTTTCCGAACATCAATTTTAGGGTCCAAAAGACCCGTAGGCCGAATGACCTGCTGAGCCATCACATGACCGCTCTGCTCTCTTTCATAGAGAGCAGGCGTCGCGCTGATATATACCGCCTGATCGACTAAACTTTCAAATTCCGCAAACTGCAAGGGGCGGTTATCCAGCGCCGACGGCAAGCGAAAACCGTATTCCACCAAAGACGTTTTTCGCGAGCGGTCCCCTGCATACATCCCCCTAAGCTGAGGTATCATAACATGAGATTCATCAATAACCAGAAGAAAATCCTTCGGAAAATAATCAATCAAAGTATAAGGACGCATACCTGCCGGAAGTCCATTAATATGGCGTGAATAGTTTTCAATTCCTTTACACATACCTACTTCTCTCAGCATTTCCAAATCGTATCGCGTCCGCTGTTCCAATCTCTGTGCTTCCAAAAGCTTACCACGATCCCGAAGCCAAACAAGTCTTTCTTTCAGTTCTTCTTCAATCGATACAATCGCTCGTTCCATATTCTCTTTTGACGTAACATAATGGGATGCCGGAAAAATAGAAACATGGTTTCGAATGCCCATGATTTCTCCCGTAATCGGATTGATTTCTTTTATTACTTCTATTTCATCCCCAAAAAGCTCCACTCGCACCGCATGTTCTGCACCAGCCGGATAAATATCCACTACATCCCCACGCACGCGAAAGCAACCTCGTTCAAATCCCAAATCGTTTCGAGTGTATTGAATGTCAATCAACTTACGAAGCATATCATCGCGGTTTTTCTCCATACCAGGTCTCAAAGATAGAACTTGATTTTCATAGTCTACCGGACTTCCCAATCCATAAATACAGGACACACTGGCAACGATAATGACATCCTTTCGCTCCGACAACGCTGCCGTAGCCGAGTGGCGTAATTTTTCAATCTCATCATTAATTTCTGAATCCTTTTCAATGTACGTATCGGTTGACGGTACATAAGCCTCCGGCTGATAATAATCATAGTAGCTAACAAAGTATTCTACTGCATTATTAGGAAAAAATTCTTTAAATTCTCCACAAAGCTGTGCTGCAAGCGTCTTGTTATGTGAAATGACCAGCGTTGGTTTTTGAATCTTCTCTATGACATTAGCAATGGTAAATGTCTTACCCGATCCGGTTACCCCTAATAAAGTCTGGTGTTTCTTTCCATCTTGTATCCCCTTTACAAGCTGTGCCACCGCTTCCGGCTGATCACCCATCATCTGAAACGGAGATACAATCTTAAATTCACTCATATTCTCCCTCTATTCTTATTTTACATACTCGTTCAAAAGAGACCCTTTTTTATCAGTATATCATTCCTTGCATTTTCTTTCAAGAACATATGTTCACTTTTCTTAAGCAGATTTTTTAACTTCTTTTTTATTCGGTTTTTTTCTCTCAATTCCTTTTTTCACGATACGATTCTTAATCTTTGCATATAGAATGGAAAGCGGTACCGCAGTCATTCCAATCAACGCCAATTGTAGCATCATTCCATCAATAACTCCGGTCAAACCAATTCGTCTCGCCAATGCATCTGCAAATATAATTGCAAAAGGATGCGATAAATAGATATAATAAGAACCTATATTCACACTTCCAAAGATATTTTTTAATACAGGTCCGCTCATTTGTTCTAAATAGTAGGCTGCTATAAAATATAACAATATGCCCATTGTACAGAATAGGCAATATACATAGATCTCAAGATATCCCAAATAAGCTTCCGGCTTCCACATACTGCAGTAAAACAGATAGCTGTAATAGGCACCACTAAATGCAAAAATAATTGCAATCACCCATAAATATTTTTTTAAAAAATTGATAGCTTGTTCAAAATTCTTTGCAAAATAACATCCCGGTAAAAAGTATACCAGATAAGTTAAAAAACAGCGGTGAATCCAATCTGCGGGTACCCATTGATACGCCAAAAGGTTTATCAGAATTGCTAAAGGTAAAACAATCTTTCCGCTGTAATTCATAACAATTGTACGAATCAATCCAAACAAGAAATAAAACTGTAAAATAGTTACCACAAAATACAGATGATACAACATCCTGCCATTTAATACTTGTTGGATGAAAAAGACCAATGATACCGGATAAATTCCCTCATAAATATAATACCCATAATAAACAGCACACCAAACAACATACGGTATAAATATTTTGGTAAAACGCCGTGTTAAAAATGTACTATATTGAAATTCTTTATTCCGATAAGAATAAAATAAAGCCATACCACTAGCAAAAATAAACATAGGTACTGCCGGCTTTGCAAAGCGATTAATAAAAATCAGTACATTCAATGATAATCCAGGTGTAAGACTTACTACCGGGGTAGCCGTTACATGGATAAGAATAACTAAAATAGCCCCTATGGCTTTATAAAAATCCAAGCCGATAAGTTTAGTACTCGCTGCACTGTTTGTTTGCTGCAATCTATCTCCCATTAATAGTTCTCCTAATCTATTATTTCGTATTTCTTTCAAAAGATAATCATACCACTTCCTTATAGAGATTGCAAAATGCAAACAAAAACCTTCCTTAACAGATTTTTACTTTTAACCTGTTAAGGAAGGTTTATTTACTCTTCAATCAACTCTAGTCCCTCTATTGGATTTCTTTTGAGATATTGTACAACATTTGCTGAAATTGCATCCAGCTCCCGACTATTTAATATAAGGATTGTCAGCTTATAATTCCTGCATACAGTTGCTAATAATTTTATGAAAGCATTGACAATAGATACATCCCTTATGTTTAGATTGCTAGAATAGGATTCTGAAATATTTCCGCAAATACTTAATATCTTTGTTTGTATGCATCCTAAGCTTAATATTTCTTGTTCGCTTAATTGCTGCGTACAATCCGAATCTATAATGTCCATTATTTTTCCTATGACATCCGACATCCAGAAAAACGTTACATTTTTAATACAATCTGAAACAATTTTTATACTGAAACCATTGATTTTGGAATCCAAATCATTGAAACTCAATGGCTTTGAGGAATGTCCTTGCTGTGGATGCCTTTTTGTACATTCATCTTCGGTATCTGCTTTAGAGTCTGTTAAATTCAAACGGATTTCATTGTATTTGTTTCTTAATTCATCGGAAGGGGCAATCCCAAGGTTCCCAGCCAACTGGTTACTGAACTGATTATAATAGGTAATTGCAGCCACCTGTTTTCCGCAACTTAAATAGATATCTAAAACTTTTGAAACCATTTCTTCATCATATGGCTCAATTTCTAAAATTTCATTGATTGTTTCCAAACAAATTTCAAAGTTATTTTCTTTCTCATATAATTCAACCAAACGTTTTAATATTTTTACTTTACGTTGTTCAAAATTAATACGTTCGAAAATAATCAGTTCATTAAACTCATCGCATTTATTAAAGTAACATCCTTCTAAAAAATCACCTCGGAATAACTGCTTAAGCTTCAATATACTGTCAATGGAATCCTCTTCACTTGGTTTAAATTTCATAATATCTAAAATATCACACGTAAAATCAAATTCCCGATTAATCCCACAGCACTCTTTATCAATATAAAGAAACGTATTTCCTTGTTGATCAGTTCCAATGTGTTTTTTAATCAACCATAAATTATATCTCAAATTATAACGGGCCGCTTCCTCATTGCTGTCAGGCCAAAGATAACCAATGATTTTTTCTCGGCTCAAATATCTATTTTTATTCAAGACAAGCAAACAAATTAAAGCGAAGGCCTTTGCACCCAATTGTTCTTCAATTGCTTTGCCATCCCTTTCAAATCTTGATTTTCCTAAAAAACAAATATTTAACATTTTGCTATCCTTATTTCTACCCTAGATTATTAAAAAGAATCTCACCAGATTTTATTGTTACACATACCTTAATTTTATCAATCTGATCAGTAGGCACTGAAAAAATATCATTATCTAAAATCACGATATCTGCAAGCTTTCCAACTCCTAATGTTCCTTTATCGTTTTCTTCAAAAATGCCATAAGCACCATTGCTCGTAAACATTTTCAGTGCTTCATAAACATTCACTCTATGTTGTTCAACTGGATGATTGACCGCGGCATGGATACCCGAAAGGGGACGTGGCTCTGTAACATCACTGTCCGAACCCCCACAAATCACAACACCGTTTTGAATAATTTTATGAAACGGATTTGTTCGGACATAGTTCTTTCCTAACCTCTGTTCGTACATTTTACCCGGTCCGCCCCAATAAAGCTCATAAGCAGGCTGCATGGAAAAAAGAATTCCTAGTTCATTTGCCTTTTCAATTTGGGCTTCGGTTGCCAATTCTACATGTTCCAGTCGATGTCGAAGTCCCGTAATGCCTGTCTGATATAACGCATTTTCATGTGCATTTAATGCAACCTGTATAGCTCGGTCTCCAATGGTGTATAATGCCAGCTGCAAATTATTTTCATAACATTTTAATACAAAATCATTGATTTCCTGTTGTGTCAGACAAAGGCTTCCCATTGTACCGGGACAATCTGCATACTCAAAGGATAACGCAGCAGTCCTAGCCCCCATAGTACCATCAATATATAAACTCCCGCCTACACGCTTCAGTCCCATCGCTTTTATTTTTTCAATGTCCATTGTCTGATAAAACAACGCCATATCAATTGGAAAATCTTTCCCATGCTCAAAAATAAAGTTTGCATCCTTATCGCTGTACATGGTTCCGCCCTCCATAGCATTGACAGTTGTAATTCCATGGCTTAAAAGGTTGGCCATAATTCCGGATACGGCTTCCGTTCGGTCGTTATCAGAAATATTTTTTAATATATTTGAACGCAATATTGCATTGGCTTTCTTCGAAAATATTCCGGTTGGCATTTGCTTTTCATCCATTTCCACACCCTCTGCAGTAAATGGAATTTTAAAATATAACATCGCATACGTATTCAGCATACTCACCTGATATTCCAAAGAATTCAACCAAACAGGAACATCATTGCAATACTTATCCAAAAGCGTTCGTTCCGGAAATTTTTTTTCCTGAAATTGTTCTGCTACAATACGTATTCCACGTATATAATTACCATTTAAGTTCTTATAAGCCTCACGGATTTGTTCTCCCAATTCTTGATGTGTTCTTGCTTCACTTAAATCAAGACTGACGGAATTCAGCGCAGTCTGAACCACATGAAAATGACTGTCAATAAACCCTGGCAATACGCTTTTCCCTTTTGCATCAAATACAATCGTATTGTTCCCAATGAAAGGTTCATACTCAGTACCATTTCCCATTGCGACAATTCTACTTTTTTCAATGGCTATCCAATCTTTTGTTTTTTTGTCATCCATTGTTACGCAATTTCCATTTTTGATTAGAATATCCGCGTGCATAATTTCTTCCTCCTGTAACTATACGTATTAAAAAATGCTGCACTGTATTTTGAAATGTATGTATCTTTAATCATAAATTATATCATGAATTTCAGTCTTCCAGCTACAAATGTTTTTAACACTTTAACCTTTAAAAGGTCTTCTACGTCAGATTCAAAAGGATCTCGGTCAAGGACGACCAAATCTGCGAATTTCCCAACTTCCAGAGTTCCTAACTTATCCTGCTGACCGGTTGCCACATGAACATTCTTTGTAAAAATCGAAATTGCTTCATAAACAGACAACTTTTCTTCCGGCTGAAAACCACCTTTCGGTATTCCATTCATATCCATTCTGGATACGGCAGCATAAATACCTTTTATTGGATCAAAGGATTCTACCGGACAATCCGAGCCTCCTGTTTGTATAAAGCCTTGATCTTTTAAGGTTTTCCAACAATACGCACCTTTTATACGTTCCGGACCAAGTCTATCCTCAATCCAATGGAGATCCGTACATAAAAAGATAGGCTGTATATCTAAGACAAGCGGCAGCTTCTTCATTCGCTCAATCAACTCTCTATTTATCATTTGTACATGTATAATTCGGAACGGAAGATGCTTTTCTTGCTCTTCCTGACTCATTCCCTTTTCTCGTGTAACTTTTAAGCAATTTTCAATGGAAGAAACAGTCATATCCAAAGCTGCATCTCCGATGGCATGGATGGCTAGCTGCAGTCCTTTTTCATAGCCCCTCAATACTTTGCTGTTTAACTCTTCTTGTGAGCATACGACAAAACCAGAATTGTTTTTATCATCTGAATACGGTTCTTTTAATGCTGCCGATCTGGAACCTAGGGAACCATCTGTAAATAATTTATAAGCACCATATTGCACCATACGATATGGATTATTTTTCTCCTCTGGGGTCAGCGTTTTTTGTTCAAAAATTTCATCTAAGCATACTGTAACCCGAACCGGAAGCGTACCATCTTGTTCAAAACTTCGATACAAAGTAACGTCTTCCTCATACTTCCATATTTTAGCGGCATAGGTATGAATGGTGGTTACTCCTTTCGACGACATGTCGGTAAAAACATCCCGCATAATTCTGCGTTTCTCCTTATCGTCCGATAAAGGATCCGGGATAATTTCATCAAATATTCTCGTAGACTGTTCTCTTAAAATTCCATTTGGTTCTCCTATTTCATCAATTTCAACAATACCGCCGCTTCCACCATCAAATCCCTTTTCAATACCTGCAATTTTTAGTGCCATAGAATTTGCAACGATGGCATGAAGACAGCATCTTCTTATTACAATCGGATGCTCCGTACTGATTTCATCTAGATCCTTTCTTGTAGGAAAACGATTCTCTTTGAACTTACTCTGATCAAAATTAACCCCTTTAATCCAATTTCCTGCCGGTGTGCATTTTGCTTTTTCTTTCATTTTTCCGATCATATCACTCATACTGCGAGCTTCTTGCAAATCAACCAGCGCTTGATTCTGACAATAAGCGTACATATGCATATGAGAGTCTGCCATACCGGGAATTACAGTACGTCCATTTAAATTAATGATTTTTTCACTTTGATGATTTTTTGCTTCTTCATTTGTTCCGGCGAATTGAATGATTCCATCTTTTATGCCAATCGACTCTATTATTTTTCCTTCTGCTTCCATAGTATATATTTTTCCATTCGTCAATAGAGTATCTAAGTTCATAATACATTCCTCCATATATACATTATTACCTATTTCAGTATGAAAAGGGAAGACTTATCTGTCTTCCCTTTTACTAAATAGAATTAAACACAAAGCATCTTTTCAAGAAACGCATAAACTACTTGAGCTGTTTTTACGACAGAATCCAATTCTACGTATTCATCACTTCCATGAAAGTTTTTACCCTCAGCGCCAAAAATCACCGCTGGAGCTCCTAATCTGGAACCCAAATAATTAAAGTCCCCAATGCTTTGAAAATAGGATTTACTAGGAGTTTTTTCACATACTTCTTCAATCGTTTCTATGAACTCCTTCGCCATAGGTTCCTCTCCAGTAATGGTATATGGCATAAATCCCTTAGATCCTTCAGAAGGTGCTTCACGAAAACGTATGCAATAGTCACATGTAATGCCTGCTCTCTTAATGGCTTTTTCAATTTCATCGGTAATGGTTTTCTCACTTTCGCCAACAACTATATGCCAAAAGAGTTTTACCTTTGCATAATCAGGAACGCTGCATGCACCACCGTCAGATTCCACTGCAACCACGCACAAAGAACCTTTTCCCAGATATGGATCTTTAACGTAATCTACATTTTGAAATTCACAAATGACTTTTGAAGCTGCCTCTGCTGCATTGACACCTAGTTCTGGAATTGCAGCATGCGCCGATACGCCAAAGAACTCAATTTCTAAACCATATCCTCCTCTTGCACCAAGACAGACATCTGGAAACGGCTTTCCTGTAAAACCAGCGCTTGGTTCCGTAATAATTGAGAAATCAACATGATCTAAATATCCATCTTCGATTAGAGCATTGGTTCCCATTCCATAAGGTCCTTCTTCAACTGAAACATAGGTAGATATAATTTTACCATTAAACTCCTTATGGTTTTCAGAAAAAGCCTTTAATGCCATCATGGTTGCTGCACATCCGGATTTCATATCTAAGACTCCAACTCCATAAAGACGATCTCCACGAATTTCACCCTTAGGGTTCGCAGTCCACCCATTACATAATTTAACGGTATCCAAATGTCCGTTCAAACAAATGGTTGGACCTGGTTTTTTACCTTCTAGTTGAACAACTATGTTTTTGCCTTTGAATCCGGTTACCTTTTCTTCATGATATTCATGAAGAAAAGCATTTATGTTGCGTTTGTGAAACCAGTTGCATACATATTCCATTACAGTATCTTCTTCAAAATATGGACTTTCTATGGATACCAGATCCAATAATAATTTTGTGGTTTCTTCTTTGTTTATTTTATACATCTTTGTTATACCGCTGCCTTTTCCTTCAACTCTGTAACACTTTCCCTCCATATGAATTTACCTGTGATTGCATAAATAACGGCAACGACTGGTGTTAGATAACATAGGAACGCAAAAGGAAGATATTCCATAGTATTTACACCAAGTGTACCTGTAAAGAATACACCGCATAGCCCCCAAGGTACTAACGGAGATGTAACCGTACCGGAATCTTCACAAGTTCTGGAAGCTACATCGGTTCGGATACCAAGTTTCTTGTAAGCAGGCAGATACATTCTTCCCGGAATAATAATAGAAACATATTGACTTGCTGAAATAATATTTACAATAATGGATGAGAAAACATGTGTAATAATAAGGTTTCTTGCATTTTTTGTCAGTCCTAC
Organism: Anaerovorax sp.; assembly: GCA_034927775.1. Lineage (GTDB taxonomy): Bacteria > Bacillota > Clostridia > Peptostreptococcales > Anaerovoracaceae > IOR16. Next base: position 3,269 of record JAYFPL010000125.1, on the reverse strand, counting down.
CATCTTATTAATCAATGCTTCCAATGTACCGGTAATTTCTAGAATGCCGCCGTAAGAAAGCCCCAAATAGCCTAAAGATACGGTCCACATCATGGCCTGAATACCACCGCGATTTAAGAGCTTATCAACAGCTGCTACTCCGGTATCAATCTTAAATCCGTAATTCATAAAGGACATCATTTCTAAGATGCTGTAACCTTGCATAATCATAGCGATAACCATTGCAATAATTGCTGCTATAATCATCGCTGCAAGCGCGCTTACTTTTTTCACTGCCATATATACAACAGCAACCAATGGAATTAAACTAATCAGTGCATAAACTGGTGTAATGTTAAAATGATCTACAATTCCTTTTAAAATGGCATCTACAGCGCTCGTATCAATTGAAGTCGCACTGTATTTCATACCTAATACAGTATAGAATACTAAGGAAATTATAAATGCCGGAACGGTCGTATAAAGCATACTTTTAATATGCGAAAAAAGATTAGCCTCACATACACCTGCCGCTAAATTTGTAGAATCAGAAAGCGGAGAAAGTTTATCTCCAATGACTGCACCGGAAACAACAGCTCCTGCTGTTAATGCAGGCGGAATTCCAAGACCGACACTGATACCCATAAATGCCACTCCAAAGGTTCCACCTGTCGTATAACTACTTCCTGTACAAATTGAGGAAACTGCACAGATTAAAGCGGTTGTTAAAAGAAATACGGATGGATTAATAATCTTTAAACCATAGTAAATCAGTGCAGGAATGGTTCCGGATGCGATAAGTGTAGGAATTAGCATACCAATAAACATTAAAATAAGCATTGGTACTGTTGCAATCTTGCAACCATGCATAATGCCCTCTTCAATCGACGACCATTTCGTTCCTGTCATCATTAAAAGTAATACTGCAAATGTAATCGAGAATACCAGAGTCAAATGAATATCCGGACTTCCAGCTACTAATACTTGAGCAATAATGATTACAAATAAGAACGTTACAATTAATAGTGCGATGCCAAACGATGGCTTTTTTGTACTATTTTCCATAAAAATGTTCCTCCTTTTTTTATTTGCCTTAAATATATACGAAGACTGTTGTTTTTTGTGTGCTTTAAAGTTTTAATAATAAAATTATTTAAAAAGTATTAATATTTTAAATAAACACTTTTTAAACGCATTTTATCCAATTTTAAATTTTGTTTTATAGCCATATATTTTTCGTCTTTTTTTCTATCAACATTTAAATTGTCTTGTCCAATGTATTTTTTTGTATTATAATTAAATTTAAATATTAATTTTAAAGGAGGTTTCTCTTGTGAGGCATTATATAAATAGCGTTCATTCCAAGCCAAGCTATTTGGAAGAAGTATTTGTAAAAAGTATGGCGCAGCGATTGCAACAAAATAATGAAATAGACAATTCTTTATATGGAAAATATGATTATGTCAAACGTGGGCTTCGTAATGCAAATGGTGCCGGTGTTGTTGTCGGTCTTACCAATGTTGGTGATGTACAAGGCTATGAAGTCAATGATCAGGAAGTAAAAGTGCCGATTGATGGCAAACTCTTTTATCGTGGCATTGACGTTGAAGATATTGTACATAATTGCCTGAAAGAGGACCGTTTTGGCTACGAAGAAACGAGTTATCTTTTACTGTTTGGTGAATTACCAACAACAAAAGCATTAGAAGAATATAAAGAGGTATTAGGCTCAAAACGTGATCTGCCATCGGGCTTTACCAGAGACACCATTTTAATGTCACCCAGTCATAGTATTATGAATAAGCTTGGGCGCAGTATTCTGACCCTTTACTCTTACGATCCGAACCCAGATGATATTTCTGTGGCAAATGTTCTTCGGCAATCCATCAATTTGATTGGTTATTTTCCTTCACTGGTTGCTTATGGATACCAGGCAAAGAAAAATTACTTTGACAATGAAAGTCTTCATATTCACTATCCTGATCCTTCAAAAAGCACCGCAGAAAACATTCTGCGAATGATTCGCCCAAGCAAGGAATACACTGATCTTGAAGCAAAATTATTAGATCTATGTATGATTCTACACGCTGAACACGGCGGAGGCAACAACTCATCCTTTACTACACATCTTGTTACTTCTACCGGAACAGATACCTATTCGGCAATTGCCGCTGCAATCGGTTCCCTTAAGGGGCCAAAGCATGGAGGTGCCAATGTAGAAGTCATTCGAATGATGCAAAACATTCGTTCAAACGTAAAGGACATTACTGATTATAAAGAAGTGGAAGAATATCTTGTAAAAATATTAAAAGGTGAAGCAAATGACCATACCGGATTAATCTATGGTTTGGGGCATGCTGTTTATACAATTTCCGACCCTAGAGCTACCTTATTAAAAAGCATGGCAAAAAAACTTGCCGAAGACAAGAATCTTATAGATGATTTTATGCTATTTGATTTTATTGAAAAAAGAGCTCCTCAACTATTTTGTGAAGTAAAGGGCGTAGATAAGCCAATGCCTGCAAATGTAGACCTTTATTCTGGATTCGTTTATGATGCCTTAAATATCCCCGTAGAGATTGCCACTCCAATCTTTGCAGCTTCTCGTATCTCCGGATGGTGTGCACACCGTATCGAGGAACTGGTGGCCGGTGGACGTATTATGCGACCTGCATATCAGTGTGTTAAACAAATAACACCATATATCCCATTAGCGGATCGTAAATAGCATAAAGTTCTTTCTTTCATTACGAAAATATTTACACATTAAAAAAGCTGCGTTTTTGTATCTCATACAATCGCAGCTCTTCTTATTTTGTTTTAAATGATTTCATACATTTCAGCAGCCGTTTCCTTTGTCACATGTTCTAATACTGCCTTAACTTTTACCTTTAGTTCTGAATTGCCAAATCGAATCCAGATGACATCGCCTACATTTACTTCACTTCCCGGTTTTGCCACCTTTTCATTGATTAAGATTCGTTCTTGTTCACAAGCTTCTTTTGCTACTGTTCTTCGTTTTATCAAACGTGAATTTTTCAAATACTTGTCGATTCGCATAATTTCCCTACATCCTTTAATCATAATTTCTTACGATGAGTCTCTCCTTTATGGACCAAGAGGCTTTTGTTCGTTTGGATTCCTCCATTTATAGGATCGATCATCTGATTCTATTTCCCAATTATATATATAAAAAAGAGCAGAAACCCTGCTCTTTCATTATGGTCTATTTATTTACTGCATCCTTTAACGCTTTGCCAGCTTTAAATACAGGAGCCTTTGCAGCAGCA
>JAYFPL010000059.1:0-3864 GCA_034927775.1 Anaerovorax sp. | reverse complement strand
TTTAATTTTCTATTAAAAAAGCTTCCTATTATTTTAGAAAGCTTAGATTATTATTTATCCTATCGGAAGCTGCCTCCTCCGTGTTATGCTCATACTGTGCATTACTTCTTCTTAATCGGAATCCAAATTTCGCTGTAATACTTTTCGTCTTGACTGCCTTTTTCATAATCTTTTAAATCCGTATAATACTCGATATTATAGCCCCCTGCAATTTCATAACTTGTGCAATTAGGCAACCACTCAGAAAATATCTTCGTGTTAACATCTTGTAATGCTTTTGGCATAGGCCCTACACAAGGGAATACTGCCCATGTATGCTTTGGTATTTCAAAAACCTTAAATTCACTTGGTAAATTCTTTTCTGCATTATAATCATCGGCAATCAGATATTCAAACTCTTGACCGGTTTTGCTTGTTTCAATACATACGCCATACATACCACAAATGTATTTGCCATTTCCTGTTTGATAATGTTGTGTCCAAAATTCAGGAATCTCTTTATAAGAGGTTTCACTATTAAACGTTTTTGATGCTCCGATTAGTTTAAATGCTTCTTTTTCAATAATTTTGTAGTCCATAATATAACCGCCTTCCAATAAAAATTTGAGTTTTAACGGTGCAAATGTTTTAATCGTTTGACCGTTTTTTCTTACCGCAGTAGGAGTTGAGCCATGAAATCGAGTGAATGCTTTTGTGAAGCTATCTGGTGAATCATATCCGTATTTCATTGCAATATCACTGATTTTTTCATCTGTTGTTAGCAAGTCATTTCCAGCGGTGGATAATCTACGATTACGAATATACTCTCCAACAGTGAATCCACAGAGTAAGCTGAAAGCTTTTTGAAAATAAAATGATGATATAAATGCTTTGTTAGCTATATCTTCTATTTCCAAATCGTCTTCCAAATTATCCTCGATATACTTGATAGCTTCACTCATGCTTTCAATCCAGTTCATGTAACAAACCTCCTTTTGCGTTTTTATTGTAGCGTAATACTATGCTTCGTTCCCGATAGTTTGTGTTTTAATTTGTCCATAAAGGTTATATAAATAAGAAAAACAAATGTGAATTTAGGACTTCCTTAGTAAACGCTTTTTAAAGACAGATAATTATTTAACTAGTCATACGATAATCCAATTATTTTATATATGTCTTTTTTATCTTTTTCTGTGGTCACATAGACTTCTTGGCTTATTATATTTTTATCTTGATCATATTTTATTACCTCAATATCTTTAAAAAACAAAAATGTTATTCTACTTCCGTCTTGCTTCTTCACCTCAAGAACCACTGGAGTTTCGTATTTAAAATCATCATTATCATCAGTTTGAGTAGGAGGGGTTTTTGTATAATTAAGATTCGAAAGAAAAAACATTATTTTTCGTTTTTGTCCCAATCTAAAATTAGTTTTTTCAAATCCTTGAACCCCATTTACTTTATAATGATGTGATAAATGAAAAGATTCATCTCCTACAATTCCGAATTGATTCTCTGGATAAGGTGAAAGATTTCGTATTAATAAAACAACAAAAATTATAATAAAAACTATCAAGATAATTAATACAAGTAAGCTCTTTTTTTTGTTTAGCATTTTACTACCATCTACGTCCTTCCTTCAAAGTCAAATTGATATATACCATCATTTTTAACTGTCATTGCTTGATATGTATTTTCATTTGGACGTATTTGGTTCATAACTGTTCCAAAAGATGGCGAATCATTTACCCTAATTTATGCTATAGGAAACTGACGCTTCCTTGTTATGCTTATTTTACGAATATGTCAGACATCCACTGAGAGAAAGTTTTCTTTTCTTCCAGCTGTGGATAATGTGCTGAATGTTCATCGATTATAAATTCTTTCTGCGGTGCATCGAGTGTATCGAAGTATTCTTCAGCAGCTTTAACTGAAGTCATGTGGTCATACTGCCCCATAACAAAATAGATTGGTACATCCACGCTTTGTACCAATTGTGTTATTGGGGCTTCTGATTGTTTCTCCATCAAGTTATCCTGAAACCTTGCTACCCCCAACGAATATCGAATTGCATCCATTAAGTTATATTCAGGATTAAAGAGTATGCCTGTCACCATGTCATTGGTTTCATCTATTTGACGTGCTGCACCACCATATTTTCTAACATAATTTCGGGGTGCAATGATTTGACCCGTTTCAATAGAATTTCTCAAATTCTCTAAATAACCTACATCCGACTGATTATCTTGAAGTCTTGCCTGCTCAATACAGTAATTTAGATTATCCGTCTCACCAACAATTTTATCTGCGACCTGTCCAATGCCGATGAAGGCTTCATATAATTGAGGTTCCTTTGCAATAGCTTGCATGGAAATATAGGTTCCAAAAGAATGTCCCATCAATATAATTTTTTGATTGTTAAATCTCTTTGAAATAAATGCTGATAACTCAATTAAATCTTCGGTTAATAGCGAAGGAGATAAATTTGAATAATCCTCAAAGAAATGATAAGACTTTCCGCTCCCTCTTTGATCGTAATGTACGATAGTAAATTCTTTTTCCAGCTCCTCTTGATACTTTCTGATATAAGGAATTTCTGAACAGCAGGGGCCACCATGCACAACTATGATAACAGGGTTATCTTTTTGATGACCTCTTATCATGACAGTCAGCTCTGTTCCATTTATTTCAATTTCATTCAGTTCGCTGATACTGTTCTCTCCAATAGTTTTAGGGGTCCATGTCGGAAATAACAGACCCGCAATGAGAATTACAATTAAAAAATATACCAATTTTTTTACTATTTTAATTATTTTATTTTTAATAGAATGTCCTCCTTGCTTCGCTTGAATAAAATATAAATAATCCCTTATAACTGTTATTTTAGAAAGCTGATTATTATTTATGCTATCGAAACTGCCTCCCCCGTGTTATGCTCATAATCTCCACGTTAAACTGGAAATATCACTTCTAACGTTCCTTACGGCTCTTCCAAACATTGTACAAAATGTCTTTTAGCACTAACATTGCATCTTGTTCATCAAATTTATATTCCTGCTTTAGTTCATCTAACATGGTATTGATTCTAAATGCATAATTGGGAATATTTACTTCTGACTGATATTTAAGAAGAACTGGGTATTTTTTCCCCCATGCATTTGTCCAATCTATCTTTTCTTCCAATGCCGCATTGCTCTTGTCAATTATTTCTTGGATTTCACTGAGTTCAATATCAAATTCAATTAAATCGTCTAACGAGATGCCATAAAGCCTTGCCATTTTCTTTGACTGATAAATATCAGGTACAGTTTCATTCGTTTCCCACTTAGAGATTGTCTGTCTACTAACCCCTATTTTTTCAGAAACTTCTTCCTGTGACAATCCACTCTTCTTTCTTGCATGAAATAAGCTATTACCCAAGTTCATTAGCATTTCCCCCTGTTCATTGATAATTCAATTATAAAGATTGACAGTAAAAAACTCTACCAACCTTATTCGTCAACTATGCTCAGTAATTTAACAAATCCCGATTTATCGATTGGTCAGCAAATATAAATAATCCCCTTAGCTTGTCCATTGATTTAATGAATAAATACCAAAATAATCCATTACAGCCTATCTTATAATATATTTTCTTCTTTCACAATACAAAGCGTATGAAATATGCTATCTTTAAAGGGAAATAACCTAATAAGTTCTGATAATCAGTGAGTAACTATACGATTGTAGTTAAGACACCATGACGTGCGGACTTGTCGCATCAATAAATGCAATTTTTTTATCTCGAAGGACAATTCCATCCAAAGAATGGTTATCGGAAGAACAGTGTAAAAAATCTACATCATGCCCATCATTTAAAAGTTCTTCACCTAATTTTTTCATAAA
>JAYFPL010000049.1:0-2212 GCA_034927775.1 Anaerovorax sp. | reverse complement strand
TTTGGCTAGTGCACCTATATTATACCTATTGTATTCGTCCTTGATTTTTCTATCTCTTATAGTTTTAGTAATTTCATCCATCTTATTAAAATATACTCTAGTTCCTCCATAGAATTCAATAAGCTTTAAAAAATTATCAATACCAACCAATTCTGCAATTTCCCTATTTTTTTCGTCTAAGTCATCTAGCTCAATCTCCTTCATCCAATTTTCCATTATAACCACCTTTTTTATTTTTTTACATCAAACTGTATTCCACATATACGATCTGATGAACCATCAGCAATTCCCCCATAATCAAATTCAAGACCATTTTTTAGTAATAAATTGCCGATAGCATTCGCAATTTTTATTTCTTTTTCTTTTGGTATATCGTCTATAACTATACTCATTTTGCTTGTCCAATCAGCTTCCGGTTTTAGATTTTTCTTTGGTTTTGTCACTTTAGTATTTTTCCTCCTATACCATCCCAATGAAACATATCCGCATTTTTTACATTCCAATACTTCAACTTTGCAATTATGAATAACTTCCGTAACCTCAAGCTCATGAGCAACATTCTTGCCTTCAAGGAGCTTAATAACTTCCTCCTTATTGCCTGCATGTGTACATTCCATAAAACCCTCCTTAAAGGTCTCTAATTGGTTTAATTACATTATCATAAATATCACCAACAGTTATTTTAGCATCTGGATCTTCCTTCTTGCGTTTGTCAGCATACTTTCTATACTCTATTGCCATTTTGCAAACCTTTAGTACTCCGACTTCCTCATCGGTGATTTTAATTTTATGCTCTCCAGTTGGTCGCATAAAACTTATTGCATAAGCCAACTCATAAATACTGCATCCTTGTAGTTCCTTATCAATTTCCTGTGCAAATTTACGACGGTTTAAAGGTGTTTTTCTTGGAGGCAAAACACCTTGTTCAATCAAACGAGCTTTTATATCTTTATTAATTTTCTTCTCCGCATTTGTTAACTTCTTATATTTTTTCTTTGCCGCCATTATTTGCCTCCATTCCTGTCCTTTTAATCATACTCTTTAAGGCTTCAATGCAACTGGATGCCTGTCTGGCACTTAGCCACTTTATATGTTCAATCTTATATCTGCTTTTGATAAATCCATTTATTCTAACATCATTCCATCCAAGGCTAGTTGCAAGATCCTTTATCATGCCCATTTGATTATCACTAATTTTGCCTGATGCACCAGTGTTACCATATTTTCTATTGTTGATTTTATCAAGAACTTTTGCGGCTTCAACATAAGTCAACTCTGTCATGTGTTCTTTTTTAGAAATATTGTAAATCACACTATATATGTCTTCCTTTTCAAGTCCATTTTCCTTAGCAGCCGTCCATATAGCTTTTTTCTGTTTATTATCAATCATATTAACAGCCATAATATACCTCCATGGTAAGAGTAGAGGAGCGATGCCCCTCTATTTTTCATAATTAAGCCCTACGCTCAAGCTGTCTTCAACACTTATACTTTTCTTTACTCTTTCAATGTCTATTTGTCTTAAATCGAAAAACTTTTCAACAAGCTCATAGTTTTTCTGCTCTCGGATCGCATCCAGTTCTTCCTCAATATCAGATTTAACACCAAGGCTTTCAAGTAGCTCTTTATCCTTTTTATAATCGTCCTTTAGCTTTTTTAATGCTACCTTTATTTGCTTATCATCAAGGTATAAATCTTTCAAAATTTGAGTTATATCATGCTGTTTATATTCACCCTTATAAAGTGCTATAAGAGCCTCTTGTAACTTTTTGTCAACTGTGATTTTTACACTTTCTTCTTTTGTATATTTACCTTCAATAACTTCACCGACACTATCAACAAGTGCAGGGAAATTATCCACTTCAAATTTTTCTTTATATGCTATTGCACAGCTGCCATCAGTCCCAAAATATTCTACATACTTTAAATTTTTATTTTCCATCTCCTGAAGAGCTTCGGCTTGTAGCTCCGCTTTAATTATATCAAGCTCTTTTTTGTCCTCTTTCATTCTTTTATCAATTTCAATTGCCTTACTTACTCTTTGTTCTAAGTTACTCATTTATTTATTTCATCCTCCATTTCATTTATAAGCTTCCTGAGTGTTTCTATATGACTTTCATGAAGCTTTATCATGCCTTTGTACATTTCAATATGTGTTTTTATAGAATCAATATAGCTAAATTTATCAACTATATTATTTGATTTATAAAAC
>JAYFPL010000062.1:0-17974 GCA_034927775.1 Anaerovorax sp. | reverse complement strand
ACACGGACCTGAACCGTGCGCGTCTGCCAATTCCGCCATGCCTGCATATTGTTCCGAAAATTATATTAGCACGAAAGGTAAGGAAAATCAAGTGAATAATAAAAAAACCATCAGGAGTGCTAATAAGAAAAAAGGCTTTATCCTGTTCTTTTCAGCTGCAAAAATATATCGAAGCAGCCGCTAATACGGTTGCTTCGATTAATACTTACTTCTATTCTTTTAACTCTTTAAAGTTATTTCTTGTAATATTGTATTTTTTATTATTGATACTTTTCAATTAGTTTTCGTGCTACCCATACTCCGCTTGCTGATGCCTGAGATAAGGAATGTGTTACGCCGGAACCATCACCTAAAGCATACAGCCCCTTAATCTTTGTCTCAAGGTTTTCATCCACCTGAACCTTGGAATTGTAGAATTTAACTTCTACACCATAGAGCAGTGTATCTTCGTTTGCTGTACCCGGTGCGATCTTATCCAAAGCATAAATCATTTCTATGATAGCATCAAGCTGTCTCTTTGGAATTACTAGACTCAAGTCTCCAGGTGTTGCCTTTAATGTCGGGTTTGTAAAACACTTTTCCATTCTACGTGCACTACTTCTTCTTCCCTTTACCAAATCACCAAAACGCTGTAATAAAACACCGCCTCCAAGCATATTGGAAAGCTTTGCAATGGATTCACCATATTCGTTGCTGTTCTTAAATGGCTCCGTAAATTTGTTTGATACCAATAAAGCAAAATTTGTGTTTTCGGTACGTAGTGCTGGATCGGAATAACTATGGCCATTTACGGTAACAATGCCATTTGTATTTTCAGAAACGACTTCGCCATATGGATTCATGCAGAATGTACGAACCATGTCATTGTATTTTTCTGTCTTATAAACAATTTTACTTTCATATACTTCGTCGGTAATATGCTTAAACACTTCCGCAGGAAGCTCAACACGTACTCCAATGTCTACTCGGTTGGACTCTAATTCAATATCCATTTTATTGCAAACATCCGAAATCCACTTAGAGCCGGAACGGCCTGTTGCAAGGACCAATTCATTACACTGAAATTCTTCACCTTTCTCTGTTGTAATAGAAAATCCGTCGTCAAGCTTTTCCACTTTCGTAATTGTAGTGTGGAACATAGTATCAATGCGTTCTTTTGTATAATCAAAAATTTTGCCTAGTATACGTACATTTCGGTCCGTACCTAAATGTCTTACCTTTGCATCTAATAAATGTAAATTGTTACGAAGTGCAGTCGTCTTTAAATCTGTGCTGCCTGTCGAATAAAGCTTTGCATCCGCTCCGCCCATATCACAGAGTACTTCATCAACATATTCCATCAAATTTAAGGCTTCTTCAGTTCCTACATAACGATGCAAATCGCCTCCAAACTGATTTGTAATATTGTATTTTCCATCTGAAAGCGTTCCTGCTCCACCATAGCCATTCATGATATGACAAGGGCTGCACTTGATACAATTGTTTACCTTACCCAATTTAATCGGGCAGATTCTCTGTTCTAAGCTTGCACCCTTATCGATCATAAGAACCTTTGCCTTATTCTCTCTTTTGGTTAATTCATAAGACATAAACACTCCGCTGGCGCCTGCTCCAACAATAATTACATCGTATTTTTTCATTCTTTCCTCCAGTATTCTTTTATTCCAAAGAATCTATATATTTTTCTGCTTGCACCGCACTGATTGCTCCATCGGAAACAGCAGTGACAACTTGTCTCAAGCTTTTCACTCTTACATCTCCTGCTGCAAAAACACCATCAATGGATGTCATCATCATATCATCAGTTTTGATGTAACCTTTTTCTAATTCCAATTCATCTTTAAATAAAGCTGTATTTGGTGCATAGCCTACAAAAACAAATACACCGAATGTCATATCTTCCGGACTTGCTATATACTCTGTCTTTTCCCCTGTTTTTAAATTCTTAATAACCATCTTTTCTAAAATGCCGTCTCCGGAAAGCGACTCAATAGCAGAATCCCATATAAAATCAATCTTTGGATTTTTCTTTGCCTTTTCTTGAATGGATTTTGCCGCACGCAGCTGATCTCTGCGATGAATAATGGTTACCTTTCTAGCAAACTTCGTAAGGAAAAGAGCTTCCTCTACTGCCGTATCTCCACCGCCGACTACAAACACATCAAGTCCACGGAAAAAGGATGCATCACAGGTAGCACAATAAGAAACTCCGCGGCCAATGAACTGTTCTTCTCCTTCACATCCCAAACGCTTAGAAGCAGCGCCAGATGCAATCACAATCGACTTTGCACGATAAGTCTCTTTTTGCCCTTTTAATACCTTCACCTTTTGTGATAAATCAACCTCAGTTATTTCATCCGAAATTGTCTCTACTCCAAAATGCGCAGCCTGCTTTTTCATACGATCAATCAAAGTCGCTCCAGATTCTTCTTCGACACATCCCGGATAATTTTCAATTTCCGATGTCATCATAATCTGTCCGCCCACTTGTTCCTTTTCAATCAGTAAGGTAGAAAGAGTTGCCCTTCCTGCATAAAGTGCAGCAGAAAGCCCTGCAGGTCCGCCGCCAATGATAACAACGTCATATACTTTCATTACATTCCTCCGTTATTTCTCAATCTTCATATTCTTAAATGATTCTCGAATGACTCATTTTCAGAATGAATCCTGAACATCTGAAAATCTATATGACTTATATAGATTTCGCCAACAGTTTAGTATAGCATAAATTCCCTTTTTCATATAGTTTTTCATTAGGAATCCAATATATATATTTTACCCAAAAACAAAGGTACAAAACATAAAAGATGGTATTTAAAGAACATAGCATAGTATTTAAAACGCTTATTAACGATTAATGATTGGTATCGGTGTTTTGTCAATTTCGTCCAAATGTCCTTCATAAACATAATACTTTGTTTCCCTTGCAACGACTCCACTAAGCAGCAGTACTGCTATGAGATTCGGAATTGCCATCAACGCATTCAACATATCTGCAAAGCTCCAAATAATCTCTAAATTAGAAACTGCGCCGACAAAAACCATTGCAATCCATATTAACCGATATGGATATATTACTCTTCTCCCAAACAAATACTGTGCTGCTTTTTCACCATAATACGCCCATCCTAAAATAGTAGAAAACGCAAATGCAATCATACCAAAAGTTAAAACGATAGGTCCTATGTAAGGAATCTGCTCAAACGCCAAAGACGTAAGCTGACCACCATTTCCTCCAATTGCATTAATTTCTGGATTTGCAAGAATGGTACTAACTAATACCAAACCGGTCATCCCGCAAATGACACCCGTATCCCAAAAGGTTGCCGTGGAAGAAACCATTGCTTGACGTACCGGATTTCTTGTCTGCGCAGCGGCCGCTACAATTGGTGCAGAACCCAATCCGGACTCATTGGAAAACAATCCTCTTGCCACACCGTAACGGCAAGCAACCAAAATGGTAGATCCGACAAATCCGCCGCCTGCAGCTCGCTTCGAAAAAGCTCCAACAAGAATCGTTTCTATAGCATCCTTTAAGTAGCTCTGATTTATAAATAAAATAAGAATGCATCCTACAACATAAAAAAGAGCCATAAACGGCACCAGTTTTTCACAGACCTTTGTTATAGACTGTACGCCCCCTATAATAACAACTGCTACTAATAACGCTAATAGAATTCCTGTTAATTCTTCCGAGACATTAAAATTTTGTTTCATTACAACAGAGACTGCATTTGCCTGTACCCCGGAACCAATGCCAAAACCAGCCAGTGCAGTAAACACTGCAAATAAAACAGCCAGCCATTTCATCTTCAATCCTCGTTCCAATGCATACATAGCACCGCCAAGCATCGATCCATCTGCGGTTTGTACACGATATTTTATTGCAATAAAAGCTTCACTATACTTTGTTGCTATCCCAAAACAACCTGTAATCCAAGTCCAAAATACGGCACCGGGTCCTCCGAGTGCAATCGCTGTCCCAACGCCTACAATATTCCCTGTACCAATTGTAGAAGCTAATGCCGTTGTCAGAGCTCCAAATTGACTCACATCCCCCTTTGCTTTGCAATCCTTTGTAACAGACAGACGGATGCTTTGAAAAATTTTTTGCTGAATTACCCCAGTTCGAAATGTCATAAAAATATGAGTTCCAAATAGCAAAATCAGCATTGGAACCCCCCATAAGTATCCATTAATCCATAATACAAACACATGTATGGTTTGCATCAAATCCTCCATTACCTCTCTCCTTTCTTTATAGAAACGAAATTACGACTTAACTCCCTTTTCATATCCACTTTTTTATATGAAAATAATATTTTTCTGTTATATAAAACGGTCATCTTTGAAACATTTATGGTATAATAAAACTCGTCCGTTATACCTAAAACGATCATTTGCAATCGAATCATTCATTCTAAGGAGCTTATACTATGAACAAAAAAAATCTTTACGTTGCTATCTTTATGCTGCTTGCAGGTATTTCTTGCTTAGTAGTCAGCCTTCAAAATGGTTTTTCTCAGATTCAAAGAGGTACTTTTGTAGGTTCATTAATGTTTTTTGGTTTTGCCGGTATGTTCCTTCGTCATTTAAAAGACTGACATTAAAAAAAAATTAGAAATAAAGTATATAAAAAAAACCTGCAAGAAAGAAAATATTCTTTCCTACAGGTTTTTGTTTGTCTTATTAAGCTTCTTCCGCAGTTAACTTATCAAATTCTGCAACGACTTTTTCAAATTCTGCATCGTCTTCAATGTCAACCAATTCAAATTCATCTTCTCCGGTTTCCTTATAGCCATAAATGTAAACATCATCACTGCCATCATCTGGAATCAATGCAATGTATTCTTTTCCTTCATAATCGAATAGGCCCATAATTTCACATTCTACTTCTACGCCATCATCAAACTCTAATGTGATAAAATCTGCATCATTATCGCCTCCGCAGCAGCAATCGTCACTGCAGCCACCAGGTGTGCATTTTTCTTTTTCACTCATACGTTTATCCTCCTATAAATTTCCCATTTTCTTCATTTTGGGTATACTATCACTATAACACTATAATGGTTGTTTCACAATTGAATTATTCAAATGTTGAAGAATCTTTTCTGCCACAGTTCGATTCATCCCGGAAACTTGACTCAATTCTTCTATCGATGCTTGTCGAATCGCGTCAATACTACCAAAAGCAGATAACAATGCCAGTTTTCGTTTTTCTCCCACACCATCGATTTCATCCAAAATTGACTTCTGTAATTTTTTACTTCGTAATCCCCGGTGATAATCAATCGCAAAGCGATGTACTTCCTCTTGAATCGACGCAATGTATTTGAATAAAACCGGATTGCTCCTTAAATCCAATTCCCTTTCTTGATAAATCAATCCTCTGGTTCGATGGTGATCATCCTTGACCATCCCTGCAACCGGTATAGAAACCTTCATTGCGGAAAGTACTTGCTCCACTACAGATACTTGATTTTTACCGCCATCCATAAGCAAAAGATCCGGCATTTTTGAAAAGGATGCATCTCCTCGTAAACCTCGTTTCATTCTGCGATACATTACTTCCTGCAAGCTTCCATAATCGTTTGGTCCTTCAATGGTTCGAATTTTAAATCGACGATAATCCTTTCGAACTGGTTTTCCGCTCTCGAACACAACCATCGCACCAACAGAATCTACACCATTGGTGTTAGATATGTCATATGCTTCAATACGCCAGTTCCCTTCTGTATGAAAACCAAAAAAAGAAGATAGTGCCTCCGAAATGGCGGACGCCTTTTCTTGCTGATTTTTTGCTCTTTCATCCAAAACCTTAGAAAGTTCAATAACATCTCGTTTAGCAAGGTCTAAAAATGCTTTCTTCTCTCCCTTTTGAGGTACAACAAGTTTTACATTGCTTCCGCGAAGCTCGGAGAGCCACTTTTCAAGCAGTTCCGTTTCCAGCAATTCCTCTTCCAATAGAATTTCCTTTGGTACCATAACACTCGGTGAATAATACTGCTTCAAAAACGCTGTTAATACCTCAGCATTGCTTTCTTCTGGCATTGCTTGCAAATGATAAGTCTCTCTTCCGCTATGTTTACCCTGTCTTACAAAGAAAACAATCACATGAACACCAACCTGCCCTCTTGATACCAAAACAACATCCATGTCACCTGCGGCACTCAAAACTACCTTCTGCTTTTCTGAAACCGCCTTTACGGCAGAAATTTGATCTCGATACTGTGCAGCCTGCTCAAATTGAAGATTCTCAGAAGCCTCAATCATGCGCCTTTCTAATTCTTCCAAAAGCCCTTTATTCTTTCCGTTCAAATAATCAACAGCCTGCTGAATCTGACGTCCATATTCTTCACGGCTTACAGTACCTGTACAAATTCCTCGGCAGCGATGAATATGATAATTCAAGCAGGGCAGGAAGCCATTTGCAAACTTTTGAGTCGAACAACGTTTCAGTACAAATACATCATTTAGCAAATCGATCATTTGATTGACTGCACCAACATCGGTATAAGGCCCAAAATATTTTGCACCATCCGCTATAACTTTTCTCGTTTTTAAAATTCGCGGATATTCCTCTGCCATGGTTACTTTGATATAAGGATACGTTTTATCATCCCGTAAAAGGACATTGTACTGCGGCATATATTTTTTAATGAGATTGTTTTCTAAAATCAAAGCTTCCATTTCTGTATCCGTGGTAATGTACTCAAATTCCTCGATGTGAGATACCATTGCACGTACTTTGGCATCCTGCCTTTTTGAAGACTGGAAATATTGCCGCACACGATTTTTCAACGAAACCGCTTTGCCTACATAAATTACTTTTCCCATCTTATCTTTATGCAAATAAACTCCCGGTTTGTCCGGTAATTTTTTTAAATTTTCCTTGATATCAAACATCCTTGCTCACCCCAATTTTATTATATAGAAAATTATACTTCAAACAACTATCGCATTGCAATGGTGACAAAATTTGACTTTTTTATTTTAATACTTTTGCTTTGTATACAAAAGTGTTAAAATTAGAGAGCAATACAAACAGGAGGAAAGAAATAAACGTGAAAACATATGACATCATTGCGTTCGGTGAATTGCTCATCGATTTTATACAACAAGAGAACGGTTCTTACGTTCCAAGCCCCGGTGGTTCTCCCGCAAATCTAATATGCGTTCCTGCCAAATGTGGACTCCAAACTGCTTTTATCGGAAAAATTGGATTAGACAGCTTTGGTAAAACAGCATTAGATACTCTGCAAGAGTTTCAAGTAGATACCAGCGCGGTCGTTTTGGATCCCAACGTATTCACTACTTTGGCTTTTGTAAATATAGATGAATCCGGTCAATCCATATATGAATTTGTTAGAAAACCTGGTTCTGAAACTCAATATAAAAAAGAAGAATTGCCGATTTCTATGTTAAAGAATACAAAAATTTTTCATTTTAGCAGTCTATCACTTACGCATCCCCTTTCCAGAGAAGCAGCATTCGAAGCAGTTCGTATCGCACGTAAATCTGGAGCCATTATCAGCTTTGAAGCAAGCTATTTAAACGGTGTATGGAACAGTAAGGAAGAAGCAAAAAAACAAATCTTGCAAGGTATTAAAGATGCGGATTTAGTGAACATTACACAGGAAGATCTGCATTTTCTCGGAATATCCCCAATGGATTTACTTCACCAATACAGTTCCCATTTTATTCTCATAAACATGGGGGAAAATGGGTGCCGCTACGTAGGCCGAGACGGCGAAGGCTATGTGCAAGGCGTGAAACAAGTTCAACCAATCGACAGCCATACAACTTCTGATATTTTTATGGGAGCCGCTCTTTCACGTTTTCTAGATCTCGATATACCAGTTAAACAACTGAGTGCCCCAGATTTAGAGAATATACTTCATTTTGCCAATGAAGCAGCTTCTTTATGCACATGTAAATATGGAATTTTATCTAACCATTGCAATCTATAACAATATACAACAAACCCATCAATACATCTACTTTTTTGATGTATTGATGGGTTTTCTTTTACTTTAGCTGCGTCGCTGGTAACGCCGTTCGTATTCTTCTTCCCATGCAGCTCTTCGCTCCATCTCATCTCGTTGAATTCGTTTTTGCCGTTCTAATCTTCTTTGCTTTCGCAACCGAACTTGTCTTCGCTTCAATGCAATATAGGCTCCCAACAATAAACTCAGAAATCCTACGATGATTAAGGCTACAATTCCAATGATCTTTGCCGTTTTATCTGTTATTCCGAAAATGGACAGCGGGCCTCCCTTTTTTACATTCGCTGCCGCAACGGCTTCGTATTCTTTCAAAAGGGTATCTCCTTCATAAACTTGCAGTACACCCGCTTTTTCACCTTTTTCTACCGGTGCTTTTAAAGATTTATCCAAAACAAGCTTTGTGGATAACACGGAAGGCGATGCCTCCACGGGCAATGTGGTCGCCGCGTCTTTGGCTAGTGTGACCTTAACTCGATTCACATTTCCTCTGGATACCTTAACTTCACCTAGTTCCGTACCTGCCTCCATAGAATGGACCGTTTTATAATTAGCAAATCCATAATCCAATAACGTAATACAGTCAGCAAATCTACCTTTATCGGTTGAAGCCAATGTTACAGCAATCAATTCGGTATCTCCTCTTTTTGCACTGGCTACTAAGCAGCCTCCAGCATGACTTGTATATCCGGTTTTAATACCTGTAATACCTTCATATTTGCAGCCACGTAAAACACCGTTTACAACAACCTTTGTCTTTTCATCATAAAGCATTCGATTCGTATTATACATATAACGTGTTTCTTGTTTGTTTGTCTGCGGCAATATAAAACGGTAGGTTGTTACTAAATCTCTGAATTTCTCATTGGTCATTGCATATTTTGCAATCATTGCCAAATCATAAGCAGTTGTAACATGTGTGTCATCGTGAAGTCCATTCGGTGTTACAAAATTAGTATTTTTCGCACCAAGCTCCTTTGCACGTTGGTTCATAAGCTTTGCAAACTCTTCTACACTCCCCGATACTTCCTTTGCAAGTGCAACGGCAGCATCATTTGCTGATTCTGTCATCATCCCGTATAGAATTTGTTCTACTTTCAGCTGTTCCCCTTCAACTAAGTACATTCGACTTCCTTCCGTAAAAGGTGTATCTGCATCGACTGTTACTACTTTATTCAGGTCTAAGTTTTCCAGCGCTAAAAGTGCGGTAATAATCTTTGTTGTACTTGCGGGATATCTTTGTACATCGGCATCCTTCTGATAAAGAATTTCCCCTGTTGTCGCATCAATCAAAATACCGCTGGCACCTCCGATTATCGGTTCTGCTGCTGCACCATACGAAAAGTTTGTAGCACCGCATACGAAAATGACCGCAAGCAATGCAGCAAAAAACTTCTTCATAAATGTCTCCCCCTGTTATCGACTATCTAGCAACCAAAAAAATAATCTGTCAATTCATAGCCATTTCCAAAAAACAGGCCAGACGCAGCAGCTGCTGTTTCATTAAATCCTCGATTTTCATCTTCTTCCGTTTCTTTGCTGCTGTCATAGAGAACAAACGGTACCGGTTTTCCGGCATGTGTTCGAATGGAGATTGGAGTCTGATGATCGGGTAAAATTAAAAAGCGGAAGTCTTCTCCGGTGCTTCTCAAATATTCAATTACCGGTCCCACGATTTTTTCATCAATCAATTCCATAGATTTTATTTTTCCCGGAAGATCTCCTTGATGAGAACATTCATCCGGTGCCTCTACATGCAAGTAAATAAAGTCCATTCCTTCCTTGAATTGCTGAATTGCAGCTTCGGCTTTTCCCGAGAAATTAGTATGAATGGTTCCGGTCGCACCCTCTACATCTATGGATTTTAAACCAGCACAAATACCAATGCCCTTAATCAAATCCACTGCGGAGATGGTTGCACCCTTGATGTGATATTTATCATAGAAGGAAGAGAGAAGCGGTTTTTTGCCTTGTCCCCAAATCCAAATTGAATTTGCAGGATTTAATCCTCTTTCCATACGTTTTACATTTACAGGATGTTTTGAAAGCAATTCATAGCTTTCTTTCATCATATTAGAAATAAAGTCAACGCCATCACCCTTTGGCATATATTCTCCAACCTTTTTTGTCAAGATATCATGAGGCGGAGTTAATACATAATCGGTTCCGCCATTTTTTACAATCATACAATGACGATAACTTACACCTGTATAAAATTGAATGAGTTCACTTCCAAATTTCTCGTTAACCGCTTTAATTAATTCATCAGCTTCTTCCGTTGTAATATCACCAGAGCTATGATCCAGTACTGTTAAATCTTCATAAGCACCCTCACCCTGTAAAGTTACAATATTGCATCGAAACGCAACATCCGTATCCGACATATCAATGCCAATACTTGCTGCCTCAAGCGGGGAACGTCCTGTCAAATAAACTCTAGGATCATAACCCATTACTGATAAGTTTGCAGCATCACTTCCTGGAGCAATTCCTTCAGGTACTGTACTGACCACTCCAACCGCACCCTTTTTTGCAAGCTGATTTATGTTCTTTATATTTGCTGTTTCAAGAGGTGTTTTTCCACCTAGCTTCTCAATGGGTTCGTCACCCGCTCCATCTGCTACTAAAATTAAATACTTCACTTTTTTTTACTCCTTTACCTACGATAGTTTTAAAACAAATGTTGATTTTTCAATGTTTACACGACTTGTCATACTTTTTAATCAATCCATTTTTTCGTTATTTTTTACCTTTAAAATTGCTTTTTTAAGATATTTTTTTGAAATTTAGATCTAAAAACAACAGTTTTTTGTTCAATTTTACTTGCATTCAAATCAGTTTTTTTCAAAAAATATGTAGTTTTTTTGATGTCTCATCACGGTTTTTTTGAATTTTACCGTTCATTTCGCTTTCAAAAAATCGTTTTTTACTCCATTTTTTGAAAATTTTAATTCATTTTGAACGGCTTTTTCTTATTTTTTTTGAAATTTCGGATGAATTTTTTTGTACTTTTTTTGTTTTTTTGTATTGTTTTTTTTATTTTTGTACATACATCTACTTTACTATTGTAACATAAAGTGCTACAATTGGGGATATAAATTTTTTGGCTAGGAGGCGAAAACACATGAGTAACACAGCAAGAGTTTTTAATTTTTCAGCTGGTCCCTCCATGCTACCTCTAGAGGTAATGGAGCGTGCCGCAAAAGAAATGACAAATTATGAAGGGTGCGGCATGTCCGTTATGGAAATGAGTCACCGTTCGGCAGATTTTAAAAAGATTATTGATACCGCAGAACAGGATTTAAGAGATATCATGAATATTCCTGATAATTATAAGGTTCTGTTCCTTCAAGGCGGCGGTAGCTTGCAATTTTCCATGGTTCCATTGAACCTTCTTCGTAGTTCGAAGAAAGCCGATTATATCGTAACTGGATCATGGGCAAAAAAAGCAGCAAAGGAAGCAGAAAAATTCGGAGATATTAAAATCGTAGCTTCTTCTGAGGATAAAACCTTTACTTATATTCCAAAGCTTTCAAAAGAAGCATTTCGTAAAGATGCCGACTATGTTTACTTAACTGGAAACAATACAATTTACGGAAGTCGCTATGTAGAATTTCCGGATACCGGGGACATTCCGTTGGTTGGTGACTTTTCTTCTAATATATTATCTCAGGAAATTGACGTTTCTAAATTTGGTATTATTTGGGCAGGTGCTCAGAAAAACATAGGTCCAGCCGGAGTCGTCATAGTAATTATTCGTGAAGACTTACTAGGTCATGCAGATAAAAGTATTCCAACAATGCTTGACTACAAAATAGCTGCAGACAACGGTTCCATGTATAATACGCCACCAACTTACGGCATTTACGTTGCAGGTTTAACCTTCCAATGGATTAAAGCACAAGGCGGCGTAAAGGAAATGGAAAAACGAAACATTGAGAAAGCTTCGAAGCTTTACGACTACATTGATAACAGTAAGTTATATACCGCTCCGGTTGCAAAGGAAGACCGTTCTCTTATGAATGTTGTCTTTATTACCGGCAATGATGATTTAGATAAGAAATTTGTTGCGGAAGCAAAAGCACAGGGCCTTGTAAATCTAGGCGGCCACAGAAGCATCGGCGGTATGCGTGCAAGCATTTATAACGCAATGCCTATGGAAGGTGTTGATAAGCTGATTGCTTTCATGAAGAAATTTGAAGAGGAAAATTTATAAATCCTTTTTAATCAAATGCTTTTACTTTAAAAATTTTACTTTTACAATTCAATATAAATCTTATTTGATTTTTTATAAGGAGAATCGAAAAATGTTTCAAATTGCTACATTAAATAAAATATCGAGGAAAGGAACCTCTCATTTTACAGACCAATATACAATAACAGATGCAGTAGCAAAAGCAAATGGCATCTTAGTTCGCAGCCAGGATATGCATTCTATGCAATTTTCGGATAACCTGCTCGCTATTGCAAGAGCAGGCGCCGGCGTGAATAACATTCCAATTGAGCACTGCTCAGAAAAAGGAATCGTTGTATTCAATACACCGGGTGCAAATGCAAATGCAGTAAAGGAATTGGTTCTTACCGGTTTACTTTTAGCTGCCCGTAATATTCCGGATGCCGTTTCTTGGACAAAAACACTGAGCGGTGACATTGGCAAAGCAGTAGAAAAGAACAAATCTCAGTTTGCAGGAAGAGAAATTCAAGGAAAAACCTTAGGTGTAATCGGATTAGGTGCGATCGGTGTTATGGTTGCAAATGCTTGTGAAATGCTCGGCATGAAAGTAATCGGCTATGACCCTTACATTTCCTTGCACTCTGCACACGCTCTTTCCAATACCATTCCGGTAGTAACCAGTTTGGATGCTTTACTTCCAAAGTGTGATTACCTCACGATTCACGTTCCTGCTATGGAAGCAACAAAAGGAATGATTGATGAAGCTCGTTTCAAACAAATGAAAAATGGAGTTTGCTTCTTAAACTTTGCAAGAAATACCTTAGTAAATGAAGATGATCTTCTTGCTGCGATTGAATCAGGAAAGGTTAAAAAATACGTTACTGACTTCCCGAATGAAAAGGTTCTTTATCGCAGCGGTGTGATTTGTCTTCCTCATCTTGGTGCATCTACTCAGGAAGCGGAAGAAAACTGTGCACAAATGGCAGTGGATCAAATGATGGATTTCTTAGAAAATGGTAATATTACAAACTCTGTAAATTATCCAGCCTGCAACCTTGGCGTATGTGAATCCAAAGCAAGAATTTTAGTATTGAATCGAAACATTCCGGCAATGTTGGGTAAAATCACCGGTATTTTAGCAGACAGCAATATTAATATCAGCGACTTGAGTAATCGCAGCAAAGGCGATTATGCCTGCACACTCATTGATGTCGATTCCGAAGTCGATGAAGTGGAATTGAAAAAAGCACTTGCTGTAGATGGTATTGTCTCTGTTCGTGTCATTCCCGGAAAATAATACAACTAAAATGAAATAAATAATAAAATCAAAAGACAGCACTGTTTGAATAAACAGTGCTGTCTTTTTAGTAACTTATAGTATTTATTGCGTTAAATTTGCCAGGAATGTTGCAGCTTGTGCACGGCTTGCCGTTAAAGTTGGTGCAAGCATTCCATCCATTCCGTTTACTGCTTTTTTTGAAATAAAATAACTCATAGCAGAAGATGCGTATGGATATACCTGATCTTTATCCGGAAAAGTATCCAAAACAGAAACGTCTGCATTTCCGTCAATTTGATTCTTACGTTCCAGTGCACGATATGCCATTGTAAACATATCCTGTCTGCTAATTAAGCTTTCCGGTGCAAATAAATCTTCACTCACTCCATTAACTAAACCAATCTGTCTTGCGGTCGCTAGTTGTTTTGCATAATAAGCGTCAGGAGCAACATCCGCAAATCCCTGAGCACCTTCAATATTCTCCACTTCAAGCATACGAAGCAGCATAAGCACAAAATCAGCACGTTTAATTTGATAATCCGGCATTGCACGATTATACAAATCACCCTTAATAATGCCCTTTTGCGCCATCAGCTCCATATACGGCTTTGACCAATGCCCTTCCAGGTCAACAAACGTAGAAACGGAATCATTTGGTGTAACCGGAGTTCTCGTTTCCTCGCCTCCTCTTGATGGCTCATTTATTGTATTGTCCCCTGCCAATGGTGTCTCATTTAGACGTTTCATTAAATCGGCTAAATCCTTATTTGCTTTAAAGCTGGAATACGCATACATGCAATATCCCTTGACTTGACTTTTTGTTCGATTTAAGTTTACTTGTCTTTCAATTTCACTTACGCCATACCATGGACTGCTCGTATCGCTGTTCCCTACTCGATAAGCGGCTTGTCCGATGTAAAGATCAACATCTGTTCCATCTACCACATCACTCCACCAATTTAACAGCTTTTCATAATCAGCAAGATTGAAACCAATATTCCAGTAAATCTGTGGAATAATATAGTCTACATATCCTTTCTTTACCCATCCCCTTGAATCGGCATAATTCTTATTATAAGATTCTGCGCCTCTGGTATCGCTTCCTCTTGCATCCGTGCTTTTATTTGCCCAGATTCCCATAGGGCTGACTCCAAAGACTAAATTAGAGTCTTTCATATGTACTATATCATAAATCCCTTTAACCAGTTGATCTATGTTATCTCTTCTCCAATCTTGGATCGAAGAAAAACCGTTCCCATATTGTGCAAAGGTATCACTGTCAGCAAAATTGCTTCCCGGATAAAAATAATCATCAATCTGAATGCCGTCTACATCATAATTATCTAGAATTTCTTTAACACCCTTAAGTATGTACTCTCTGACTCCCGGCTCTCCCGGATTCCAATACATCTTTCCATCAGAATGCGTCACCGTCCACTCTGGATACTGTACTGCCGGATTTTGTGAGGTTAAGGCTGCATTATCATCTGGCTTTGCGGTAATTCGATAAGGATTAATCCAGGCATGAAGCTGTAATCCTCTTTTATGTGCTTCCTCAATAAAGAATTGAAGCGGATCAAAGCCATGATCAGGAGCAAGTCCTTCTTTTCCTGTCAAATATTTAGACCACGGATATAACTTTGACGGATATAATGCATCGTTACTCGATCTTACTTGTAAAACAACTGCATTAAATCCCATCTCTTTTGCATGATCCAAGATTGCTATGGCATCTTTTTTTAAAGATGCATCATCTGTTGTCACCTTTGAAGGATAATGCAAACTAAATACACTCGCTACCCAAACACCACGAAAATTTTCAGAATAACTTGCTGCATCACTTTCTCTTACATTGCTTGGTACAAAAAACAATCCAACCATTAAACTAAGCACCAAAATACTTGCAAAAATTCTTTTACTCTTCCTCATTTTTTACTCCCCTTTTTACTGCTATAATCCTGAAATACCTTTTAAAAAATCTTATTATTTAGTTATACGCTCTCTTATTATGCCGTTTCGTCCCATACGACGTTAACCAATACACCAAGTACCAATACACTCCCCAAAATATAAAACCAGAAAAGCAAGGCTACAATCGACGCCAAACTACCGTACAACAAATCAAAATTGGCAAAAACCCTTGTATAGTAAGAATACACGTAGGTTGCAATCAACATACCCGAAGAGGCAACAATGCTTCCCGGTAAAAAACGCTTATATGGCATCCGCTCTGCAGGCAATGAGTAATAATTATAACTTACGGTCAAGAAATAAACTGCAATCGCCAAAGGCCATCTTAGAATATACCAAACATCACTGACATTAAACGGTAAATGTAAAAATTTCTCAACATAAAGGTTAACAATAATTAAAATACCTTCTCCATAAACCAAAATAACTAAACTGAATACGAGCATAAACATCGTTAAAATAATATTTTTGATGGCACGCAATCGCTCCTTTACATAGCCATATTGCAAAGTTTTTCCGGTATAAGCATAGTTTGAAATTAATACCATGGAAAACTGTGCTTTTGAAGCTGCCCAAAGAGCAAATGCAACAAAAATAATACTAAAACTACCTGGTGTGGTTTGATTAAGGTATTTTAATACTTCCCCTGCCATTTCTACATTGACGTACTCCATAACCAGTTCTCGAATGACACCCAAAGATAAAGAAAATACATTCAAAAGTTCACCCAATAAAATGGCGATCGGCACCATGGACATGATGAAATAAAATGCAAGCTCTGCAGACAGTCCCTGGTAATATGGGTCACGCATCCTCTTAATGATGCGTAAAATCATATCCAGCAATCTTTTTTTTGTCATAGCATCCCCTTTTTATTATTTTTCTTTCAACTTCTCCCTCAAATTCCGAAGTGCAATCGAACGATGACTGATTTTATTTTTTTCTTCTGCGGAAAGTTCTGCAAACGTCCGATCAAATCCATCCGGTACAAAGAGAGGATCGTATCCAAAACCATTATTCCCTCTTCCCTTATATAAAATATGCCCTTTGCATTCCCCTCGTGCTACAATTTTTCTGCCATTCGGATAAACCATAGTGATAACAGATACAAACTTCGCGGTTCGTTTCTCTTCCGGCACATCTTTTAATAACATTAAAAGCTTTTCATTATTTTTTTCATCATTACTGTCTTCCCCGGAAAATCGAGCGGAATACACACCAGGAGCTCCGTCTAAAGCATCAACCATCAGACCTGAATCATCTGCAATGGTGATATCACCGCAAACCTTCATAATTTCTCTAGCTTTTTTTTCTGAATTCTCTTCAAAGGTTTTCCCGTCTTCTTCAATCTCAAAGTCCGGTATGCCAGCATCCAAACGGGATACCATATTCATTCCGAATTCCTTTGTAATGGCGCTCATTTCTTCAATTTTATGCTTGTTTTGTGTTGCGGCTACAATCCTCAATATATTCTCCTCCTTTGCATCTCTTTAAAGGTTTATTTCCCCCAAAACTTCCTTTTGTACTTGATGCAGATCACTGCACCCCTTTGTTGCTGCAGCTATGAGTTCCTGTAACTGTACTGCCGTAAATGGTGCGTCTTCTCCGGTTCCCTGCACTTCAATGAATTCACCTTGATCCGTCATAACAATGTTCATATCTACCTGGGCTCTGGAATCTTCGCTGTAGCAAAGATCAAGCATAACTTCTCCATCAATAATACCAACGCTAACTGCAGACACCATACTTCTTACCGGTATTTCTTCTAAAAGACCTTGCGCCTTTAACGTCTTCATCGCCTCTACCATTGCAATAAACGCACCGGTAATGGACGCCGTTCTTGTTCCGCCATCTGCCTGAATGACATCACAATCCAGCCAAATCGTGCGTTCTCCCAGCTTCTCCATATCAACTACAGAGCGAAGTGAACGCCCAATCAAACGCTGAATCTCCTGACTTCTCCCATCTATTTTTCCTTTTGAAGAATCTCTTTGCTTACGAGTTTGCGTAGAGCCCGGAAGCATACTGTACTCTGCACTTACCCAGCCTTGTCCGGTTCCTTTCAAATGCTTTGCAGTCTTTTCTTCCACCGTAGCAGTACAAATAACCTTTGTATTTCCCATTTCAATCAATACCGATCCTGCTGGATGCATCAGGTAATGATTGTTTATTTTTACAGGTCGCAGTTCGTTGACTGTACGCCCGTGATCTCTCAATTGTTCCATATTAAATAGTCCTTTCTATATCTAGGAATTTTTCATAATGACACTTTCAATGACATCTGCAACATTTTCACAAACGTCACAGCATTTCTCTAAGCAATCAAACGTCTTCGTCCAACGAATGATTTCTATCGTATCCTTTGAGGAAACATAAAGATTTCGCATGGCTTCCATATAAATACGATCGCCATCTTCTTCAAGACGATTAATTTCTATAATTAAAGAATGAAGATTTTTTGATTTTCGGAAATTAGAAAATTCCATTAATGCAGTCTTTAAAGCATCACAAAGTTTACAAATAACTTTAGATAGTTCCAACGCCTCC
>JAYFPL010000229.1:0-5448 GCA_034927775.1 Anaerovorax sp. | reverse complement strand
TGTATTCCAGACTTCCTCTGCCGTTTTACAAATCTGAAACTCCGGACTTACTGCAAATCCTTGCTCCTGTAACCAAAGTAAACTTTCCGAATGAGATGCAAATGTTTTTCCTTCTGAAATCTCTAAATTAAAAATAAAAATATCTAAATCACGTTCTCGAACAATGCTGCTGTCCAATTGACGCATTGTGCCTGCCGCACTGTTCCTTCGATTCTGATAAATCTTACCTCCCGTTTCTAATTGCTTTTTATTCGCTTTCTCAAAACTTTCCGAGGACATATAAACTTCACCTCGAACTTCTAGATAGGAAAGCTTTGTCGGTATTTTCTTAGGGGCAGTTTTGATTTCCAAAGCATTTTCATAGACACTTTCTCCAATTTCTCCATCCCCTCGTGTAATTGCTTCCTTTAAAATACCTTCATAATAACGTAAAACAATAGAGAGTCCATCAATCTTCTTTTCAACAACAAAAGCAACGTCTTTTAATTCTTCTCTCATTTTTTGAACGAATCGAAAAACATCTTCCTTTGTAAACACATCCTGTAAGCTAATCACAGGCACATCATGCTTTATTTTCTTTAATTCTCGCTTTGCGGTTCCACCTACTTTTTGTGTAGGCGAATTACTGCTTGCAAAAAGTGGATATTCTTTTTCCAGCTGCCTAAGCTCCAACGACAACTGATCGTATTCATAGTCACTGATTTCAGAATCATCTTGATTATAATAACGATCATTATAATATGCAATCAGGCGATAAAGCTCCTGCATTCTTGCCTGTATGTCCATAATTTCCTCCAACGTTTTCTTATATTTTTTTTAACGGCGCAATGTCTTTTGCCAGCTTCTTTGTTCCAACGGAGTCAAATATTACGGTAATGGTTTTTTCTGAAACCTCTGTTACAAGCCCTTCCCCAAATTTGCTATGACTTACTTTATCTCCCGAAGCCAAATCAACGCCGGCTAAAGATGGACGTGCCGTTTTATTTTGTTTAATTGTATTCAACTGCGCAAATGGGCGGAAGATTTCTCCTTCACGATAAGAATTTACGGCGTTATATCCGGTTGCTTGCGGCTTTTTCTTGTATATCGCATCACCTTCCACAAAAGTACGGTCCAATTCTCTTAAGAAAGTTGACTCTTTTGTGTAATCTGTTTTTCCATAAAGTGTACGGGTTTCTGCACTGGTCAAATAAAGCCGTTCCATCGCTCGTGTCATACCAACATAACAAAGTCTTCTTTCTTCTTCCACACCATCCGGTTTCTCAAAGGAACGCCAACTAGGAAACAATCCATCTTCCATGCCAGGCATAAACACAATAGGGAATTCTAATCCTTTTGCACTATGCATCGTCATAAGAACGACTGCATTTTCGTCTGCATCATGATTGTCCACTTCTGCGATGAGAGCAATCTTTTCCATAAATTCTGATAAACTAATATTCGAATTTTCTTTTTCCGCATCATAAATAACGGATTTGAATTCCAAAAGGTTCTCAATTCTGCTTTCTGCTTCTACAGTAGATTGCATTTCCAGGCTTTTCAAATACCCACTTCGTACCAATAGTCCGTCATAAATATCCGAGACCTTTAAGTTATCCTTCTCAGCACCCAACTGGCAAATGACCTCGACCATTTCTTTCACACTTCCTATGGATTTGGAAGGTAATCCTTCAATAATCTGCGGGTCCTTCAGTAGATCAAATAAGCTTTCATTTCTAACAGATGCAAGCGCTTTTAATTTTTCTACTGTTTTATCACCAATGCCCCTCTTTGGTTCATTAATAATACGTTCAAAGCTTAAATCATCTGCTTGGTTTAAAACCAAACGCATATAGCACATCATATCTTTAATTTCTTTACGATCGTAATAGCGGAACCCACCTAAAACACGGTAAGGAATTTCCCTCGCACCAAACGCATCTTCAAATCTTCTTGATTGGGTATTTGTACGATATAAAACAGCAAAATCAGAATATTTGCGATCATTGGTCTTTAATCGTTCAATTTCATGTGCTATGTAACGTGCTTCTTCTCGGTCGTCATCTGCACGATAATAACGTATTTTTTCACCCTTTTCCTTATCGGTCCATAATTTTTTACGTTTTCTGCCATGATTATGTTCAATCACAGAATGAGCAGCATTTAAAATATTTTCATGTGAGCGATAATTCTGTTCCAGCTTAATGACCTTAGCCCCAGGAAAATCCTTTTCAAATTCGAGAATATTTTTTATATCTGCACCACGCCACTGATAAATACACTGATCGTCGTCACCAACTACGCATATATTTTGGTTTGCCTCAGCCAAAAGCTTTATAAATCGATACTGCATAAAATTAGTATCTTGATATTCATCCACCATTATGTAACGGAAACGATCCTGATAAGCAAGCAAGGTTTCTTCATCTTTTTCAAAAAGTTGAACTGTACGTAGAATCAAATCATCAAAATCCATCGCATTATTCTTTTTTAAGGTCGCTTCATAAGCTTTATACAGAGGCGCAATCACTTTCCCCTTAAAATCATTTCCATATTTCTGCATATATTGTGCTGCACTGATGTTCTTTTCCTTACAATCACTGATTACAGAAAGAACATAGGCAGGAGTAAACTTTTTATCGTCTACATTTTGTTGTTTTAAACAGTTTTTTATGACTACTTTTTGATCGGTGGGATCATACACTACAAAATCCTTTTCATACCCCAGCTTTTCTGCATGTGATCGCAAAATACGCAAACATGCGGAATGGAAAGTAAGAATCCACATATTAATTCCGGCACCGACTAAACTTTCAACACGATCCCGCATTTCTTTTGCTGCCTTGTTCGTAAATGTTACAGCTAATATTTCATAAGGAGAAACGCCTTTTTCTCGAATTAAATACGCGATTCGATGTGTCATTGTACTGGTTTTTCCGCTCCCTGCTCCGGCCAGTATCAATAAAGGTCCTTCCGTGTGCATTGCAGCTTCACGTTGCTGTATATTTAATTTATTCAAGTAGTCCATATTTTGATTTCTCCTATATTCTTAAAATGAATTTTTATTCTATTGGTAATATTCCTTCACATTAATGGATTAATAAAAAAAGTCTAACCCTAAAACAAAGTCAACCAAGTCGACTTTGTTTTAATTGTTCCGAATATAATATTAGAATGTTTTCTTATTTTATCAATTTTCAAAAAAAAAAACCAACATAGAGAATGAAGTACATCTTTCTAGTTGGTCTTTTTCTTTTATATCTTTTTTATAGCATATGTCTAATTAAATTTTTATTTATAGCTCTCGTTTTTTACTAACATATAAGCTTTTGGATGCAGGCAAACCGGGCATATTTCTAATGCTTTTTTACTTAAATAAGTATGTCCGCAATTGGAACACTGCCACAATACTTCTTCGTCCTTTTCAAAGACCTTGCCTTCTTTCACGTTCTTTGCCAAAATTAGATATCTCTCTTCATGTTCTTTTTCAATCTTAGCAACACCTTCCATTTGACGAGCTATTTCTTCAAATCCTTCTTCTTTTGCGGTTTGAGCCATTTTTGCATACATATCTGTCCACTCATAATGCTCACCGGCTGCAGCATCCAATAAATTTTCTTCGGTCGTGCCAA
This sequence comes from Anaerovorax sp., assembly GCA_034927775.1. Lineage (GTDB taxonomy): Bacteria > Bacillota > Clostridia > Peptostreptococcales > Anaerovoracaceae > IOR16. Next base: position 1,837 of record JAYFPL010000229.1, on the reverse strand, counting down.
TTCCGACTGCATGTTTAAACCAAAGCTCTGCATGTTCTTTTTCATTTGCAGCTGTTTCTAAGAAAATATCTGAAATCTGATTATAACCATCTTTTTTTGCTTTGGATGCATAAAAAGTATACTTATTTCTAGCTTGAGACTCTCCTGCAAAAGCAATCATTAAATTTTCTAAAGTCTTTGTGCCTTTCAAATCTTTCATTTTTTTACCTCCATTTACCTCTTTTGTGCAATTAAAATACTTTACATATTTTTCATATGCAAAAATTAGAAATTTAATTTCTTACTATATATAATAGTTAAATTTGTTTCTTCCGTCAAGCTTATTCAAAAGCTTATAACATTAATACTAAATAGAATTATTGCGATTATTTATTCATTTTTTATGCATAATTATTCATACATGTCAAGTATTTTTTTTTGTAGAATTTACAATAAATTATTCTTTTCAAAGCATTACTTTACACTTTATAATAGCCAGTATATTTAATTTTCATTCTATTCATAATTTTTTTAAAGGAGGTCTTATTATGGACAAAAAATCAAAAAGACAGCCCCGACCCGCAAGGCTCCATGAAGCATTATTTTCGTTTGTAATGCTCATCATCGTTATGGCTGTAGGAATTATGGTTTTTGAAGTAGCACCACATATTCCTATGTTTATCGGTGTAATCGTAGCAGCAATTGTTGCACTTTATATTGGCTATGATTGGAAAGACATCGAACAAAGTATGATTGAAGGTATTTCACGAGCTATGCAAGCAATTATTATTCTCGCAATTATAGGTATGTTAATTGGTGTTTGGCTTCTAGCAGGTGTCGTTCCTTCTATGATCTATTACGGTCTTAAAATTTTATCACCGCAAATTTTCCTTGTTGCTGCGGTATTAATTTGCTCCATTACCTCTTTAGCAACAGGTACCTCTTGGGGAACTATGGGAACCATGGGTATTGCCTTAATGGGGATTGCGAATGGACTTGGTATCCCTCCAGGCATTGCAGCCGGTGCAATTATTTCAGGCGCTTACTTTGGGGATAAAATGTCACCACTATCCGATACAACAAATCTCGCTCCAGCTATGGCAGGTACGGATGTATTTACTCACATTAAGTTCATGATGAAACCAACTATTGTAACTTATACGATTACTTTGATTTTCTTTGGCGTTATGGGAATGAAATTTTCCACTTCTGGCAGCGCTGCTGATATAAGTGCAATTGATACTTTAATAAATGGCTTAGATTCTGCATTTCATATCAGTCCATTATTGCTGCTACCGCCAGTAATTGTTATTGGAGCGATCGCGATGAAGGTTCCTGCAATCCCTGGCATTACGCTAGGTATCATCGCCGGTGCAATTATGGCTCCAATCTTCCAAGGGAGCAGTGCGGATTTTGGTGCCATTCTTACCGTTGCAAGAGATGGTTATGTCAGCGAAACCGGCATTGAAGCCCTTGACTCTTTACTCTCTGCAGGCGGTTTGATGAATATGATGAGCTCTATTGCATTAACGCTCTTAGCCATGATGTTTGGCGGTATTATGGAAATGACAAAACAGCTTGAAGTTATAGTTGATAAACTATTAAAGCTGGTACATTCTGCCTTCGGTCTTGTTGCTTTGGTACTTGGAACTTGTGTATTAAGCAATGCAACCATGCCGGAACAATACATTGCAATTGTACTTCCGGGTAGAATGTATGCACAAGCATTTAAGGAAAAAGGTCTTCATCCTAAAACACTTTCCAATGCACTGGAATCCTCAGGTACCGTAACTTCTGCATTAATTCCATGGAATACCTGCGGTGTTTACATTACTACTGTATTGGGTGTAACTACCTC
>JAYFPL010000101.1:0-45612 GCA_034927775.1 Anaerovorax sp. | reverse complement strand
TGTATTTTCATCCAAGAGCTCTGCAGGAATAATAGGCGTAATTACGTGTTCGATGATATCCTTTCGAATTTGCTCCTGTGTTACATCCGGATCATGCTGCGTAGAAATAAGCACGGTATCGACACGAACCACCTTATCTCCATCATACTCAACCGATACTTGTGTTTTTCCATCCGGACGCAAATAAGTTAGTTTATTTTCTTTTCTTACTTTAGTCAATTGCATTGCTAATTTATGAGCCAAAGAAATCGGCATCGGCATTAACTCTTCCGTTTCATTGCAAGCATATCCAAACATAATGCCTTGATCTCCAGCACCAATAGCCTCAATGCTATCCTGCAAAGTACCTTCTTTATACTCAAGAGCTTTATCAACACCCATAGCAATATCACCGGATTGTTCATCAATTGCAGTCATAACTGCACAGGTATTACCATCATAACCATATTCACCTTTAGTATAACCGATGTCCTTGATTACATTACGAATAATTTTGGGAATGTCAACATAACAATTTGTGCTGATTTCACCTACCACCATTGCTAGTCCCGTTGTTACTGTTGTTTCTGCTGCAACTCTTCCATTTGGATCTTGTTCAAAAATTGCATCTAAAATTGCATCAGAAATTTGATCGCACATTTTATCTGGATGTCCTTCCGTTACGGACTCCGATGTAAACAATCTTTTAGTCATTTTTTTCCTCCTTTTACTGCTATAATAAATCACGTAAAATACACGTAAGATAGGATACGATATTTTTATTACGAAAAAACCTCTTCCGAAGAAGAGGCTATACTATGCATAATACTATCTTCTCCTCATCTTTCAGAATAAAATCTGTAGGACTTAGCACCTTTTCTGTCTGAGATTTCTCAGTCACCTAGGTTGCCGGGCTTCACAGGGCCTATTCCCTCTGCCACTCTTGATAAGGTCTTATTCGATTGTGTAATTATTATATAACCATAAAAGCAGAATGTCAAACACTAGACAACGAATTTTTTATCCTCAATTAATTCCAATCCCAACAACTATAATCTTACCACAAAATCCAATTGCTTCCTTTAATTTATGAACCGGTTTTAATCTATGAAATACAATTGTTTTATCAGCAATAACCGTATCTATGTCTGGCTGACCATAATCTCCATTTAATCCAGTTGGGATATCCAAAGAGAAAATTTTGTTTTTCACCAGTGATTTTTCTTCTTTCGCTTTCTGATTGATTAATTTTGTACATATCCGAGCTGTGTCCTTTAAGCTTCCATGAAATCCAGTTCCATAGATTGCATCAACGATAACATTTGCATTTTCAATTGCTTTGAAAAGAAGCTCAGGATATTTCTCTGTATCAATCATTGAAATTCCTCTTGCCGATAAAATAGCAGCATTGGCAATCGCATCTTCCGTTTTTGGTTGCCCATCAGCCAACACCACCGTTACATTTTGATTCCTTTCTAAAAAATATCTACCGACAACAAATCCATCTCCGCCATTATTTCCTTTACCACAAAAAATTACTATATTAGCTTTATCTGAAAAAGAATCCTTACTTTCTTCAAAGATAACCTTTGCTGCAGCAGTCCCCGCATTTTCCATCATCTGTCTATAGGAAAGACCTTCAGCATCCGCTTTCTTTTCAATTTCTTTCATTTCTTTGCAGCTTACCACCTGACGGTATCTCTTATCCATATTCATGCCTACCTTTGATCACACGTATATATAAATACTATTCTTGTAATAATTCTTTTAAATAATCCCGGAATCGAGGGCCAATATCGTCGCGTTTCAGCGCTAACTCAACGGTAGCCTGCAGGAATCCAAATTTGTCCCCTGAATCGTAACGGTTCCCTTTAAAAGCACATGCTATTATGTTTTGTCTTCTTGCTAGCAAACGCAACGCATCGGTCAGTTGAAGTTCTCCGCCGGCACCTGGTTGTATTTCATTTAATAATTGAAAGATTTCTCCGGTTATAATATAACGACCAATGATTGCTAAATTAGAAGGAGCATCTTCAAAACTCGGTTTCTCAACCAAATCCTTTACTTGATAAATATTTTCCCCACACGGTTTTGCATCTACAATTCCATACTTTGAGACCTCGTGCTTCTCAACCTCACGTACGCCTAACACAGAACAACCATATTCTTCATACACATCAAGCATTTGTTTGATGCAAGGTACTTCACAATCCATAATTTCATCCGGCAGTAACACCGCTACAGGTTCATCTTCTGCAAAAATACGTCCCTTATTCACAGCGTGTCCCAAACCAAGAGGTGATTTTTGTCGTACAAAATGAATGTCAGCCAAATTAGAGATGTTTCGTACTATCTGCAAAAGCTCTTTCTTCCCCTTTTTGTCTAATTCTTCTTCCATTTCAAAGGATTTATCAAAATGATCTTCAATGGCAGCTTTGTCTCTCCCAATAACAATTAATATCTCTTCTATTCCAGCATCAAGGGCTTCCTCTACTATGTATTGAATAGCCGGCTTATCAACAATGGGAATCATTTCCTTCGGCAAAGCTTTTGTGGCCGGTAAAAATCGGGTCCCTAGTCCGGCTGCTGGTATAATTGCTTTTCGTACTTTTTGATATTTTTTTTGCTGTTCCATATCCCAAATTCATTTCCTTTCTAATTTTAAATTTATTTTAACACATTTATAAAAAAATAGGGTATACTTTATTATTGAGACTATATCAACAATCATGGAGGAAACAGATTGAACCGTAATGACTTAAAAGTAATTCAAGGTGGCGGAAGTAATGCCGTTGCCGTTAGTGAGCATAAATTTATCTCTGCTTATGTAACCGATACGAGACTTATGGGTGTTGTAGGTCTGCATATTCACTGGATGTTAGAAAGTCCCACATTTTATTCTGATTTTCATCAATTCTTTTATTTTGATGCAGAAGAATTTGGATTAGAAACATATCGAAGTGTAATGGGAAACGACGCTTTTGAGATTTCTCTAATTGAAAAAACACTCATTGAAGGACTTGGCGGTGAGAAAAAAGTCTTAACTGAACGAGAAGCTCGTTACTTGGTTCAACAATTTGTTAAAGCAACTCAATCATTAAATGTAACTCCTTGCGAGCCACAAAATGAATATACATTTATACTGGAAGACCCAATTTTACTAAAAACAGAAGAATTATCGGAAATCGCAAATAAATTATGTACAAAAATAAAATCTCAATATCAAGTCGTGCATTACTATCTTATGCGTACCTTTGGAAGAGATATAGAAGGCACTTCTTATTTATTAACAAAAAATGCACATATTGAGGATATCGCCGAAGAGACTGCCTCAACACTATGTCGAAATACCATTGAAGAGTTCATAAATATGGATGGCTCACTTTCTTATTTATCCGAATCATTAATCGAAGTTGGGAATAACTACAAAATAGTTCTTTCAGAAGTAAAATTGGAAGATAAAAAAGTTTGTTATGCAAAGAAACGATCTTCGTTTTCTGTATCTCCGGCAGAGGTTGCCATGCTTTTAAATCGTCCCGAATTCGTTACCTTATTTGAAATTTTGGTCGATCCAGATGAGTTTGAAAGCGAATTTTCTCTTATTAGTGCCGGCGCAATGCAAACGACTCACGATAATGGAAGATTATACTTGGAATTTAATCGAAACAACGACCATGTAACCCGTCGAATCTTTCGATTGAACGAAGATGTACATGGCCTTTATTATATCAGTGACTATGGACAATTAGTCATTGCCGCATATACAAAAGAAGAAATTCGGGATTTGGAAAATCGCTTGCACAAAAGTGGCATTAACCTAATGATTATTCCAACTGCAAAGTATGAATTTAAGGAACCAGTGCTTTATGAATTCATTCAAAGTGATTTTGATGACTTCAATGAGTTTATTGATTCCCTGCAATAAGAGAAAAGAATAGCAATGTTGTATCAACCGCCTAATGTAATGTCTTGGTTTTGATACCAATCCAATGCGCGGTATAATTGATTTGGTTCAAAGTCAGGCCACAGTTCCTGTAAAGTATAGAAATCAGAGTAAACGGACTGCACGGGTAAAAATCCGCTTAATCGGCAATGTCCACCCCACCGTATTATTAAATCAATCCGAGAAATGTCTGCGGAAGCAAGACCATACGGATAATTTAAATCCCAGTCCCAACCGTAATTTACTAAAAAATTAACGCGTATACCCCCATTTCCAAATTTTCGACGGCTTCGATATGGGATCAGCTCTTTTGGAAAGCAGTTCGAACTGCTGTTACCTACGACTAATAACTCAGCATCCTTTTGTGCTAATGTTTCCACTGCATCAACGCAAGCCTTTTGAAAGGCTTGTTTCTGTATCGCCGGTCGCTTCGTATTATCTACAGTGAATCCATAAAGAGTTAGTTCCTCAACACCTAATTGCTTGCAGATTTCATATAATTCAAAACCGGGTTCTATTCCAAATTCATACCCCATTTGTTTTTCCATACCATGCTGCTTTGCCCACCTGCGATTTCCATCCGGAATTACGCCGATGTGTTTTGGGATACGCTTCCATGTCTGTTTTTCATTGTTGTTTAACTCCATAAATGCATTAAACTCCTTTCTGGCTTATTTTACACATTGCACCAAATGTTATACAAGCAATTATTCCTTTAACATGATATTAAAATTTGAATAGTTTCAAATTTTCGATATACTTTACAAACTTTAAATTTCTCGCTATGATTAAAGAAGAAATGAACAAATATAGGATGTGAAAAAATGAAAAATAATTACAAAGCACTATTTAATACCGATCGGCACATGCTGTTTCTTATAGGAAAAAGTCTTCTTATCGGCATACTTGTTGGTATAACCGTGGTTGCCTATCGATGGATTTTAGCAACGTTTGAAGCACTGTCTATTCAGATGTACAATTTCCTTTCTACCCATAGTATCGCGTCGTTTTTACTATTCCCATGTCTAATACTTGCAGGATATGGAATAGGACTGTTAATTAAAATGTATCCTTTAATTGGAGGGAGCGGAATTCCTCAAGTAAAGGGAATCATGCTTGGACACCTTAAAAATGCTTGGCTGTCCACTCTTTTTGCTAAATTTTTTGGTGGCGCTGTCTGTATATTAGCAGGTTTATCTTTAGGTCGCGAAGGTCCATCGATCCAATTGGGTGCTTGCGTAGCAGATGGTGTTGCTCAAAAATATGGAAAAACAAGGATGGAAAGAAAATTTCTAATGGCAAGTGGTGCAAGTGCCGGACTCTCAGCAGCTTTTAATGCCCCGCTAGCTGGTGTAATGTTTACTTTAGAAGAAATTTTTAAATATTTTTCTCCCTCAATTTTACTTTCTACGATGACCGCAGCGGTCACTTCAGACTTTGTTTCAAAGAATGTTTTCGGTTTACAGCCAGTATTTCATTTTCCAATTGAAAAATCTATGCCTTTATCCAGTTACTGGATTTTAATTCTACTGGGAATTGTTTTGGGAATTAGTGGAGCTTTTTATAATTGGTTTTTGCTTGAGACACAAAAATGGTATAAAAAAATTGAACTTCTTCCAGCGGCAGGCAGACCAGCAATCGCCTTCATTATCGCTGGATTCTTTGGCATCTTCTTTCCTTTAGTACTTGGTGGGGGTCATAAAATTGTTCCACAACTCACTCCAGAATCAGGAATTGGATTTTTACTTATGCTTCTTGTGTTAAAGTTTATTTTTTCCATGATTAGCTTTGGCTGCGGTGCCCCTGGCGGTATCTTTTTTCCGCTCCTGATTATTGGTGCTTGCATCGGTGCAATATTTGGAAATGTATCTGTTAACTTTTTAGGTTTCAATGAGATCTTTTTTTATAATTTTATAATATTAGCTATGGCAGGATATTTTACTGCCATTGTACGTGCACCGATAACCGGAGTTGTTTTAATTGTAGAAATGACTGGTTCCTTCAGCCATATGCTATCTCTTACTGTTGTCTCCTTAGTTGCTTATGTCGTCGCTGATTTATTAAAGAGTCGCCCTATCTATGACTCCTTATTAAAAAATCTTTTAAAGAGTCGCAGCTTGTCCCCATACGAAGAAGATAACAGCGTAAAAATTACGATGGAATTTATTGTTCAATTCCATTCCACCGCAGATGGCTGCCAAGTCCGTGACATTACTTGGCCATCCGGGTGCTTACTCATTGCTGTAAAGCGCGAAGGAAGTGAAATTATACCAAAGGGCCACACAAAAATCCTTGCCGGTGATTATCTGGTTTGTCTTGCACCTATTAATGAAGAAACAAAAATTCGTGCACAGCTATTACGTTTAACAGAAAGCAGTGAACACTCAATATAAGTTTTATCAATCCGCTCTGAAACAACGAACAAATAATATTATGTAAACCAATGTTTGTGAATTTAAGAACAGTTTTCAACAAGTGTTAAATGTGTATATTTTGGGACTTACATTGCTTTTCCACATCAAAAAATAAATTGTATACAATTTTATCCAACGGCACCTGTGGATAATTAAAATAGCTTGAAACCCATTGTTTTCAAGCTATCTATCGAATTGTTTATTTTTACAAAAACAAGTTATCCACAGGCCGTTCGTATTATGTGCAAACTTGTTCTCATCCTCTATTATCAACAACTTGCAGTGGTTGTTTTTTCTCACGTCCGGTGTACTTCATAATTCCTTCATAAATACAAGCTGCAATCTTCTTTTGATAATTTGGGTCTTGTAGTTTTTGTTCTTCTTCTCGATTAGAAAGAAAACCACATTCTACTATCGCCATAGGCACCGTGGGTTTCTTAAATAGCATCACATCTTTTTTTCCAAGAGCCGCTCTCTCCGTTCCATCTTGAATACCCTGTATCAGTGCTTCTTGTATACATTCTGCCAGACGTTTACTTTCTTCTGCAATCGTTTCATTTTCGATTCCCTTTGGATAAAAGGTTTGTGCACCATGAACAGAACGATCTTCCTTAAAGCTATTTAAATGAATGCTGACTGCAACCAAAGGTTTCACTTGCTGAATCACTTTGATTCTCTCTTTTAAATCTTCCGTTTTCAGGCTTCGAATGCTTCTTTTGTTTTTAATTTCTAACGGTTTTGTTCCATCTCCAACAACATCACTATATAACCCCTTGTCTTTTTCTCTTGTCATAACAACGCGCCAACCATCAGCAGCTGCAAGTTCCGAAACTTCTTTTGCAATCGCTAAATTAATATCCTTTTCCATAATACCGCTCATACTCACAGCACCGCCGTCAATACCTCCATGACCGGCATCCAAAACTATGGTATCCGAAGCTGATATGAACTGTACTCCTGTAATTTTCAAATTACCAAAGGGTACAATCAGCAAAAAAAGAACAATTGCAGCTAACGTTGTCGCAAAGCACCATTTCTTTTTCATTATAATCCCGCCTTTCTTCTAGCTAAATATATGAACAAAGCGTCATGGTTTATGATAAAATGGTACAAGGAGAGGAGTTAAACTATGAAAACAGAACGACTATATCAACAAAATGTTTATTTAAAACAATGCGAAAGCATCATTTTAGAAGTTATAACTGATTTAAATGCAATGAAAGATTTAGGAGCGAAAGACCAATCTAACACCTTTTGCCTCATTTTAGATAAAACTGTATTTTTTCCGGAAGGCGGCGGTCAGCCAAGTGATGTTGGTTTTATTAATGATTGTCCGGTTTGTTATGTCTTTGAAAAAGATAATATTATTTACCATCAACTTGTGTCTCCATCCTCTAACTTTTTAGGAGCATCTATTGAAAATGCCCGCGGTAAAACGGTTGTATGTCAAATTGATTGGAGCCGACGTTTCTTACATATGCAGATGCATTGTGGAGAGCATATTTTATCCGGTATGTTCTATCAAGAATATGGTGGAGTAAACCGTGGATTTCACATGGGCTCAGACTATATGACCATCGATATCCGTTTAGAGGAAAAACCTGAATTTGCACATTTTACAGAAGATATGATTTTAAATGTTGAACGCTTAGCAAACAAAGCCATTTGGTCAAACGTCCCGGTATCCGTCCGTTATTTTCAAAAAAAATCTGAAGCGGAACTACTTCCCCTTCGAAAGAAACTAGAAATTGAAGAAAACATTTCTATTGTTTGTGTAGGAAATGAAGATAATCCAGCGGATTGCGTCGCTTGCTGCGGAACGCATCCGTCAACAGCCGGACAAGTTGGACTTGTAAAGATTATCCGAATGGAAAATTATAAAGGAATGACACGGTTTACTGTTAAAGCCGGACAAAACGCGTACAATTATTTTGTTTTAGAACATAAAATATTAATACCTTTATGTGAGCGCTTTTCGACAGAGCCAGATCAACTTCTAGAAAAAATAAAAATTCAGGAAAAAAAGAGCAGTGCAGTTCGAAAAGAACTATATGAACTAAAAAAGAAGATGATTGGAAATGAAGTTCAAAAAATTGAATCACTTTATGCTTCTTTATCAACAAATGTCTTATTTCCTCCTTTTAAAGGAAGCTTTTCGAATCCTATCATGATCCAATCCTATGATTATTTTAATACAGATGACCTGCAAACTTTAGGACGACACGTAACCCCTTCTATCAAGGGACTGTTAATTTTCGTTTGTGAGCCTGCACAAACCGTGCTTCTCTTCTCAAATGGCAAACCGGACTGCGGACAACTCGTTCGCGAAAACGCCGATATCTACCAAGGAAAGGGCGGAGGAAATGCCACTTGTGCACGCGCTATATTTACAAAAGCGGAAAGCGTAGAAACTTACTTGGATTTGCTTGAAAAGCACTTACGATAAACTATAAGAATAATATTTTTAACGTGTTAGAAAAACAGGTACGGTTAACAAACGTTAATTGTACCGATTTTATATTTTCATTTACTCTGTTAGACTCTCTTATTTAATAGTTCCATCATAAATTGAATTTGCAAGCATCCTAAACTGATGAGATGGATGCGCTTTGTTTGTAATATGATTTGCAAACAATGTTATTTTAGCATTACCAACTTGATCCTGAATAATATATACTTTTCCTTTCACTGCGATATGATTTGGCCACCATCCCGCAACATAAAAATCATCTTTATCACTTATGGTTGCTAAAATGGTTGCAGTTTTAGGAACTTTCTCAATCCAGGAAGCAGAGTTGTTATAAAGAATATCATTTTGATTATACCTTCCTGTAATTACACTATCCGTATCAACTACCGCCCTTAAAACGCCTTCATAATATGATCCATTGCTTCCACATGCAAGACCAGGTAATAAACCGCTCTTCTCCATTGCACCAATTGCATAACCCCCTATGCCTACATAAGGAGTACCGCCTCGAATAGATTTTTTTATTGTCGAAGTCAGAGCACTGCTTTCTTCATCAACAATAATATCTGCGTCACTAAGAGAATCTACCATCTCAAATCCGAGATCCTTTAATACATATTTTAACTCATTTCCGATTGCTGCAATCTTTGGTTGTCTTATTCTCTTTATAATAGCATTCCCTTTATATGGTACGAGTTCTAAGAAATATTTGTCTTTTATGTTCTCTAAATCTTTACTAGTAACGATAAAATCACCTTTATTAAACTCACTGCCGGAGGAGTAAGTCATAAAAACTTTATTATTATTTGCCAAAAGCTCATTTACTACCTTAATTACATCATTATTTGTATTCTTAATTACAAGTAATGGCGTCTCAGTCGGTAATTCTGTAGAAGGAATTGTAACAGAGCTTATTTTTTCTGCTTTTCCATTGAATGCATCGGTAACTCTTACCTCGTACTTATTAAAACCCCTTAAATCTGGGAAACACATCGTCACTTCTGCATACATTGCAGCAAAATCCGAGAAATCCGATCCATCATATAATACGCAATTTGCAAAGCCACGTTTTGCTTGATGCATATCAATAATAAAGCTGCCACTTGGATAGGTTATATCACCTACGGTTACCGGAGTATTCGTTTTTTCTACCTTAACTCCATTTTTTATTAAGAATTCAGCCATTTCATAAGCTGCCAATGAATTTTTCTGTAATTCACTATTTACTGGTAATACATAATATTCAGGGAAGAAGTTTTCATTTGCTCCTCTAGGTCTTCCAATTGCATCACCGTTAGCATTAATTAACCACGTATCAACTTTACGATCATCAATACCCTCAATACCTCTTTTGTAAATTTCTAATTGATTTTTAAATAACTTTTCCTTGTTTTCCAAAGCATATTTTAAAGAACCAAAACCTGCATACATAAATGCATTGTTTGACTCCTGATTTAATTCCGGAATTTCAATGGTATGCCCTACGGCTCCATGCATTAAGCTTAAGACGGCTGCATACATTGGCGCTCCATCATCCCAGCCATCGCCCCAGTCAAACATAGGAATGAGGTAATTAGAATACTTACTGTTAGCAATTCCAGCTTTTCCAAGTGCATGAGCATGGTCAATTGCTCCATCCATTAACAAATCATATTCAAAGTTTGGATCATGAGGTGGTGTACATGGCTCAATCAAAAATTCCTCAACAAAACCATGAAAATCATTAAATATCATTGGAGACCATTTTGCAAGTCCTTGAAATACATTTGCTGTTTCAACCTGTGTTTGATAGGTTACATCACGATTTGGATCAAATCCAGCTATGGTTGATCTGAGATTATTATATCTTCCATCCGGATTGTTACATAGGTTAAACAATACAATGTAATTATCCAGTAAATCCTGAACATCTAATGTCACTTCTTCTAATGTCTCTTTACTATTATTTTTCGTAGCTCTTTTAAATGTTATGGTGTCCTGAGTCGCCAATTTTTCTAACATATCGATCTGCGCATCCACGCCATTGGCTTCATCAGCATGTATATTATTAAACCAGATTGCTGGTTTGTAAACGCCTGCTGTTCCATTTTTAATCTTTTCAATGAATCCAGAAGGTTCTTCCAACATCATCGGTAGTGTCTGATTGAGATAAGTATCAATGCTGTCTTTATCTCTGGCAAACATTACAAACGGAATATCTCTTCCTTGCGCAGATTTCCCCATTGGTTCATACTCAATATAGCGATCATTCTTAGCACGATCAATGATACTGTTTACTTCCGGAAGAATTTCTACTTGTTTATGGTAGGAATCATATGCATTAAGCTTGAACATCTTTTCTGCTTTTGCATTTGTTTTCTTATCCGTTACTACTAGTTTGTATTCACCTATCAGCTCTGGATATTTTGTTCGAGGATAAGGTCTGTTTTCTAAATTTGTTTTCCCAAATGGCAAATCAAATTTGATGATTGCTTTTACAGTATTCCCATCAATATATGGTTTTTTCTCAAATTTAATAAATGGAGCTCCTGAAAAGTCTCCCGTAGAATCGTTAAATGATTTCCATTCTTTAAAGGTACGTTCTCCAAAAGTCCATTTCAAATCACTTAATTTTGGAACGTATCCAAAATCAGCACAGACTTCTACGCTTCTTGCTTCTGATATTGATAATAAATTTGTACTTGTAACAATTACATCAGGTTTAACTTCTGGTAAGTTAATTTCATTTTCTACTGATAAAGCAGCTGCATACTGAGTGCTATTCATTACCGGTTCCATTGCATACGCATTCGGAACAAAGGTAAGTAGCAACATTGCAACTACAATCAACAATGATATCCGTTTTTTAAACATAAATGACTTCCCCCTTTTTTATCTTTATTTTATTCAGTTTTGATTAACTGATAAAATACTTGTTAAAAAGTTCTTTTAAATATACTTTCTCCATCCATTTTCCATCCGCCAAAGTCTTTCTTTAAGATAAAAACGATATCTTTTATCTCATCATTAACTTGTATTTCACATTCAACAAAAGCCATACGTTTTTCTTCTTTAACCTCTACTTCATTTATGTTTAAGAGTCTACCCATTTCTATATTATAATTGGTATGGATTAAAAAGTAATTTAAAGGAACTTGTCTTTGAAAAGAGGTATCCAAACTACAGTATATATTTAAGCGATCGGCCTTATAATAGGCTTCGTAAAATTCCATTACCTTTTTCCTAACTTTATTCTTCATTTCACTAGAAGAATTTATAGTATTATTTGTTCCATCATTCATCGTCATCTTCTTTCTTATATATTATTTATATTTTAAATAATTCATTTTTCTAATTGAAATATTTGGTTTATTATTTTAATTATTTAAAATAATTTTATAGCCTATACTAGAAAGTTTCAAGTAGTAGAAAGTCGACTTTTTTCTTGGAAAAATCATTTTACTTTTTTAAATTCTATATTATATAAAAATATTTTTTAAAATAAAAAGGGTTAGATATTTCTATCTAGCCCTTTAATTGTAAAATCCTATTTATTATTTATTCTTCTTCCATTGGCTTTAAGTCAGGGCTAATGATTAATTCACAGCCAGTTGCAGCCTTAATTTCATCTAAAGTATAATCCGGATGTAATTCCTTCAATACGATACCTTCTGCTGTTACATCCATAACACCCATTTCAGTAATGATCTTGTCAACAACACCAAGTGCAGTATATGGAAGGGTACACTCTTTTAAAATTTTATGGTTTCCTTTTTGCGTATGAAGCATTGCAATGATAACTTTCTTTGCTCCAACAACAAGGTCCATAGCACCGCCCATACCTGCAACCATTTTTCCAGGTACAATCCAGTTTGCTAAATTTCCATGTTCGTCAACTTCCATTGCACCAAGTACAGTTGCATCTACATGTCCACCTCGAATAATTGAAAAACTCATTGAAGAATCAAAGAAATTTGCTTCTGGAGCATACGTTACATAAGCCCCACCAGAGTTGATAACATCAACGTCTTCTTTTCCCGCTTCTGCGCTTCCAGAAAGACCTGTAAACCCATTCTCCGACTGAAGAGTAATATGCACACCTTCTGGAAGAAAATTAGCAACCATTGTAGGAAGACCAATTCCAAGATTTGCTACATCACCATCATTAAATTCCTTCGCTGTTCTAGAAGCGATTCTTGCCTTTAAATCTGCCATGCTTTTTCACCTCCAACAATATACTTTGCAAAGACGCCAGACATTGTGAAAGTATCCGGCTCCATTTCGCCAACCTTAACTAATTTTTCTGCTCCAATGATTACAGTATCTGCAGCCATTGCCATTACATAGTTGAAATTCTTAGTCGCCTTAGCACAAGAAAAGTTACCGAATTCATCACAAATAGAAGCACGAATTAATGCAAAATCAGCCTTTAATGGCTTTTCTAAAAGATAATCTTTTCCATCAATATTAATAGTTTCTTTTCCTTCAGCAACAATGGTACCTACACCAGTTGGAGTTAAAACACCACCAAGACCAGCTCCACCTGCTCTGATTTTTTCAGCCAAAGAACCCTGTGGAACTAAAGTGCACTTTAACGTGCCATCATTCATTCCTTTTCCAATCAATGGATTCATACCAACATGGGAAGCAATGATATGGTCAACCATTCCTGCCTCTAATAATTTACCAATACCTCTTGCAGAAGTTCCTTCTTTTGCAGGAAGTCCTCCATCATTACCAATTACAGTCAGATGCTTAACACCCTTCTTTACAAGAGCATCAATCAAAATTTCAGGTGATCCTGTACCTAGAAATCCGCCGACCATAATCGTAGCGCCATCTTTGATGCCAGCTACTGCTTCTTCAGCAGTTCTGATTTTGTTAATCATATATTTTCTCCCTCCATTATTATAATGATATACATCGAAACCACTCATACATTTATACAAGAGGTTTTCAACGCTTTAAAGTATAACAATTGGGGCAGGTGAAATAGATACCCGCCCCCAATAGTTTACATCTTTATTTAGACTTTTTCCAGTCCTTGTTTGAAAATTATACCAAACCTCTTCTTACAACTTCAGTTAGTACGAAAGAAGCCACGTCTTCTGCATGAGTATTTGGACCGAAACCAGCATCATAACCAAGTTCCTGAGCCAATTCATGAGAAATTCTTGGGCCGCCGCAAACAAGAACGATTTTATCACGAATGCCTTCTGCTTCACAAAGTTCAACCATCTGAGTTAAGTTCGGAATGTGAACATCTTTCTGTGTTACTGTCTGAGAAACTAGAATTGCATCTGCCTTTGTTTCGATTGCTTTTGCAATCAATTCTTCATTAGGTACCTGAGATCCCATGTTGATTGCATTTACACCATGGTATCTTTCAAGACCGAAGTGACCATGGAAGCCCTTCATGTTCATGATAGCGTCAATACCTACTGTATGAGCATCTGTACCGGTAGAAGCACCAACCATTGTTACGGTTCTCTTGATGTTTTCTTCGATATACTTTTCGCATTCCAAACGATCCATGATATCAACTTCAACCTTTGTAACCTTAATAGAAGTATAATCAACGGTATGAGTTGTCTTACCGTAGCAAACAAAGTAAGTATATCCAATTCCAAGATCCTTGAAGTATACTACACTTGGTTCTTCAAAGCCCATCTTCTTCATAAGAAGTCTAGCTGCTTCATTTGCTTCTTCACCTGCAGGTACCGGTAAAGTAAAACTCATCTGCACCTGACCATCATTCATTGTATCGCCATAAGGCTTAATTTTTGTTAAATCTAATTTTGTTACTGCTGCTGTATTACTCATTATTTCGCACCTCCAAGCATCTTCGCAATAAATGGATTGAAGTACTGTTCGTCTCTAGTGCATACGCCTTCCAATCCTTTTCCGCCGTCCATAGGACGTTTTACTGCTGCAAACTTACCAGCTTCAATAGTAGGGAATAAGCCATCCTTTTCGATTTGCTGTAAAAGTTCATTTGCATCTGCAAGAACCTTCTGAGCTCTCTTTTGGATAATTCCATCTTTCTTATATTCAACTTCTTCCCCAAGATCTCTTGCATTGTTGAAAATGTATTTTGCATTTTCAATGGAAAGCATTCTGTCATGTAGATGTGGAGTGTGAATTGCTTCGGTAAGCATTCCTAACAACTGTAAAGACTGTCCAGTCCATACGGAAATTAAGTTAAATAATGCATCCTGAATGTGTCCTCTGAAGATATTTCCAGTCATAAACTTTGTAGGCGGCATGTACTTCAAGGAAGCATTCGGGAAGATTTCCTTAGCCATCTGTGCTTGTGATAATTCATATAAGAATCCATTTTCTGTATCTGGATCCATTTCGAATGCATGGCCAAGACCCATCTGTCCTTCCGGAATATTTGCAAGAACTGCAAACTGTTCATTCATCAACTGAGATGCAAGTACAGTATGTGCAGATTCAATCGCATCATCTGTAGTTAGATAATTATCTTCTCCGGAGTTAAAGATAATTCCACAGTAACCGATAATTACACGAGAGAAGAACTGGTCAACAATGGTTCTCTGCATGTTAATATCACGGAATAGGATACCGTAAAGTGCGTCATTTAACATAACGTCAAGTCTTTCCAATGCACCCATTGCTGCGATTTCCGGCATGCAAAGTCCGGAGCTGTAGTTACACAAACGGATGTATCTGCCAACTTCTTCACCAACTTCATCCAATGCTTTTCTCATGATTCTGAAGTTTTCCTGAGTCGCATACGTACCACCAAAACCTTCTGTAGTTGGACCATAAGGAACATAGTCTAACAAGGATTGTGCTGTTGTACGGATTACTGCGATGATGTCTGCACCCTGACGAGCTGCAGCCTGTGCCTGAATAACGTCTTCATAGATATTACCAGTTGCAACGATTACATAAAGATAAGGTCTTCTGCCTTCTCCGATTGTTGCAAGGTATTCATTTCTCTTTGCAGTTTGTGACTTAATCTTATCTAAAGCTCTATCTACATAAGGTGCAATCGCCTTTTCAGCTTCTTCCTTCTTGCACATGTCAAGCTTCATTAAATCCAATTCGCCTTTTCCAACTAGTTCTGCAATTTCCTGTGGTTCTTTTCCAGTCTGAATGATTGCATTACCAATCCAGTATGCAACACCTCTTGGAAGTCCTCCAGCATCCTTAATTGCATCAACAATTACGTTAGGAAGTGGTCTTTCTACATCATCAACACCATCAATACCTAATAATCTTAGGATTGTTCTTTCTGTAGTTACTGTTGTATGCTTGTCAATGAAACTCTGCATACTTTCCGCAATGTGAGCAGCAGCGGTTCTTGCGCTGTCGATCACTTTTGGGTCTAGATTTAGCTTACTTTTCATCCTTTTTTTCTCCTTTTCAACATTTTCTATCAACTTAAAAATAAGACGAATTATTTATCTGATTGCATGATTTCTCTTGCATAATCAATGATTTCATCGTAGATTCCTAAAATTCTTGCAATGTTAAGTGCATCCTTTGGAATCTGCTCTTCATTTTTGACAGTATATAAACGGTAATCCATATAGCGACCAACAATTTCAATACGTTCCTTTCGGTTCGCATGAGCAAGCTCCTTTGCTAAGCGATTGAAATCCGCATCTGCCAACCCTCTTACCTGCATGTTGTGTACTTTATTTCCTACAGCCGCATGATCAAAATGCGTCGTAATAACAGTAATATAAGTACGATCTATCAAATAATGAATCAAACTCTTCGTTAGCGCCAAACCTTCTACCGGATTGGTACCACTGGCAATTTCATCAATCAACAGCAAAGATTTTTCTTTACTATTATCAAGTATTTCTCTGAGTTCTTCCATTTCGCTTCCAAAGCTAGAAAGCCCTCTTTGTACATTTTGGCTATCCCCAATCAAAATATGCATATAATTGGATAATCCTATGGTAGCAGCTTTACATGGAACAAAAAATCCATATTGCGCCATCATTGCTACTAAACCAATCATTTTTAATGAAATGGTTTTTCCACCCATATTTGCACCAGTAATACAGCTTACACCATCCGCTAGTTCAACACTGACAGGACAATACTGCTTTCTCTTGCTCTTTAATACTTCTTCAACAAGCAAGTGACGTCCTTCTTCTATTTTCAAAATGTGTTCAGATACAATGGTAGGTCGAACACAGTTATATGCTTCTGCGTAGAACGCTTTTGCTAAAGTAAAGTCTAAACTTCCAATACGCTCACAATTCTTCTTTAAAACATCAGCTTCTTTTGCAATTTTCATAGACAAATCTGTCCGAACAGCAAGCTCTTCTTCATCAATTGCTTCATTCAAATCTGACATTTTTTTCTGTAAAACGTAGACCGTATCATTTGCTTTAACCTTAAAAGTAATGGTCATGTAATCTTCTTCGATTTGTTCCAGTTCTGAAATGCTGTGCACTAATTTCATTGTGGCTGCATCTGATTTTGGAACCAGAAGTTCACACTTTGGTGTCATCTGGAATTTATATTCCTGCTCTAATTTTCGACGAACTTGTTTTAACTCTTTTCGAATTTCTAACTCTATTTCTCTCTTCTCTTTTCGCAAAATTGCTAACTTCTCAGAAAATTGATCATAGATATAAAATGTATTAATACGATCTTTTCCCGGATCCATTGTATCTAGTAACGCAACCGTATCATGAAGCTTAAACTCCAACGGCATATTGTGACTAATATCCGAAAGTAGATCCAATGCTTTCTTTGTTTGCAGTAAAAAAGTTTTAATTTCATACAATTCGACTACGGATAATACATTTTTTATACTTCGATCTAACGTATAAGCTATTTCTTTGATTTCCATAAAAATCTCTGTTAATTGCTCAATTTCCGAAGGATAATCATGTATTAACCCAATCATCAAATCCAACTTATCAAACTCATGCCTTAATTCCACTTCACGGCCAGGCATGAAAGGTTTGATTTCTTTCACTCTGCGTGTACCATAAGGTGTTAACGTATTAATATTATGTAATACGTTTTCTAAACCTGTTTCTGTTCTTGTTTTACTATTAGACAGACGCTTTGGTGCTTCCGTGCTCATTCAAACACACCCCCCAGCTTTACATCAATCACAGGAATTCCATCTAATGCATCTTCCATTGCTTTTTTTAATTCATTGTGATCAAATGAATATCCGGAAGGTGCATAAGGATTAACAGTAACGGCTGCTACTTCAATATTTTCCAGTACGCAAACATGAAAACCCTTCTTTTTTAATTGCTGCCACGCCAAAGAACCGATAAATATCTTAGTAGGGTCCTTTAAGACAAATTGAATTCGCTTTCTCTTTGCTGGATGAATGTCTTCAAAAACACTTGTGGTTAAAGCACCGGGTATATAGACATACTGTGTATCATCATCAATTGCTTCATCTAAAAATCTGCTGGCTCCTAGACCGGTCTTTAGATCAAGAAACTGCATTTCATTTTTACTATTGATTAGTGTAATTCTCTCTTTATTTCCCGCTTCCTTACTGATGATATCTCGTACACGTCCCTCTGGTAATTTCGGCATACTATAAAGAGATACAATATGTACCGTTTCCTCGACTACTTTTTTCATACTGCGAGATAAAACTGCTCCAGTCGATAATATTATTGCATCCGAAGTTCCCGGAGCTGCAATAGATTTTCGATCAATTGCTCCATCGATTAAAATCAACTCTGCACCCAAATCTTCCATTTCTTTGCAAAGTTTTTTATGATCGACTGTGTTTACCGGTCCTGCAATCTGCACATAACCAGATTCTGCAACACGACAAAGCAGCAACTCTCCTAAAGAGGTGCTGAATTTTGTTTTTCGAATGATTTCTAAACCGGTTTCTGCTAGTTCATATAACTGCACCGGAACCGATACTATGGTTCCCGTATCCAGATATACCTTGGGTTTTTCTGTACCTGTGACCAAGTCCGAGCTTTCTCCGTCTCTTCCTGTAGAAGTTACGCCTAGGACAATTCCTTCATCCATTGCTTCTTCAATTAAATAATTTAAAGCGGTTGTTTTTCCAGCATTTTTTGCCATCCCTACAATGGATAGGGTTTTATATTTTTGTTGTAATTGGTACAGTAAGCTCATTTCAATTCTCCGTTTTAGTTGGTTTGGGGCAGATTACTCTGCCCCATAACCTTCCATATATTGTGTTCCTTCGAACTATTTATTTCTCTTGTGACGAAGAAGATCCTGTGGTTCCATTGCCAATCTCTGTCCTCTTAGCAAACCAGCAACACCTTCGTATTCGTAATGTTTCTTTCCTGTGCAGTAATCGCATGTGCAATCAAGCTTAGGAAGATCAGTTGGTTCTGTATAAGTAGTGATTACACCTTCGTAGTTTCTCAAGATTACCTTATCAGGAGACTGAGAAATTACATACTGAGGCATAACTGGAGTCTTTCCACCGCCTCCTGGAGCATCTACTACAAATGTAGGTACTGCATAACCGGAAGTGTGTCCACGTAAACCTTCGATGATTTCGATACCCTTAGAAACTGGAGTTCTGAAGTGTTCGATACCTAAGGAAAGGTCACACTGGTAGATGTAGTAAGGTCTTACTCTGTTCTTAACTAACGCCTGAACCAACTCTCTCATGATATGCTGACAATCGTTTACTCCACGAAGTAATACGGACTGATTTCCTAGAGGAATACCTGCATCAGCTAATTTTGTAAGTGCTACTGTTGCTTCTTCAGTCAATTCCTTCTTGTGGTTGAAGTGAGTATTTAACCAGATTGGGTGGTATTTCTTAATCATATTTACCAATTTGTCAGTAATACGCATTGGCATTACAACTGGTGTTCTGGAACCCATTCTTACGATTTCTACATGAGGGATTTCTCTTAATTTCTTGATGATATATTCTAATACATCGTCATCTACTAATAGACAGTCACCACCGGAAAGAAGTACGTCTCTTACCTGTGGAGTTTTTCTGATGTATTCGATACACTTATCAATATCTTCGATGCTTCTAGCGCCATCAGTTTCACCAGCAAGTCTTCTTCTTGTACAATGTCTGCAGTACATAGAGCACTGGTCAGTGATTAAAAGAAGAACTCTGTCTGGATATCTATGTGTTAATCCTGGAGCTGGGGAATCCTCATCCTCATGAAGAGGGTCAAGCATGTCTGCTTCGCTTCTGTGATTTTCAGCGATTACAGGAACTGCCTGCATTCTTACTGGACATCTTGGATCGTCTACGTCCATTAAAGATGCATAGTAAGGAGTGATTCCCAAACGGAAATTTTTAGCAACTTCTGTGATGTCTTTTTCTTCTTGTTCAGTTAAATTAATTACTTTCTTTAAGTCTTCTACGGTTGTAATTCTGTTATCAACCTGCCATTTCCAGTCATTCCACTGTTCGTCAGTAACGTTCTTCCAAAGCTCAATGTCTCTGAAATGTCTTCTCTCTGCCATTTTCTATCTCCTTTTTTATCGCTTCGCACTCATAACGAAGTCCTTTAAAAATATTTTTTCAGGGTTGGAAGGTTAAAAATAAACCTTCCATACCTGATTAGAAAACCAACTATAATATACTTAAATATACTTATATAAGAAGTGTTCTCTTATGCATCATTATGCATACATTTCCTGGAACAACTTTCTTAATGGTTCACATTCTCTAAGAACCTGAAGAGCTACGTTTGCGTGACCCTTGCAGTATCCATTACCAATGATCATGTTTACGTCTTTACCAACGCCTTCTGCTCCTAATGCAGCCTTTGTAAAGCTAGTAGCCATGGAGAAGAAGTATACAAGACCATCATCCTTACAAGCAAGAATGGAAGCCATTTCTGTATTTTCGATGTTTACGCAGTTGATAACGATATCAGCTAACTGACCATCTGTCAATTCCATAATCTTGTTGTAGATACCAATTGCATCTGTAGCGTCTGCTGCAAAATAGTGATCTGCAAGACCTAAATCTTGAGCTCTCTTTGTGGATTTAGGGGATCCACCGATACAGATAACGTTACCGTTAACACCAGCTCTCTTCTTTGCTTCATATAAGCAGAGAAGACCGGACTTTCCGCCGCCACCGATTACTACTACAGTATCTCCTGGCTTTACAAGCTTAGCAGCCTGAGCAGGAGCACCAGCTACGTCTAATACGGAAAGAGCTAAAGTTTCTGGCATATCCTTTGGAAGAACTGCATAGATACCGCTCTGGAATAAGATTGCGTGTCCCTTGATATCAACCTGGTCAATGTCAGGTCTTACTGCAACGATTTCATCAATTACTAATGGAGTTAAAGAAAGAGATACTAATGTAGCAATTTTATCGCCAACCTTTAATTCACCTTTATAGTTTTCACCAACCTGCTCAACAGTACCGATTAACATACCACCGGAACCAGTTACTGGGTTCTTGTGCTTACCTTGCTTTTCAACATGACCAAGCATGATTTTTTTGATTTCTTCAATATTTCCTTCAGCTTGTCTTTCAATCTGAGTGAAAGAAGCAGAGTCTATGTTCAAAGTCTGAACGTTAATCAATACTTCATTATCATAGATTTCCATATTGTTATCAATCTTTTCAGCTGGCTGTGGTAAAACACCTTTCGGGGAGATTACTCTGTGTGTACCGTAAGGGCATCCTTTTTTCTGCATGTTATTCATCCTCCTTAAAATTTAAAAAAAAATTATTTTGCATAATGCATTTTTTTAAAACATAAAAATATTTTAATATTTTCACATTAAAATATAGAGCAAATAATATGCCAAAATGAACAAACCACAATTTTTTTTGCAATAAAATTAGTTTTATGCAAAATTATTCTGCTCATTTTTCATTTTTGCCTATCTTTTTTGATGATTTTTCCGGAAGTTTGCATTTTTACCCAATATCAGAACCATTTTGGACTCAAACCGCAAAAAACAGCGAACCTTTTTAGGTTCGCTGTTTTTCTGGAAGATCAATGTTATATTTATTCTTCTTTCTTACGAACTGAGTCTGACTAATACCAAGTGCTTTTGCTGCCTTTCTTGAGGAACCATATTTCTCATATGCAAACTGCATGATACTACGTTCAAAGTTATCAACCATTGTATCAAGTGTCAGTTCTTTATTTGCTTCAAATTCATCCGCATCAAAATCAACATTAACTGAATTGTATAAGTCGGCATGAAGTTCCTTGGTGACATCAAACACGGTAATGTTCTCATTCCGCGATGAAATCAAAAGCCGCTGTACGACATTTTCTAGCTCTCTTATGTTACCAGGCCAGTTACAACCCTGCAAATACTCCAAAGCATCTGGTGTAATCGTTCGTACTGTTCCGAATTTTTCATTGTACTTTCTTAAAAAGTGCTGAACAAGGTTTGGAATTTCCGCTTTTCTTTCATCTAAATTGGGTACTCGAATTGGGAATACATTTAATCGGTAATAAAGATCCTTTCGAAATCTTTTTTCCTCTATCAGCTCTTCTAAATTTCTATTTGTCGCCGAAAGTATTCGAACATTCGTCTTAATAGGCACCGTACCTCCGACTCGATAAAACTCTCCATCTTGAATTGCACGCAACAATTTTGCTTGCAAATCCATTGGCAATTCGCCCACTTCATCTAGAAAAATAATCCCATTATCCCCTAGTTCAAAAAAACCTTTTTTACCCCCTGCATTCGCTCCGGTAAATGCACCTTTTTCATAACCAAAGAATTCGGATTCAATCAAATTATCTGCAATGGATGCGCAATTGATTTTAATGTAAGGCTGCATATTTCGATTGCTGTTTTTTTGTATCAGGCTTGCAACCTTTTCCTTACCAACCCCAGTATCTCCCGTAATCAAAACACTGCAGTCGTATTTTGCCACACTGAGGATTTCATCAACAACCGTTGCCATTGCGCTACTGTTGCAAATAAAGTCGTCTAGTAAAGTTTTTTGGTAGACAGTCTGTTCATATCCAAATTTATTTTTTCGCAGAGAATAAGCTATATTATCAATTATCTTATAAGAATCTAGCTTAGAGTTCGCAACATAAGGCGCAATTTCACGCATCAATTCAATATCGAACTCAGCATATTCTTCCTCATATCCATCTGCGCACTTAATTTGAATTTCCCGGGAAATCGCTTCCGTTATATATAATGCTATATTATAGTTGTTAATTAAATTTGCAAAATATACCGTTCCTCCAGGCTTAGTCGATAAAATATTAATCGTCTCAGCTCCAGGTATGTCTGCACAGTTCACGCTCACGTCAAACAGTCCCACTTCTAGTTTTTCCAAGCATTCTACAGGTTTTAATATATTCACATAATGAATGTCCGTAAAGGTCTTTTCTAAAATATCCTTTAACTCTTTCCCTCTTACACCAATGTCGGTATTATTGTCGAAAAGACAAATAATCTCCGCATCATCACCGGCAGACTTTCGGATTGCTCGTCCAAATAGCAAGTTTGTCAACAAACTATTTCCAACCACAAGACAACGTTTTTTGCCTCTAGCACTTTTATAAGCAGAATACAAAGTACCAGATTCATCAAACGTATAAAGTATCAAATTAATGGGCAAATCTTCGGGTTTTTTTACGACTGGAACTTTATTGAATAAAATAGCATAACCTTCTGCATCTACTTGTGTATAAGCCATATCAATCTTAGAAATATGTGTTAAAAGCAAAGGTATACCCGCCAAGGAAGCATTACAAATAATTTCATCCCCAACCTTTAAACCCTTCACATTTTCATATTCTTCGCCAATTTCTTCAACTGTTCCAAAAATCACTCCACCGGTATCAGTTACCGGATTGTGCAGCTTTCCGCGTTTTTCAACAATATGCAAGATACGTTCTTTTATTCTCTCCATATTATTGTTGCATTCAATGCAAATCTGACGAAAACTGGTACTTTCAATATGAATCTTTTGTACCTTTAGCCGTAATTCGTTTGGGTAAATCTCCCTATCATTATTGATTCTCCAAGCCGAGGTAGGCAAAACATGGTTTGGTTCCATGACACGATTTATCCCATAAATATTATGCATTTTCATCTCCTTCTAAGAAAAATACCGATGCCAAATCGGTTCAGTTTCGCTTTATATTAAGCATAACGCATTGGCACGGAATTTGCAACTTATTTTTAGTGTTACATAATTAACTTTAAAAAGCGATACATGTTAGGCATACACTATTTTTATGTATCGTAAAAGTAGAATAAAATACCTAAATGCGTAAAGGAGAAATGACATGGAAAAGATTACCTCAACTATTCGTTTAAGAATGTCTCACAAGGATGCACACTACGGCGGCAGCCTAGTAGATGGCGCTCACATGGTTCACTTGTTTGGAGACGTTGCTACTGAGCTTTTAATCAAAGCTGACGGAGACGAAGGTTTATTTTTAAGATATGATGAAGTTGAATTTTTAGCTCCAACTTATGCTGGAGACTATATTGAAGCTTATGGTGAAATCACAAAGATGGGTAACACTTCCAGAACAATGGAATTTGTTGCAAAGAAAGTGGTTGCTGCAAGACCTGACATCAGTGCTTCTGCTGCAGACTTCTTGGAAGAACCAATCGTTGTTTGCAGAGCAAAGGGCGTTTGTGTAACTCCAAAAGAATCAAAGAGAAAATAAGAAACATATACATACACTCATACTAAAAGTACCCTGTCGATTATGACGGGTATTTTTAGTTTGACCAGAATCTGTATCTAGCAAAGAACGAAGAGAAGTCTCTTTCATGTTAAAAGGCCGCCAATTAACTATTGACAGCCCAAATCGTCTATAGAATTATATATTCTTATGCCGATAGTACAAATCTTTTTAAAGCATCAACTGTTGAAAAATAATAATCTGAATTTAATTCCATATAATCTTTTATCTCAGGAATAACATGTGACCATCCCGCTCCAGCGAATGCTACCTTACAACTTTTTGCCATATCTAATCCTGGCTTTAAATCATCTACTACTAATATCTCATTACTATTCAAATTGAACCTTTTCATTATTTCAATTATTGGATAAGGGTTGGGCTTTCGTTTATACTCTTCTAGTTCCCATCCAAATACTAAATCTGGCTTTAGCTTACAATTTAACATATAATCTCTAACAATCTGTTTACTCTCTGAATGAGATACTACACATATGATTCCCCCTAACGTTTTATATTCTGTGATAAATTCAGAGAAACCAGGGTAAAAGTCAGGTATTTTCAAATTCGTATATTTTTTCCATATTTTATATTGATAGTCTTGTTCATTTTTACTAAACTTCAAAATATCTTTACATAATTCCGCAAACCCTGGATTAAAACAATATGCAACAAATTCTTCAAAACTTAAGGGTTTCATATTTGGCCTTAATACTTTTAACGCTTCAATAAATGAAGGATAATGAATATTTGGTGTACTTTTAACAACTGTATCATCATGGTCTAAAATTAAACAGCGATATTTCAATTTTATTTCCCTTTCATTTGTTAATTACCTCATCATTATTCTTCAAACTCATACACGTTCAATCAAGAACTCAGAAATCAGCAGTTTTTTAAATAATTGATTTCTTGCTGAGTTAATTTACGATAATGACCTTCTTTCAGTCTGCCCAACAACAGCTCACCCATTGCCACTCGTTCTAAATCAATCACTTTATTCCCAACAGTAGCAAACATTTTACGAACCTGACGGTTTTTTCCCTCATAAATTTGAATTTCAACTATCGTAGAATTTGCAGTTCCTTTTAATACCTTTACCTTTGCTTTTGACGTAACAAACCCACCAATGTCTACACCATTTCTGAGTCTTGCTGCCCGAGCTTCTGACAAAATACCGGTGACTCTGGCACGATATGTTTTATAAATCTGGTGCTTTGGATGCGTCAGCCGATATGCCAAATCTCCATCATTCGTTAATAACAGTAAACCAGAAGTATTATAATCCAAACGACCGATCGGAAAAACTCGTTCGGACACATCTGTCAATAAATCCAACACCGTAGGTCTTCCTTCTTCATCAGAAACCGTAGTCACATAACCTTTTGGTTTGTTCAACATAAGATATACAAATTTTCTAACAGGTTCAATCCTACGACCTGAAACTTCAACAACGTCGCCTTCAACAACATCATATCCCGGTTCCTTCATTACCAAACCATTTATTTTAACGTTTCCGGCTAAGGTCAATTCATCCGCTTTTCTTCGGGATGCAATGCCCGACTGAGCAATGTATTTGTTTAGTCTCATCTTTATCCTCTTTTTCTTCTATTTTCGCACGTTTATCATATAGTTTCCCTCAGAAGTTGTCAACCAATTCATTGACATTTCTATATGTAATAATTTTTTCTATTATAATATTCTTTCTTTATAAATATTAGCTAAATCATATTTTTTTGCACGCTTTTGTACCACTTGCACATCTGTAGTATAAAGACC
This sequence comes from Anaerovorax sp., assembly GCA_034927775.1. GTDB lineage: Bacteria > Bacillota > Clostridia > Peptostreptococcales > Anaerovoracaceae > IOR16. The sequence goes on along the minus strand of JAYFPL010000101.1, from coordinate 19,413 downwards.
CTTTTCCTTCATTCGCTCAAAATACTCTGCACCGGCGAAGGTATATCTCTTTAGCAATCCATCTTTTGTTTTTATTTTATCGTTTGCATAAGAAATTAGATCACCCAAAGCTAACTGTGGCGGCAATTCTAAAGGCCGCATACCTTTTATTAAACGTGCCGCATTATACCCAGCTAACGTTCCAGTTGTAATTGCTTCTGTATGGCCGACGAATAACCCGGATTTTTCACCTCCGCAAAGGAGATTCTCTATTCCGCTTACTTTCATATTATTTTCTCGTTCTGCAACCGATAGATATCTTATAGAATTACCCTTTCCACCTGCGTATGGATCAATGTAACGTGCATTCTCCATCCCTGGAACTTTTCTCAATTTCTCCAACGGAAAAAACGGCGTCATAATTTTAGCATATCCCGTATCCAAAAGTACAATATTATCTGCAAATTCTTCCAACGCATATTGCTGACATACCTTTAATTCCAATTTCTCTTTTGCAACTTGCTCTGGCAGCAAAGGAATAATCGCTACCCCTTTTTCATTCAACTCTCTTTGGATTTCATTTGATAAAGACGCTTTTTCTAGTTTTCCTGAACCACTGAATGCGCCGAAGGCTCCATCTTTCCTCTGTCCCATAATATCATTCAGCCCTGCCTTTTGAGTAATGCTGACTCGCGGCCCAAATGCCGGACAGCGCAAAACACACATGCAGCAGCCATTTCCATAAGTTAAACAATTACCCATCGGTCCGGTCGAACCTGTACATTCAATGAACACATCGCCTGCCAAAACAGTGCCATCTGCCAAAGTAATATTTTTGATATATTTTCTTCGTTTTTCAATTCCGTTTCCATTTCCAATACTAATCGAAACAGTTTCCGTTTCCACATCAATCGCCCGTGCCATTGTTCTTATTTCAATTCCCTGTTCTTGAAGAAAACGGCGTACGTAAGGCTCTACTTTAATAACATCATACAAGCTTGCATGTTGATGCCCTGGAAAATCTACATTTCTATGCCGACTTAATTCATCGGTAATTGCAAACAATTCTCCAGCTCCAAGTGCAATATTTTCCTCTGCAGCAGTATATCTTCCGTTGTTTCGCATAATACCGCCTACGTTTCCCAGACCCAAAAGCAAATCCGTCTTTTCAATCAGTACAACCTCTGCTCCAGCTTTTTTTGCAGCCAATGACGCCGCACAACCCGACCATCCTCCGCCAATCACGATAACTCTATTCAAAAGAAAAACCTCCTCCATACTGTTTTGTTGCATTTTTTGCATACATTACAGTATATGAGGAGGTGTGTTCTTTTACTTCTTATTCTTCTTGAAGCGCCTCTAAAAATGCCATTTTTAAATCACACTTTAAAGGACACCCTAAATCTTGAAATGTTTTTGTAAGCGCATCCATCGTTTCACTCATACACGCTTCCCTTGCATTTTCTCCCATATGGCCAATTCGAACGACCTTTCCTGCCAGAACATCAAAACTACCTGCAATCATAATTCCATACTTTGTTCGAATCGTATCCAATATCTCCCGATCCGTTAAAGTCGGAGGTACGGATACCGCTGTAACGGTATTAGAATAACCTTCCTTTAAGAATAATTGAAGTCCGGATTTTTGAATTGCTTTTCGTGTTGCCTGTGCAATTTTTTCATGTCGTATAAAGATTTCCTTATCAGCCATTACATTTTCAAGTGCTGCACGAATTCCATAAATATCACTAATCGGAGGCGTATAAGGAAATGACTTCTTTTCATAGTAACCTTTAAAATTTAGTATATTCGCATAGAAGGAGGCAATCGGGGTACTTCTGTTTTCCATAGCTTTTATCGCATCCGGGCTTACCCAAAGCATAGTAAGGCCGACTGCTGCAGAAAGCGCTTTTTGTGATCCACCACACAAAATGTCAATTTGAGCTTCATCTACATTAAGAGCTTCTCCAAACATTCCTGCTACCGAATCCACAACGGTTAAGATGCCATGTTCCTTTAATAGCTTTGAAATGGCTTCTACATCATTCAGCACTCCACTCGGCGTATCACAGTGTACAACAGTTGCATATTTAAAATCAGAATCTTTCTCTAAAAAATCTTTGAGCTCTACCGGATTAATTGGCTTATGATAATCCGATACAAAAGAAACCGGAATCCCACCATAAATCCGAACAAAATCGGCAAAGCCTTTCCCAAACACGCCGTTATCTAAAATCAAAACTCGATCCTTAGGTTCCGTTAAAGAAGCACAAGCCGCTTCCAAACCTAAAATTCCTTCTCCGCTAAGAATATATGCTTCATTTTTTGTATGCAGTAAAGTACGAAGCAAGTCACAAGTTTCTTTATAATAATCATAAAATTCCAAATCCAAATCCGAATTCGTAGTTTCCAAACTTCTTGCCTTTCTTACATTTTCTTTTATTGTCGTAGGACCCGGCGTCATTATTTTATACATAATGCTTTCCTCCTCTTACAGCTATCGTCTCACGATTTTTATTTTCTTATACTCTTACAGCTAGTTTTTTAATTCGTTCTACAATTGGAAGAACAATAATCGCAGCTACCGTAATTTGAATGATGTTACCCGGTATGGAACCGAAGGGTTGTATCCAGTTGCCATATAACACAACTTCCGTAAAATAGTAACCGATAATTTTTTTAACAAGCGCAGTAATAACCGCCAAACTGTTTACAAAGATCGGTCTACCCGGCACCTTTTCCGTAATCAGACCAACGGTATATCCCATGGCACCTACAATTACAAAAGTAAACGGAGCCCAAGTGGTCCAACCTGACAGTAAATCAAACAGTCCCATTCCGAAAGCACCCGCAATTGCTCCGGTTTTTTTTCCATATACAATAGCTGCAATAAACAACGGAACATTTCCCAAGTGAATCAATCCGCCATTTCCCATAAGAGGCAATCTTATATTAATGTACATAGTAGCCACGAGCGTCAAAGCAATGCATAATGCATTGATTACCAACCCCTTTGTTGCACTTTTTGATACCGCCATTGAATTTGTATTATAATTCATCAAAACTCTCCTTTTTTTATGATTTTGATAATATAATACTTTAAATCTGATCATAACGAAATATACAATTTCAAATATTTTAACCAGTTCAGTTTATAATTTTTTGCGATTATTTTAAAAATATTTATTGTTTGTAGTCACATTTATTTCAATTATATCAATACAGATTTTAGACAAGAAAACAAAAGAACTACAGCACCTAAAAGTCTGCTGTAGTTCTTATTAATTTACTAATTAATCATTGATTTGCACACTGTCTGTGGTCAAGCACAAATCTTTGAATCGCATGCGCAACACCGTCTTCACGGTTTGTTTTTGTTATAAAATGAGCAATCTTTTTTAAAGGTGCTGCTGCATTTTCCATTGCCACCGATAGCCCAGCAAATTGAAGCATTGCAAGATCGTTTTCACTGTCTCCACACGCCATCACTTGATTATGTTTCACATCCAGTAACGAACACAAATGCTTTAAGGCATCTGCTTTACTTGTAGTAGCACCGCCAATTTCTAAATTATACGGCATAGAACTCGTTACCGTAATGGATGGAATCCTTGAAAGAAAATTCCAGAATTCCATTCGTTTCTTCTGATCAGAAAAAATTAAATTTATATTCTCCATACGATCTGCTTTTTCTTCCATAACAGATGCAATATTCTCTACTGGTTTTCTTGTACTCAAAGTATAGATTTGCGATTTTTCAGTAACCATTCCATAACGCGCTAAGTTTTCCAAGCATCTTCGTTCGGCAACAACATCGTGATCAAAAAAAGCTTCTATCATTACATCTTCATCTTGAATGTACGGCAGAATATCTATAATACTGTCTTTTCCGATTAAATTAGAATATACGGTTGTTTGATCCGCAAGCTTTAAAATATTTGCCCCATTAGAAGTAATCGCATATTCCATCCCGTCCACGTCTAAAACATCCTGCGGCAATGCACTGAAAACACGGCCTGTTGAAATCACTACATGAATCCCCTCATCCATAACTCTCTCTAAAATTTGACGACTTGATAAAGACAAGCACCCCTCTTCATTGAGTAAGGTGCCATCCATATCTAATGCAATTAATTTAATATCATAGTCCGCGCTCATTCCCGTTCTTCCCCTCCATGCGTTTTTGCTCTAGCTTTACTCTAACAAAAAACATAAGAAAAGGCAAGTAAACGCTTTGGATTTCACGCTTTCCTATTCCCTTCTCTGGCATTTACACATTCTTATGGTATCACCTTCTTCATTAACAAATGAACAGGCTCCACAAACACCTTCTCCGCAGCAAATGTGAAAATTATTACTGTTTGCAAGTTTAACACCCGGAAGTGTCTTTCGCACCAGCGCTCCGATCGTATCAACAAAATAATCTGATGCAAGAACAGCAACACAATCATAATTTTCTTTTTTTAATAATCGTACCAAATCTCTTCGATCCTGTTCATTATTTAATGTTAAATATTTAATGATTCCCAGCTCTCCAACGGCTCCATTTTCCTCATTAATTTCTTTCACTTCATGATTTCCTTTTTCCCCCAGATAATCACTGATTAGCTCTGTACTAATCTTTTCGGTATCTAGAACGAAGTCAACTTTATTTCGATAACGCAGTGCATTCGCTGCCAAAATTGCCGGTGCAACTCCAATCCCTTTTGCAATGAATAATATTTTTTGATCTTTCGTTTTTGAAGGTCGAAGTGCACTTACTCCTTGAATTCCATTTCGATAAACTCCACGTAAAACGAAACGTTCTGGTTCCTCAAGCAATGCTTTTGTTTTTAATGCTATGATTTTAACTGCAACATGAATCGTACCCTTTTCGACATCTGCACGCATAACAGAGATAGGCAAATCATAAAAGTGACTGCTTTGTCTTCCTCTTAAAAAAACATAGGATCCAGGATGACTGGCTTTGATTGCAAACCCCTTCCCTACATCCAATATAAAAATTACCAAATCATCCAAGTAGAATTTTTTTTCTAATATTTTAGCTTCAAATTCTGTTCTTGGATTATTTACCTTTCGATTTCCCTGCACAAACTCGTTATATATACAAACACCTCGCCAGTTGCAATCACAACAATCCTTTCCCTGTAAACGGCTGCATGTCAAGCAATCGCCTGTAAGAGCAAGATAACAAGGGCAATTTTCTGTTCCCGCGTCAATGCAATCATAAGTATTGTAGCTCATAAAGATGCCCCCTTTTTTTTAACTACAATACTAAAATATTGAAGGAAAGCCAAATTGGTGACAGTACTTCTCTTTAAAGGGCATCAATATCTTCAAGAAAATACAAAGGTACGGAATGTACATAAGCACCATTCACATATACATTGAGCAATCCGGCTTCCTGCCACCTTCGAATCGGTGCTTGACACTGAAATCCCAATACATATTGAATGCCCACCTCTGCATTTTCATGTTCCTTTAATACAGGACACAAAACCGCTTCCTTTGTACCTACATATACATGATCTTTTATCCCTCCGTCTACAGGCATGGTTTTCAATCGCTGCTGTCCCTGCGCAATTGTAACCTGTTCGTAGGAATCATACATGGCATCCATCAAACGATAGGAATCGTCAAACCAATTCGGATCATCCATGACCACACAAATTAATTCCATTCCATCCCGCTTTGAGGAAGCAACCAAGGTTCTGCCGGATGTTTTTGTATAACCGATTTTTACACCTGTACCTCCTTCATATTCATGCACTACTTTATTCTTGTTATAGAACACATTAAATTTTCCATCTCCTCGTTCTGCCGTCCAGCTTTTTGATGCTGCTACTTCTTTAAAAGCAGGATTTAACATGGCTTGTCTTGCTATCAATGCCATATCATAAGCAGTCGTATAATGCTCCTCATCATGGAGACCATTTGGATTCATAAAATGTGTATTCTCTGCACCAATTTGTCGCGCCCTTTCGTTCATCTTCTCTACAAACGATGCAGTATTTCCAGAAATTTTTTCTGCAATTGCTATAGCGGCATCATTTCCTGATCGAAGCATCAACCCATAAACTAAATCTTTCAGCGAAATTTTTTCACCCACTTCAAGATAAATTGAGGAGCCTTCAACTCCGGATGCTTTTTTTGATATCGTAACCATATCATTCAAATCACCTTGTTCAATGGCTAGCAAAGCAGTAAGAATTTTCGTTGTGCTGGCAGGATACACTTTATCTTGACTATTTTTTTCATAAAGAACCATTCCGGAGTTTAAATCCATCACAATTGCAGTACGCGCAGAAATTTCCGGACCTGCCGGAAGCTGAATGAGTGATTCACCGGATACTTCTTTTTGTGCGGCTTCTCTAGGTGGAAGTTCACGAAGTTTTATCCCTGTTCTTTCATTCGTTCCAAAAATCCTTACACTCAAAAAGAAAGCTCCTACTATAAGAACTATACTCATGGTTCTTATTAATAATTTTTTTGTAATATTATTTTTAAGCATAAAAAAAATCTCCTTTTCAAAAGAATATTTCTTTTAAAAAGGAGATATGCTTTTTTCCATATAATTTATTCTTGTTTTTCGTTCGTTTTATCTCTTTCTAAGGCAAGAAGCACTACAGACAAAATTACTAACATGCACCCAAGTGCACCTCGGAATGTAAATGGTTCATTTAAAAATAAAATCCCCAAAATAACACTCACAATAGGCTCAAACATTCCTAAAATAGCAGTAGCCGTAGGCCCGATATTTTTTACAGCAATCGGAGTAATGGAATTAGCAACTACCGAAACGCCGATGGCCATTATAAACATCAAAATCCATCCTCTTGGGGCAATATGATAGACGATTTGATTGGTCGCTGTTCCGAAAACAAAGAGACATACAGCAGCCACTGTAGCACAATAAAATGAAATTAAAAAAGGATGTAAATGCTTAATTTCTGTTTTATCCATTACAACTAGATAAGCTGCGTAAGCAATGCCAGATCCAAATGCTAAAGCAACCCCTATAAAATTCAACTGCAAATCACCCTCTAAAAAGGATAGAAGACCAAAAAGCGAAAGACCCATTGCAATTAATTTCGTTACACTTATTTTCTCTTTAAAAAAAAGAACACACGCAACAGCAACCAAAACCGGATACACATAATGAATGCAGGTCGTTAAACCTACTGAGATGTAATTGTATGCCCCGTATAACATAAGACCGGTTGCAAACGCTCCTAAAAATGCCAATATTATTAATGTAAAAAAATCCTTTTTTGATACTCTGACAGAAATCTTTTTAACTCTCAAAATTGCGAGCATCACTGGAAAGGAAAATAAACTGCGAAAAAAAGTTAAAGTGATGGTATTACTCCCATCGATATACGCTAATTTTGCTAAAAGTGGTGCAAAGCCATAAATAAAAGCTGCTCCTATTGCACAGCTAATACCAACTGTCTTATTCATTGTATGTCCTTTCTTCCTGTAAGCATGAGAAAATCGCTCTTTCAGAGCGTACCCTCTTATTATATGCTTAACCCACTTTTGTTTCAAATCCTTTTCACGGATTATGAAAAATATCCTCAGAATTTGAAAGAAATACAATGATAAATTTAATCGTTCATTGCATACTTTTGGAGTTTCCTGTGCAATGAACGTCTGCTTATACCGAGTGCAAGCGCTGCTTTTGTCTTATTCCCACCACATTCATTCATCGCTTTTTGAATGACTTCTTTTTCTATGGAATCAATTGCATTGTTTAACATTGGTTCTTGTTTATTTTCATTTAAATACGAATTTTCTCTTGCCTCACGAACTTCGATCGGCAGAGAATCCAATTGGATTAAATTACCGGAAGAAATTACCACACAACGCTCAATGATATTCTCCAATTCTCGAATATTCCCTGGCCAAGTATAAGCTTTCAGACACTTCATAGCATCAGCAGTCATTTGTTTTCGAATATTCGTATTAGAGATACGGGCAGAATCGTCCAAAAAGAAAGCGACCAAATCTTCAATATCTTCCACGCGTTCTCTCAAAGGTGGAATGTGAATCGGTACTACATTTAGGCGATAGTACAAATCTTCTCGAAAGCGTCCCTCTCTCACTTCTTTTAAAAGGTTTTTATTGGTTGCAGCAATGACTCTTACATCGGCTTTAATCGAACGTATCCCACCCAATCTTTCAAACGTTTTTTCCTGCAAAACACGAAGAAGCTTCACTTGAAGAGACGGTGAAATGTCTCCGATTTCATCTAAAAATATTGTGCCGCCATCTGCTAGCTCAAAACGTCCGGGTTTGGAAGACACAGCACCAGTAAATGCACCTTTCTCATAACCAAACAATTCACTTTCCAGTAGATTATCCGGTATCGCTCCACAGTTAACATTGATAAGTGGTTTATCACTTTTAAGTCCCCACTGATGAAGTGCTCTCGCAATATATCCTTTCCCAGTTCCCGTTTCTCCTGTAAGTAATACCGTAGAGCCACAAGCTGCGACCTGTTTCGCAAGCTGCAAAACTTCCTGCATCTTAGGACTTTTACTATTCACTCTAAACTGGTCTTTTCCTACTCCAAAATTGGAACCACCGAATGGTGCTCCCTGCTGAACCGGTAAACATAGTTTTTTGACTGCAGTTAGAATTTCAGTAATATCAAAAGGCTTCGTTACGTAATCCTGTGCACCGCTTTTTAATGCATCAATTGCGGTCTCCATGGTTGCAAAAGCCGTAATTAATATGAATCCAATATCCGGATCCATTTCTTTCACTCGATGTAAAAATTCAATACCCGTCATTTTTGGCATCTTTATGTCACTGATAATAATATCAATGTTAATCGTTTGAAGAAGGTCCAGCCCTTCTAATCCATCGCATGCAGTATACACTTGATACCCTTCTTTTGTCAGTACTTTACTTAAAAGCTGTCTGACATTCAACTCGTCATCGACCACAAGGATATTTATCTGTCCCACAGTTATTCCTCCCTCAAATTAAAGGTTCTCTTACTTGTTTCAACCGATTGCAATAGTATCGTGAACTTCGCACCTTCCTTTACAACGCTTTCTACTTCTAAAACACCTTTATGTGCTTCAATGATTCTTGATGAAATTGCAAGACCCATACCTGCTCCGATATCTTTTGTTGTATAAAACGGTTCAAAAATTCTCTCAGATATATCTCTTGGTATTCCTTCACCTGTATCGATGACTTCTGTAAATACCATCTTGCGTTTTTCATTGTATCCTGTTTTAATTGTAATCACACCGCCATTTGGCATTGCCTGTATTGCATTTAACAGAAGATTTAATATGACTGGTTCAAAAAGCTCTTCGTCTGCCATTACGTTCGGAATTTCCTTAAAGACAGTGTTAATTTTAATATTTTCTGGCAATTCATTCTGAATCAAAGTAATTACATAATTAATTACTTTTCTTAAATCAACTTCCTTTAATACAGGAATCTTCGGTCTGGCAAAATGCATAAACCGATCAAGCATTTGAGCTAGACGGTCTGCTTCATGGATAATAATATCAAGACCTTCAACGTTTAAATCATGCTCGCTCAGTTCCAGCTTTGCCAATTGTGCATACCCACGTATACTCGTTAAAGGATTTTTTACTTCATGTGCCAAACTGGCACTCATTTCACCCAACGCCTTTAAGTTTTTCGTTCGATTCGTGCTTTCTTCAAATCTCTGAATATCAAGAATGTTTCGGAATACACATACTGCACCGATTACCTCATTCTTTAATCCAAATTGAATTTTAACGCTATATAAAATCGGAATTTTTTCTCCTGAGATATTATAGATGTCATCTAAAGTTTTTAATTGAAGACTCCCTTTAGCCAAACATCGTTTCAGAGTATCGATTAACGGCTTAATTTCCTTTGGAATAGGGTTTTGTACATTAAGACCAAGCACCTCTTCGGCCTTTAAACCAATTAGCTTTTCAGCTGCTTCATTAAAGGTTGTAATTTCACCGATGTTATTAATGCTTATGATACCGCTTAAAAGATTCTCATATGCTTGTTCCGCATATTCCATGATTTCATGCATGGAAGCGGTCTCTCCTGATTTGGTGAGTACTTGCTGCATCGTTGATTTTAAATGATTTAACATTAGATTAAAGGAGGATGCAATATCTGCTAATTCATCCTTATTTTTTGTTACAATTTCCTGACTGATATCACCGGAAGCGATTCGCGCTGCAGACTTGGAGAGTTCCCGAATTGGAGTTGTTATTTTTTTAGATATTTTTTTAGAAAGTGGCCATAAAATAAACAATAAAATTACCAATATTATAATCGTGCCCGTTTTGATGTTATTGATATCTCGAAATACCTGTGAATATCTCTTTTCCGAGCAAACAAACCACCCTTCAAGACCTGGAATTTGATTCAAAGATGCAAGATTTGCAATATAATCTTCTCCCTTTTTATAAATATTTTGCAAAGAGCATTGCTTAGAAAATGTTAAATCATAAGGGAGTTCTCGTCCGTAATAGCCAATTGTTTTTCTTTCTTTGTTTATTAAAAAACTATTTTCTTTAATGTCTTCATGAATAAAATCCGAATTTCGAATGATTAAATAAGCCTCTTCCGGCGTTATTTTCCCCTGGAGTTCACTTGTTATTTGAAAGCATTCCGAAAGCAAACGGGTTCGATCTTCCAGAGCCTTTGCTTGCATGCCATGACCTATTTTCTCTATACCTGCTACCAAAACAAAGCTGATAATAATCAGTAAACTGATTGCAATACTTACCAAATAGAACATGGTTCTTGTTTGAACAGATTTAAACATAAAAATTCTCCACAAGTTATCATCATCTGCAGTAAAATAATGCAAAGAAGTCCATAGTGAAAAAAGAATCATTATGGACCTTCTTTATTTTAACATACTTAAAACTCTACATGGAATCTTTTTTGAAATTCTTCGCCAAGCTCATCTCTAAAATCAGGATGTGCAATATCTATCAAGGCTCTTGCTCTTTCTTGGAGCGATTTTCCTTTCATTTGCGCAACACCATATTCTGTCACAATGTAATCAACATCGTGTCTTGAAGTGGTCACTGCCGCACCATGTGTAATATAAGGTACAATCTTAGATACCTTACTGCCATCCTTCATGGTAGCAGTGGAAGGCATTGCAATGATTGCCTTAGCCTTTCCATCAAGCGCCATAGCCGCACCTCGAACAAAATCAACCTGACCGCCTACCCCGGAAAATTGTCTTGTTCCAATGGAATCCGATACAACCTGCCCCATAAAATCAGCCTCTAAGCAAGCATTAATGCAAACTAGCTTTGAAGATTGTGCGACGATTGACGGATGATTTACATAATCAACCGGCTTCATTTCAACCATAGGATTTTTATTGCAAAAATCATAAAGTCTTTTTGTTCCCATTAAGAAGGTAACAATCATCTTGCCATTATCAATGGATTTTTGAGAACAATCAATCACTCCTGCTTCATAAAGATCTACCACACCGTCCGATATCATTTCCGAATGAATACCTAAATGCTTTTTGTCCTTTAATTGACTTAATACCGCATCCGGAATTGCTCCGATTCCTAATTGGAGCGTAGCTCCATCTTCAATCAAAGATGCACAATTTTTTCCGATAGCAGCTTCTACTTCACCAATTTTCGGAATACCGATTTCCGGAAGCGGATGTGAAGTCTCTACAAAGGCATCAATTTGACTTACATGGACAAAGGTGTCTCCATAAACCACAGGAACTTGATCGTTTACTTCTGCCAAAACAATTTTTGCAGACTTAATCGCTTCCATAGTATAATCGCAGGATACGCCGACACTGCAAAAACCATTTTCATCTGGAGGTGATACCATCACCATAAACACATCGATATTGAAAATTCCTTTCCGAATGAAACCCGGAACTTCATGAAAAAATACCGGCACAAATTGACCATGACCCTGTTCCAATGATTTTCTTGTCGTTGCACTTGTAAACCAGCCTCGAAATGTAAAGTGTTCTTTATTTTCAGGCAGAGAATACTCTCCTTTTCCTAGTGTAACCATATGAGAAACAGTTACATTTTTATACGCTTCTTTATTAGCAACCATAGCTTCTACCAGAATCGGCGGCTCCGCTACGGCGTGTGCAAAAACTACCGCGTCACCCGAATGAATCTTATTGACAGCTTCCTCTGCCGTACATTTCCTGCTGTCATATATCGTTTTCCAATCCATAAGTCCTCCTGCCAAATCACCTTGGTGAGCGGTTTACAGCGCTCACTCTTTTAACTTAAATCGCGAATGACTCTTTCAATTTTTTTAATGTCCGCTGAGTCCCACATTTTAATAACGCCTTCTTTTGTCCTAAATTGTTCATAAGATGCACAGCAATTGGTACATCCACCAATGACCAAAATAACATCATAAATTTCTCCTTCGCATGCATACTCGAAATCAATGTCACTCAGCGATTCCTTAATTTCCTCAAGAGCCTTTCCTCTATCATATCTTGGATTGCATCCACCACAAAATCTTACACCGCATTTCATGCTCTTTCCCCCTCCATTTATCGATAGTGGGACGGTAAAGGCCGCCCCACAATTTTTTCTTTTATCATACTATGCAAGGTAGAAAGAAGCAAATCTACTTTTTATTTGATTCCTGCAATCGCCTTTGCCAATTCCTTCTTTGCACTGATATTTCCCTGACGACTGATCATGATTCTCTGAGCCTGAGGGGAACCTGCACCATGCATGGATTCCGTTCTGTATCCAACTGCAGAAGAACCGAGACAAATGTTTTCCAAGAATCTTAAAATTCTCATTCTTTCTTCCGTTGTACATACCGGAGAAGCAGCAAAATACTTATTGCAAATATCGCCAATGGTTTCTCCTTCTCTTCCAACCACGGTTTCTGACTTAAAGTCTTTTTCAGAAGGCATTGTTACCATTAAACCTCCGGCAATGTCTTCGGCAAGTCTTACGATTTCATAAGGGAATCTTGTAACGTTCTGCTTACAAACATTCGCAAGAAGTAAATCAATCTGATAATTTCCTGCTTCTGTAGGATAACCTTCTGCGGAGCAGGCGATGCCGCAGCAATATAACGTTTCATTCAAATGCGTCATTTCAATTAATTTATCTTTAATGTGAGACGCTTTATTTGCCCCATTGTAATCAGCAGCAAGAGCGGCAGCGCCGATAATAACGTCACCTACGCCTACTTTACATCCACCATAAGACTGTCTGTGATATCCTGCAAATCGTTCAACGAGCATTCCTGCAAACTCAGTTTCTCCGTTTAAGAAAACATATTCATTTGGAATAAATACATTATCGAAGACAACCAATGCTTCCTGTCCGCCGAACATCTTGTTTCCAAGATCAACGTCAGCATTTTCTTCTAACTTTCTGGTATCACAAGACTGTCTGCCGTATATCATGTATACGCCTTCTGCATCGGAAGGGCATGCAAATGATACTGCATAATCTTTATCTTCCGGTCTCATTGCCTGTGTCGGCATAATCAAATGCCAGTGAGAGTTGATGGAACCAGTTTGATGACATTTTGCACCACGAACAACAATTCCGTCTTCTCTTTGTTCCACAATATGTACAAACAAATCAGGATCTTTTTGATCCGATGGGCCAACACCACGATCACCCTTAGGGTCTGTCATTGCACCGTCAACAACAATATCCTCTTCTTGAACCATTTTTAAGAATTCAGTGAAATTCTTATGGTATTCACTTCCATATTTTTTATCAATTTCAAAAGTAGTGGAAAATACTGCATTAAAAGCATCCATTCCAACGCATCTTTGGAAGCAGCTTGCTGTTTTCTGTCCGCAAAGTCTTTGCATTTTAACTTTTTTTCTAAGGTCATCTGCACTTTGATGTAAGTGTCCAAAACGATTGATGATTTCTCCGGTTAAGTTTGATTTTGCAGTCATGAGGTCAGCATATTGCGGGTCATGTGCCAAATCATAAGTAACTGCCAAACAATTGATGGAAGGCCGAATCATAGGATGATCCACCCAATTTTCAATTTTTTCACCAAACATATACACTCTTGTGTTTAACTTTCTTAAACTTTCGATGTACTGTGCTCCTGTCATTAACATACTAAAAATCCTCCTCTTCATGGACTCGGTTTGATAACAAACAGATAATATTTGCTATCAAACCGCTAATAAAACCTTATAACTTTATTCGCAAACATCGTACTCAGTGCGATTGCATTGCCTATACTAAGCTTATTTATTTAAAATTTTTCGAGCCATGCCAAGCAGATCTTCGCTTACGGATGTATCAAGACACACATCCGTAACCCCCTCAACATTTGCGATAATGATTTCCTTTACGACATCTTCAATCGTCTGCTGTGCGGAAGGGCATTGCCCACATGCTCCAGTCATCCGTATCCATGCCACATTATTTTCATAACCAGTAAGTATGGCTCCGCCATAATGTTCTGATAAAATAGGATTTACCTTTTCCTCTAAAACTTTTTTTATTTCTCTCTCCAAAGCTATCACTTCCAATATCAAAATTCACAATTAAGCGACTTCTTCATCTGCTTCTAAGTTTCCGGCTTCTTTTGTCATAACCTCAACCTCTGCTGACCATAGATGACCAAATGTGGTATCGCCTTTGAGAAAATCTTTTCCGTAACATAAGAGACATGCCAATACACCAATTACAAGACCAAATGCGGATCCCTTTACTAATAACGCACCGGCAATAACACCTGCAATACCTAAATCCTTAAAGCTTTGCGATTGCTGTACACCAATACGCACACTTACAAATCCCTGTACAATCATGGTTAAAGCTAAAGCAACGGATAGTATCGGCTGTACCAATGTTAAAATCGGAAGAAGCCAATATCCTGTAAACGTACCGAAACGGAAAGAAGCGGCACCGCCAAACAAGGACTGCATGCTTCTTCTGCCTTTTTTATAACGTTCGCAGACGACAACCTGCATTGCTGCCCAAAGAGGGCCGCACATGGTGATATCCGGTCCAATCACTCCCATGATGGTATTTCTAATTCCAAAAATTAAATGTGCACGATTTGGATTGTAATCAATGGCTTCATCATCTCTTGTAATATCTGCATCATGTACGAGCGCTTTACTCTGTACGACGTCACCGAATAATACAATATAAATTGCCAAAACGGTTGGAATTGCCTTTACAAACATAATTGGTGCAGGCCAACCTACAGCGCCCCAAGGAACCCAATCCGTCCAAAGTGCATGAAAGTCTGGATTACTGAAACCAAACTCGATATGCGGCCATGCGCTTTCTCCCACAATAGGCGCAACGATTACAGCAATTAAAACTGCTGGAAGAATTCCAAGGTTGGCAATGGTTTCCCACATTTTATTCTTTGTACTCAATCTCTTAAATCCATTTGAAAAGAGCAGATAGAATGCAACAATCAGGCAAATTGCTGTAGTATAAGGCATCATTTCAAATTTTCCACCCTCTTTAAAGATCATTGTTATTGCAGAGATCCCGGCTCCTAAAATAATACCTGACTTAATAGCTGGAGGAATTATTCCAATAATTTTTCCAGCAACACCAGTCAATCCCAGTAAAATAGCGAAAATTCCAAGTGTAATCTCAAATGCAACCAATCCTTGCATTCTTGCATGGCCTGCCGGAAAAGTTAAACAATAAGCAGTAAGTAATGGTATTGCCGGAGTAATCCAACCAGGAACTACAGGATCTCCGAGTAATGTGTGCCAGGTATATAAAAATCCATTTAAAATAACAACAGCAAGGGCAACTTCAAAAGGCATATTCAAAGCATCCTGCAGCAACGGAATGGCACCAAGGCAAACCGCACACATTAATAAACCCTGAATGTAGTCTGCAACTTCGAAACGATAATGAATGAATGGAAGACGAATTTTAAACGGGCCCGCTTTTATGTACGGGGCTTCTTCCCCATATGGCATATACTCTCTCATATTTTTCTTTTCTCCTCTCTCTTTCTCGATGATCTCTAATAAATTGGGTCGCGTCATGACTTTTCGAAAAGTGCAAAACCAATGTCCCAAATGACATATGGTTTATACGTTTGCCCAATTAAAGAGCAAATCGTGTGCCAATTCAAAAAACTATCCGATAATTCATTTGTTAATTCTTTGACAAACGTTGATATTCAAAGCGTAGAAAATTTTTATAATTCTTTTTTTTGTTAAAAAAATATCAAAATTGAATTGAGTTTTGTCATAAGATTGTGCCAAACTTGTCACGAAGCGGGCAGTTTTGTCATAACAAAAAGGGCTACCTCCGCCCGATTTGTCATCGGTTGGGATAAGCCCTGCTCTTTTTAAATTTATGTTTTAAGTGTCAACTATGGGTTAAAACTAGATGATTCTATTTTCCTTTGATATCAATTACGACAATTTCAGGAGGATTAAAAACACGAGGTGCATTCGGATTAACTGCGCATCCTCGACTTACTACCTGTGTATAGCTTCCTGTCTTACCGTTGTGCACATATAACCCTCCCGCATATTTAGGAAAATACCCTTGATCCACCGCCCATAACCCATTTAATAGACCTGGAATACGAACCAATCCCCCATGTGTATGACCGCAAAGTACCAAATCAAACTCCCATCGATCATACAAATAAAAGAGTTCCGGTCGGTGAGAAAGTAAAATGGAATACATATCTTCTTGCTTTTGAAATAAATCTTTTTTACTTCCAATCCATTTTCTTTTTGTCACACCACATTTTCTTATACAAGGGTCTTCGAGCCCAGCAATTCGTATTTTCTCTCCATAAATGGTTACTATTACTTGTTCATCGTCTAATACCTTTACACTATATTTTTCTAATTCTTCTTTTATTTTCTCTAAATCATTTCGACAGCATTCATGATTTCCTGTAACAAAAAAAATAGGTGCACACCCCTCAATTCTTTTAACGAGAGAAAAGGCACCCTGTGTTGAAATTCGATCATCCACAATATCACCGGAAAGCGCTATCAAGTCCGGTTTTTGATCCCTTATCAAACGGGCCAATTTATCTTGCCCCTCTGCATAATAACGACTATGCAAATCAGCAAGAAGGACAACACGAAGTGTCTGATTCCGTCGCAGCTTTTCCGTATAAACAGTATAGCGAGTTACGGCCATACGACTATAAAACGCCCAAATAAATAAAACAATTAACAATACAAACATCCATTTCTTTTTCATGGTATTAGTTTGTACAAATTTTTTGCTTCTTTTCCTTATTTCTTATTGGTAATTGATGGATGCATTTTTAATTTTTTTCGAATTCAATTGCAATTTGTTGAAAATCTGAATGATTGGCTTCTTCTTTAATAATGCTTTCAATATCATCGATGTCCGGTAATTCCTTCATTGAGGTGAATCCGAAATGTCTTAAAAACTCTTTTGTTGTTCCGTAAAGTATTGGTCTGCCAATTGCAGCAGAACGACCGGTTTCCATAATCAGATCTTTTTTCATAAGACCTTCGATTACGCGATCGCACTTAATTCCACGAATGGATTCGATTTCTCCCTTTGTCACCGGTTGCTTATACGCAATGATCGCCAGTACTTCCAATGCAGATTGAGACAAACGCTTTTCTTTTACCGGCGTACATAAGCGCTCTATATAAATATTATTTTCCTCTTTCGTGCATAATTGAAAACTTTTATCAATTTCACGGATTCGAATGCCTCTGTCTTGTGCTTCATACTCCTGCTGCAACTCCTTTAAGCAGTCATATGCTTCCTTCCAATGTATATCAAAAAGATCGGCTGCAATTTTAACATCCAAAGGTTCTCCCCATACAAATAAAATGGATTCAAATACAGATTTTATATTTTTTTTACTGGTCATCGGAACCTCCTCCTGTAGGTATTTCTACATGTCCTTGTTCTTGACAAAGAGTCAGTGTAATTTCTCCGTAATTCACACTTTGATGAACGGTAATCGCTCGCTGCTTCAATAACTCCAACATCGACATAAAGGTTAATACAATATGATATCGGCTTGTTTTCCCATCCAACAATTCTGCAAAGGTTCCTTTTTTCTTTCTTAAAAAAAAGTTTTTCATTTGTTCAATTCGAGCTTCAATTGACATACGCTGTCGTTCCACTCTAGCATATCTTTTTTTAATATCTTCTAGTTTTTTCTTCTTATTTAAGAACATTTGAAACGCCTTCATAAACTGACTAATATCCAAATTTAAATATTCATCCGGCTCTAATGTATATGGTGCAAGGTCTTCCTGTGCCTTTGTAAAAATTCCCTGCATGCGTTCCTCTTGTTTTTCTAGATACTCAGAAGCCGCTTTAAAGCGCTTATACTCTAAAAGTTTTTGGACCAATTCATCTCTAGGGTCTTCTTCTTCATCAGGTATTCCTTCCACCTTTGTTCGAGGTAAAAGCATTTTTGATTTCAGCTCAATCAAAGCAGCCGCAAGAACCATAAATTCTCCTGCGACCACTGCATCCTGCTTTTTCATTTGCTCAATATAATCTAAATACTGGCTGGTGATTTCTGACACACGAATATCATAAATATTCATTTCTGCATTTTCAATCAAATATACCAGTAAATCAAAGGGACCTTCAAATACATCTAATTTTACTTTATATGACATACCGTTCTCCTTGAGCCAATCTACCCCTGATTTTACCATAAAGAAAATAAAAAAGCAAAAATTGTATGAGTTTCCTATGCAGTATGTTCTTCTAAAATCATCTTTAATGCGGAGATAGAACTGGAATGTGCGCGGGCAATTTTTGTATTTCGATTCTTCGCTTCATTCAATGCACATTTAACCATTTTGTGCGACACCGTTCCGGTAAAAACAACCATTAAATCCGGTGAACCAATTTTATTTTTTAACGTTCCGTTCATTTGTGTGAATACCTTTGCATTACATTTATATTGTTTGCAAAGATTTTTATATTGGCATACCATACAATCATTGCCTCCAACAATCACAACACTCATTTTTTCCTCCTAAATAAAGTTAGCTTATGCCAACCATTTGTTTTTAAAAAAGCAGCATTACGCTGCTTTTTTATATTACATTAACCCTTTTGATAACATAAATCATCATTGACTTCTGCGTTGCTTGACAATCTTTTCTTATAAGGTCGAAGTAAAAGATATAAAAGAGTAGCAAGAAGTAGAAAAGCAATGATGGTTCCAACGCCGAATGTTCCGTAAAACATGGATCCAAATTGAAATACCATAAACGCCATAACATAAGCAAACACACACTGATATGCAACTGCAAACCACGTCCATTTTGCATTGTTCATCTCTCTCTTAATCGCGCCAATTGCAGCAAAGCATGGGGCACAAAGAAGGTTAAAGACTAAAAACGAATACGCAGAAAGCATTGTAAAATGCTGTGATATTGCACCGAGTTCACCGAAGGAACCTTCTTCTACTAATTCCAAT
>JAYFPL010000053.1:0-13552 GCA_034927775.1 Anaerovorax sp. | reverse complement strand
CACTTTTAATCGTTTTCTTTTTGGTAGCTCTGCAATTACATCCGCCGCCTGATCGGATCTCGCATACGATAAAATAAGGGCAATCGTCTGCGGTCTTTCATGCTGAATAATTGCAATTAAGTTTTTACTATCCGTTTTACGAATAAATTCAAATGAACGAACCTTTAATGTCTTAGTTACTCGCTCAAGCAGAAAATTCGCTGTTTGAGAACCAAATGCTTTTTCCAAAATCGTTCTTGCATATTCCAAACCACCATCCGTAATTACTTTTTGAGTTAAGCATAGTTTATAAAAATCATCCAAAGCACTCTCGGTCTGCTCGGAGGATAAATTTCGAAGCCTAGCCACTTCAACCGTAAGCTGCTCCAACTCATCCTCACTTAAATGTTTATAAATCTTCGATGCTTTTTCTGCTCCTAAAGCTATAATTACGGCAGCAGCCTTCTGCCCCGGCGTTAACTCAGTCGGCATTTCCATCGCCTCCCTTTAGCCAAGTTTTAATAAGCTGTGCTGAAATTTCTGGATTTTTATCAGCAAACTCTCGAATTTCTCCTTTTAATTCCTGCTCTCTGGATTGCTTCAACTCATCCAATTTAATCAGTTCATCAATCGGATTATCTTCACTATTCTCTGCTGCCAGAGCAGCTGCTTCTGCAGCTTTTTTCGCCTTTATTTTCCTTAATATTACTAAGGCTATCAATCCAGCAATTATAAGAAATACAAGAATTCCAATAACAATCGGTACTATTTTACTTTTCTCCAAAGTACTGAGGAAACCGCTTGCAGGGACAGCTTCTTCATTGAAGCTGGCTTTAAACACAGCCACCTTTTCATCGGCCATATCTGTACTAATTCCCGCTGTTATAGCAACTAAGCGTTTTATCTCAGCCAATTCCGTTTTGCTCAACTGTTTTCCATTGATTACCACAGATACCGCTAAGTCTGACACGACTCCAGAGTCGCTTTGAATTTGTTCTTTCATTTTGCTTACTAAATAATCAAATGATTTATTATCTTTGTAATATATTTCATTTCCGTCTGTTGTAATATTAGGATAAACCGGAACTTGAGCATTGCTGTCTGTCCCTACAACACCAGCAGAAGCCGTACCTTCTCCGATAATTTCTACATTATTATCTTCTTTAGAAATAATACCTTTTTGATCATCTGTACTTGGCAGATAGGTAATGATTTCTTTTATTTTTTTATCGACATCCATCGTACATTTTGCTGTAACACGAACAGAATCTTCACCAAAAATTGGCGTTAAAAGATGCAGAACATTACTCCGTACTATATTCTCCATGTCACGTTCCAAAGCCAATCTTAGTTTTGCCGAACCTGTCTGTGATAGATCTTCAAGAGACGTAAGATCCCTACCTGTGCTGTCTGTAATCAAAACCTGCTCTGGCTTCATATTCGGGATACTTTTAGCGACTAATCTTTGAATGCCCTGTACTTGCTCATTGTCTAAAGTGTCACCCTTGGTAATAATGACTACGCTAGCACTCGGCTCTACTTTTTCTTTTTCCAGAACATATTTCTGATCCTGTCCAACTGCGATGGTTACGACTGCATCACTAACACCGTCAAACAGGCGAATGGTAGCTGCCAAACGATCCTGCAGCTCATAAATTTTATATGTATTTTTTTCAAAGTCTGTAGCCATCATATCTACGTTTGAAGAAAACGTATTATAGGTTAATCCACTTTTGGGATAACCTTCCATAACCAGCTTTGCTCGTAACTCGTCCACTTGATTTTTGGGTACAGAAATATTCCCATCACTATCATATTTTGCAGTAACATCTAAATCTTGTAAGGCAGCTACAATCTCAGATGCTTCCTGTTGATTGACTCCCGTAAACATGGTGTCATACGGTTTTGAATTTAACAGAATTGCACATATTATTGCAAACAGAAAAATTGCAACAGCTCCGCCTATAACAATATAACGGTTTCTATTGCTTAACTTATTATTAATTTCTTTTATTTGTTCAATTATTTTATCAAATTTCTCACGCAAAAGCCATTCCCCATTCGTTCTTTATATTTTTATAAGTTAATTCGCATTAATTCCGAATAGGCATCCAGCGCTTTGTTTCGCAGCTCCACCAACAGCCGAACGGAAAGGTATGCTTTTGTCGAATTAATTCCTAAGGTGTGTAGGTCATCCACATTCCCTAGCGCTAAAGCTTCGGTATCCATTGCTACTTGATTTTCTGATTCTTTTACATTATTAACTGCATTTTCAAAAATTGATTTAAAAGGGGTACTGCTTGACACCGCATCTTTTTGAATTTCTGAATCTTGTATGGCACGAATTCCATCTAATGGTTGCATGGGTGTAATAAACATTTTTCTCCTCCATCCCAATTACTTTCAAGTATCTCACACATAACAATCGGTATTAATATTTATTTCCCAACCTCTAAGGCTTTTGTTGCCATAAGTTTTATCGCATTAATCGCTGTTATATTTGCTTCATAAGACCGTGATGCACTCATTGCGTCAACTGTCTCCTGCAATAAGTTTACATTCGGTAAATTAACATAGCCCATTTCATCAGCATCAGGATGAGTCGGATCATATACAGTTTTAAAAGGTGATTGATCCTCAATAATCTCACTTACCCGGACACCTCCCACACCTTCTCCTAAGGCAGGGCTTTTCCCCAAAGCACGATTCAGCAATGATTTAAAATCTCCATCTTCAATTGCCTCAAAAGCAACAGTCTTTCGTCGATAAGGTCCCCCTGCTTCCGTCCTCGTCGTATCCATATTAGTCAAATTCTCTGAAATAATGCTCATTCGGAGTCGTTGTGCAGTTAAAGCTGAACCATTAATATTTAAGGTACTTAAAAATGCCAATTTTTTCACCAATCCTTTACGATAAAATATAAAGTCAATTATAAAAACATTACAAATTACGACTAATTATTAATTATTTATTAATTATTATTAATATATTTTACATTTTTCAGCTAAAATTTACAATAGGATTTCCTATATTTCTACCATTTCCCAAGTCTAAAATTTTATAAAAATAAAAAACTTTTTTTTGAAAACAAAAAGAGCCCCAATTCTTATCAAATTGCAACTCCTTTCTTTGATAAAAATTTTCTTTCGGAAACTGGCTGTCATAAGCATATGCTCTTAGACCCTATAGCTTTGCGTCACTGCTTTTCAACAGCTTTGCCTTTGTCGAGAAATACTTGACAAATGTTTAATTTGAAAAATAATATACCATATTCGATTGATTTTGTCAATATATTCTAAATTATTGCAAATATTTTAATATGATTTTGCCGGAAATACATACTAAATTAACTTTTTTAATCCTAAACTATGAAAATATTACACTTCTATCTTTCCCCTGTGCTTTTGCCTGATATAGTGCATGATCCGCACGATCAAACAAATCATCTGGAGTATCTATAAAAAATTTTGATTGTGCAATACCAACACTAAATGTCACGCTTTTGTTATTCATTGAAGAAAAAGATAATTTTGTAAATTCAGCACGAAAACCATCTATCTTTTCAGCTGCAATTTCTTGTGTTGTATTACGAAATAAAATGGAAAACTCCTCTCCACCATATCGAGAAACAAATTCGTTTTCTTCTGAAAAATAAATACGGAGCATCTTAGATAATCTTGTTAAGACTTCATTTCCTGTAGAATGCCCATAAGTATCATTAATTTTTTTAAAATCATCCAAATCTAAAATTGCCAACGCAGTAATTTTACCTTTTGATAAGTCCTCTTTTAATACCGTATTAACATAGGAAAAAAAAGTGTTTTGATTATAAAGTCCTGTAAGTGAATCTTGTTTAACTTGCTCCCGCAAGGTTTCTTGAAGTCGATATCCAGATCGGAGATAAATTAAATTTTCTTTATTATAAGATATCAATACCTGACAAATTAAATAAGAAGCAAATAAGATTGCATAAAATGCAATTAAATTAATAAAAAAAATCTCTAAAGACTCAGTTGTAAGAAAAAAAGAATGTATCCAACATAAAGTAGAGAGAATTACATTACTTAAAAATACAATTTTCGTTTTTTTAACTTCCCCGAACAAAGAAGCTACCATAATCGGTATCGTAAAGGATGCATATACAATAAAAACTGCATCATGAAAATAAGCAATAATAAAACACATAGCCGATCCTGTTATTAAAATCGAATTATTCTTTTGGCCGGTATTCATGCTTTGAGAACGTTGACAAATAGAAGAAAAAGAAACAAAAAGAATATTAATTAAAGATGGAAGAAGAGCATAATGCCATAGATATTTTGACTCTGTCATTCTTACGTGAAAAAAATGATTATTTTTTAAGATAATAAAAATTGATACTTCGGTAATAAATTCAATTAGGACGATACCCCAGAAAAGATTTGAAATCTGCATCCTTCTCTTTTCCAGAGTATGACTCCACCTATTATTATGCTCCATTATTAAAGTCTCCTGTTTCGGTCAAGTTTCCAAGGCTATGGCTAAGAATATTCATACGTAACGTTGCTTTTAATATTTCCTGATATGAAATCATATGTAACTTATCGATTTCAATCCTTTCTTCAAATGGTATTATACTTTGCAAGCTTTTGTTTTGGTTAACATTATCAATAGATAATCCACTTTCCATATATTCCAAAACTTTGTTTATATAATTATGGGTTTCTTCAAACGGAGGTATTCCTCCATATTTTTTTATGTTACCGCTACCCGCATTATATGCGGCTAACGCTAATTTTGTATTGCCCCCATACTGCTTCAATTTCTGTGATAAATAGTTTGCTCCTCCAAATATATTTTGTTCCGGATCAAAAGCATCTTTTACTCCAAGAGCAGCTGCAGTTTTTGGCATTAACTGCATGACACCTTGTGCGCCACAATGAGAGACCGCATTTATATTAAAATTGGACTCTGCTTTCGCTACCGCTTTTAATAAATTTAACGGTACTTGATACTTTTCAGCAGCACGTTCGAAAATAGATTCTAGATCTATGTCCTTCTCCTTAATTTCAGATGAATTCATTTCTTTCTTTAATACATCCAGAAAATCAGAACGAGCAATCTTATTATCACGTTCTTTCGAATTTACTTCATACATATTGCTAATGCGCAAGAAATTTGTTACCTTACTCATTTATTTCTCCTAATTAGTATATCGACTTTTTACTATATTACCGTTTTTGCAATCTAAGAGCAACCTATTTTAT
Source organism: Anaerovorax sp. (assembly GCA_034927775.1). GTDB lineage: Bacteria > Bacillota > Clostridia > Peptostreptococcales > Anaerovoracaceae > IOR16. The sequence continues at coordinate 8,327 of JAYFPL010000053.1, read as the reverse complement.
TGACTTAATAATACAGTTCTACTATACTGAATAAAAAATAGTTTCACTGTTTAAAACAAAGGGGTTTTTATGAATCTTAATTTTTCAATAATGAAATCTTCTCCATTATTCTCTAATATAGTTGAAAACGAAATGGATTCCATCTTAAAATGTTTGAGTGCCCAAAAAAAAGCATATCAAAAAAATACATTTATTATTTCAATGAATGATCCGGTTTCATTGATTGGTGTTATTGTTAAAGGAAGTGTAAATGTCGTCAAAGAAGATTTTTGGGGCAATCGAACCATACTTACACGTCTGAGTAAAGGCGATCTCTTTGGAGAAGCTTTTTCTTGTGCGCAGCTTCAATTCTATCCCGTCAGCGTTATTACAACAGAAGAAACAGAAATTTTGTTCCTTGATTATAAAAAAATAATAAAAACTTGCTCCTCCTCCTGTAACTATCATTTACAATTAATTCAGAATATGTTACAAATATTAGCAAAGAAAAATATCTTACTTACACAGAAAATAGAGCATATTACGAAGCGTACCACCAAAGAAAAACTATTATCTTATTTATCCTCACAAGCGATTCAGTCACATAGTCAATCCTTCAAAATCCCATTTAACCGTCAAGAGCTTGCCGATTATTTATCTGTAGATCGTAGCGCCATGTCAAATGAACTTTGTAAATTAAGAGATGAAGGCCTATTAACGTTTCACAGAAATTACTTCGAATTAAAAGAATAAATTATCCAATAATTTCATCCTGTACCATCTTTATAATCTCATCTTCTGTAAACCCAAGAGAAGTAAGAACACTGTTCGTATGGTGACCCAACGGATAACCTCCATGTTTGTATTCAATTGGGCATTCAGAGAGCTTAATTGCCGTCCCTAACTGTTTAATGGATTTCCCTTCACCACTTGGCAAAGAAACATCGACAACCATTTCTCTTGCCTTAGTATGTTCATCCTTTAATAGCGCTTCCTGCAGCGACAACACTGGTTCAACACAAACTTCTTTCCCTTTAAATATTTCAAGCCATTCTTCCATAGTCTTACTCTTTATAACTGCTCTAACATCATCTTTAATTACTTCAATCTGTTCCGGCCATACGGTACCCTCTATGTATTGCGGTCGATTAATACAGAAACAAAACTCTTTGAAAAATTGAGGTTCCAAACATCCAACGCTCAAATATCTTCCATCCTTAGTTTCATAAAAATCATATAAGCATCCACCATTTAAGCGTTCACCCTCTCTCTCAGGCTGCTTGCCCGTGGCAAGAAATGCAGTTCCATCCATTGCAAGAAAAGGAATGAGTCCATCAGACATTGCAACATCAACAAATTGTCCTTTTCCGGTATTATTTCTGAAATGAACCGCTGCCAATATCCCTACAACAGAATTTAAGGAACCAACTGCAAGGTCTGCAATTTGCATATTTGTAAGTACAGGCCCAGTTTCCTTTCGTCCTGCACATGACATATTACCACTACGCGCCAAATAATTAATATCGTGTCCGGCTTTATTCTTTAACGGTCCATTTTGCCCATATCCGGTAAGAGAACAATAAATTATTTTTGGATTAATTTCCTTAAGAACCTCATACCCCAACCCTAATTTTTCCATTACGCCAGGTCGAAACTGTTCTACTATAATGTCATATTCCATTATTAGTTTTTTTACGATTTTAATTGATTCTTGTTTTTTTAAATTTAAAAACATGGTTTTCTTGTTTCTTCCAAGCCATGCTTGATTTGCCGAAAGATTCTTATCATCATCTATAAACGGAGGATAATCCAAAACAATATCCGGCTTCTTTTTTGAACTTATCTTTAATACTTCTGCACCCAAATCAGCCAGCATAAGCGTTGCAAACGGTCCCGGTAATAACGTTGAAAAATCTAATATTTTTAATCCACTTAATGCACCCATGATAACTTCTTCTTCCTTTCTTATAGTAAAATGTAAATTTATATAAAATACGCTTTTATTATGTCAATACTAAGAACGAATTACGTTTAAATTTTCCTTTATTCTTCGTTTTTCCTGATACATCTTTTCATCTGCAACTTTTATTAAATCATCCACTTGAGACATTTTGGAATTATTATGACTTACAATTCCATGACTCACGCTAACCAAATATGGTCTATTTTCTGTTTCATTTATGATTTCATATCCATTTAAAATACGCTGCCACATTGTTTCAGCAAAATCAGCGGAAACGTTATGAAAAACAATCAAAAATTCATCGCCTCCCATTCGTATAACAAAATCATAATCACGAATCTCATTTTTAATGACATTAACAACTGTCAATAATAACTCATCACCATGTTTATGCCCTAAAGTATCGTTCACTTGTTTCAAGCCGTTTACATCAAGGAAACATAAGCTTACCAAAAAATTTTTTCTCTCGTCCGTCGGAAACAATCGATTGAGTCGAGCAATTCCGGCCCTGCGATTATATACCTTCGTAAGTGAATCATATTCAGAATAATATTTAATCTTTGAATAAGTTTTTCGATTAAAATAAACCAAAAATGCAACAATTATAGAAATTGCTCCCATTAATAAAAAGTATAATTCATTCTTCTGAAATACATCCAAAATCAAGGCTTTTTTGTCATCAAGAAATAAAGAACCTTCCTCCTCAGTTCTTAGTACATAAGAAATAATGTACCACTTTCCCGTAGCCAGATAAGTATTTTTATTCTTTACACTTTCGGCATGTCGGTTAAATTTCTGTTCCAAATAAAGCGTCGTAAAGGTAAAAAGTCCATTATCGGTCACTATTTGTCCATTGCCATTTTTAATTTTTTGCCATTCTTCTTGATATTTATTTGCAAAATTATCTTTTTTACGATTGTCAAACATAAAATTCCATTCCAACGTATCATCTTCACAGGAAAGCCAATCCCCTTTGGAATTAATTAAGACAATTTCTCCTCGACTATTTTTTGCTAAATCCCTAAAACTTTCTAAAATATTTTGAGCCAAATAGTTTAATACAATAACACCTTGGATGGCTCCATTTTCGTCATACACAGGGGTAGAAAGTCGAATCATCGGCTTGTACGGTGCTTCTATTGTACCATTTTCAATATTTAAATCCAAAGCGGATACATAAATACTTCCTTTTGGCAATACAATTGCTTCATAAAAATAATAACGATCCATTTTGTTTTGTAACTCGTTTTTAGGAACGATATATCCAAACTTATCATTTAAATTAATTCTGATTTTTTCATTTCCCATAAAATCTATAAAACGGATTTGATCGTAAATCCCTTGGTGTGTAGAAAATTCCACCCAGTTTTTTGCAATTTCATCGTAGTTTTTTTCATCCAGCAAATTTTCACTAAAAGCGTGGTGAAGATAATCTATGTCAGCAACAGCGGTACTAAATTCCTTACCTAAAAGATCATTTTCCAGCCGTACAATTCGCAACTCATTTGTTTTTAACGATTCGAATTGTATCTCTCTAACTTGTCCTTCTATTAAAAACAATACAATAAACGACAAAAAAAATAAAAAAAGAAAAGAGACTGCAAAATATCCAAAGTGATAACTACGATTTACAACTTCATTTGTATCATTCTGCAATCGTATCACCACCTCTCAATGCACCTGTTTTCTGTCCATATGGTGATTATAATGAAAAATAGGTTTCCCGTCAACGAAAAGTATGATTGCCCATATATCCGATTATAAAAAAGCTTATACTGCATTCACAGTATAAGCTTATGATTATTGTTTAGCTGAGTCGACTTTTAAAATCCTCATATCCGAACGTTTTAATGATTTTTATATCCTCCCCTTTTTTTAATGCAATGGATGGAAGATTTATACCATTAAACGTATTATTTTTAACCATGGAATAAATCGCCATATCACAAAAACAGAGTTGATCACCAATTTGTAATGGTTGATCAAAGGAATAATCACCGATGAAATCTCCGGCTAAGCAAGTAGGTGCTCCTAAGCGATACGTATATTTTTTCTCACCTGGTTTACCCGCTCCTATTACTTCTGGACGATATGGCATCTCTAAAACATCCGGCATATGACAAGCTGCCGATGTATCAACTATGGCAATCTCCATCCCATTGTCAATTACATCCAATACCGTTGTTACTAAATACCCTGCATTAAGTGCAACGGCTTCCCCTGGTTCCAAATAAACAGTCACTCCGTAACGTTCTTTCATACGACGAATCAATTGAACAAGTGTCTCTATGTCATAATCCGGACGAGTAATATGATGTCCTCCGCCGAAATTCAACCATTTCATTTTAGGAAGGATCTCCCCAAATTGTTTTTCAACTGCATCAATTGTTACTTTTAATGCATCTGAATTTTGTTCACATAACGTATGAAAATGAAGACCACTTATGCCCTCCAATTCATCTGAATGAAAATTCTTTTTTGTAATGCCCATTCTGGAATAAGGGGAGCAGGGATCATAAATTGCATGTCCTTCCTGCGTCGAGCATTCTGGGTTAATACGAAGGCCGCACTCTTTTTTTAATTCCATCGCTTTATTCTTATATTTTCCCCATTGAGAAAAAGAGTTGAATATAATATGATCACAGATATTAAAAATCTCATCAATCTCTTCTTCTCTATAGGCTACTGAAAAAATATGATTTTCTAAACCCATATAGTCTGCTCCAAGCTTCGCTTCAAAAAGCCCACTTGCAGTTGTTCCGCTAAGATACTTTCCAATCAGCGGATAGACTGAAAACATGGAAAAGCATTTTTGTGCAAGTAAAATACGGCAATCCGTCTCATCCATAATTTGCTTTAATATCTTTAGATTTTTTACTAATAGATCTTCATCAATTAAATAAAATGGAGTAGAAATATTAAAATGTTTCATAATTATCCATTCTTCCTTAATCTACTAACGTCGGATTAAAATCTTCTTCCCATGGAAGTCCCCATTGATTTAATGCATCCATAAATGGATCTGGATCAAATTGTTCAATGTTAAAGACTCCTTCCCCTCTCCATGTTCCATTCATAACAAGCATCGCACCAATCATAGCTGGAACACCAGTGGTATAACTGATTGCTTGAGAACCAACCTCTTTGTAGCATTCCTGATGATCACAGATATTGTATAGATAGTAGGTTTTGTCCTTTCCATCTTTCTTTCCTTTAAAGATACAGCCAATGTTTGTTTTTCCTACCGTTCTTGGTCCAAGGCTTGCCGGATCCGGAAGAACAGCTTTTAAAAATTGAAGCGGTACAATCTGCTTTCCTTCAAATTCAATTGGTTCAATTGAAGTCATTCCAACATTTTCAAGACACTTCAAGTGAGTAAGATAGCTTTGTCCGAACGTCATAAAGAAACGAATTCTGTGAATACCCTTAATATTGAGAGCCAGGGATTCCAATTCTTCATGATGCAATAAATACATGTCTTTTTTGCCTACGCCTTTAAAGTCATACTCTCTTTTGATTTCCATCGGCTCTGTTTCAATCCATTTTCCATCTTCCCAATAGCTTCCATTTGCAGATACTTCACGAATATTAATCTCAGGATTGAAATTCGTTGCAAACGGATAGCCATGGTCACCGCCGTTGCAATCTAAAATATCGATTTCATTGATTTCATCAAAATGATGCTTCATTGCATATGCGGAAAATACACCAGTTACTCCTGGATCAAATCCACTGCCAAGAAGTGCTGTAATTCCAGCTTCTTTGAATCGTTCCTGATATGCCCATTGCCACTTATATTCAAATTTCGCCGTATCCAAAGGTTCATAATTTGCAGTATCAATATAATGTGTTTTCGTTTCTAAACATGCATCCATAATTGTTAAGTCCTGATATGGAAGTGCTAAATTTAATACTACCTCCGGTTTAAATTCATTGATTAATGCAACCAATTCCGCTACGTTATCCGCATCTACCTGCGCAGTATGAATGATTGTTTTTGTCTTTCCTTCTAACTCATTCTTTAATTGATCACACTTGCTTTTTGTACGACTTGCAATCATAATTTCTTCAAAAACCGCACTGTTTTGGCAGCATTTATGAATTGCAACACTTGCAACACCGCCACAACCAATAATTAACGCTTTACCCATTCTTTTTTCCTCCTTGTTTCTTTACAAATGCATCATTACCCGCATAATGAATTATTATTTTGATACACCGATTTTTTATCATCGGTTATCTTTCATAGTAATTGCGCAAATGATATTTATTATTATTTTACACTTCTAATGAAATGTTTTATTTTATAACTGCCAATAAAAGCTCTCGAAGAATTTTACAAGCAACTGCTGTAGAAGCTCCGGTAGGATCATAAATCGGAGCCAATTCATTAACATCCATACCAACAACGTCTAATACAGATACTTTTTTTATTGCCTCAAGTAATTCCATAAATGTAACACCACCCGCCTCAGGTGTTCCTGTCCCCGGAAAGACGGAAGGATCCAGCACATCTAAATCAATGGTAAAATACACCGGATATCCTTGGCAGGCAGTTATTGCATCTTCCAACCCTTCAAAAGAAAATTTATGAAGATTCGTGTGTTCTTTTGCCCATTGGAATTCTTCACGTTCTCCGCTCCGAATCCCAAATTGATGAATACGGCCATCACCTACCAAATCCCAAATCCTTCGAATTACGGTCGCATGTGACAAACGCTCGCCTAAATACTCTTCTCTCAAATCGGTATGTGCATCAAAATGAATAACCCGAAGCTCTTTATAAGATTCAAACATAGCTTGTACTGCACCAAAAGTCACCAGATGTTCTCCGCCAATCATGCAAGGAATTTTATCAGCATGAATAATTTTATTTGTTGTTTCTTTAATTTTGTCTAAAGCATTCAATGGATTTCCAAAGCTAAGCTCCAGATCACCACCGTCAAAAACGCTAATTTCCTGCAAATCTTTATCCTGATATGGACTATAGGTCTCTAATCCAAAGGATTCACTGCGCATAGTTCGGCTTGCAAATCTTGTTCCTGGCCGGAATGAAGTGGTAGAATCAAACGGTGCTCCAAAAATCACAATGTCAGCATCCTCAAAATTTGCATCACATCCAACAAAGGTTTCTATATTTTTACTCCACATCTTTCAATAGCTCCTCTACATAGGTTGGTAATGCAAACGCTCCTAAATGAATCTGCTTATTATAATACTTTGTTTTTAAACCTCTCTCCGACCATTTTTCCGGTGAAAAATCTCTGGTTGGATGATATTTCTTTGAAGCAAATCCGAACAGCCAATGTCCGGAAGGATAAGTAGGGATATGTGCCTGATAAACCTTACTTACCTCAAAGCTTTCCACAATTCTCTTATGCGCTCTTTGCATTGCAATGGCATCTTCCGGATAAAACGGACTCTCATGCAGATTTACCATGATGCCATCTTCTTTTAATGCTTTGTAACAATTTCCATAAAACTCTTTGGTAAAGAGTCCTTCACCAGGTCCGAACGGATCAGTAGAATCCACAATAATCAAATCATATTCCTGATTCTTTGTCCTAATAAATCTTAATCCATCCTGATAATAAATCTTTAGTCTTGAATCATCCAAACAACAAGCTGTAACCGGTAAATATTTTTTACAAACTTCTACCACCTTTTCATCAATTTCAACCATATCGATTTGTTCAATCGTATCGTATTTCGATAATTCACGAATAACACCACCATCACCCGCTCCAATTACTAAAACATTTTTTACATTCGGATGAACTGACATTGGAACATGTACAATCATTTCATGATAAATAAATTCATCCTTTTCCGTCAACATCATGTATCCGTCTAAGGTTAAAAAACGTCCAAATTGTTTCGATTCAAACACATCAATTCTTTGGAAATCGCTTTGTTCAGAAAACAATTGGCGATTTACTTTAATGGAAAACTTTACGTCATCGGTGTGTCGTTCTGTATACCATAATTCCATGCTTTGCTTACTCCTTTCCAACCATAACGTTAAGATGCTCAATCTTCATATCCTCAGGTCCGGTCATAAAGCAACCCTTCCCTTTTGCATATTGAATATAATTTAAAATATCTTCTGTAATTTGTTCACCCGGTGCCAAAATTGGAATTCCGGGAGGGTAACACATGACGAATTCTCCACATACATACCCTGCTGTTTCCATAATCGGCATTGACTTCTTTTCTCCGTAAAATGCTCTTTGTGGTGTCGCTATCACAATCGGACTCATGTATTCGTGATCCAGCATCCCTGCACGCTCTTTTTTATATCTGCGGCGTATTTCTGCAAGTGCACTGACTAGACGTTCAATGTCACGTTCCCGATCTCCTACAGAAATATAAGCTAGTATATTCC
>JAYFPL010000167.1:0-7651 GCA_034927775.1 Anaerovorax sp. | reverse complement strand
ACCTTAAGACCATAGTGCTTTTTCCAAACCATCTCTTTTGGCTCATTTGAATCCGAATTTTCTTCTTTGTTTTTCGGAACTTCAACTTTATATTCGCCGAGAAACTCTCCTAAGATTGCAGAATATGCTTTGTAATAATACTGATAAAGGCTTGCATTCATTTTTTTTGCAAGATGTTCGGTATATTCACCTTCATTTAGCAAAGTGACCAATTCATCCATGTCGGAAGCTTTATATCGTTTAAAGTTCCCTCCATATTTTGCAGCAAGATAGGATAAAACTTCAATCCAGTCAATGTGAGTTTCAGTTTCATACGTTTTAATATCAAGTTCCATTGCTTTTTCCATAACACGGTAGGGAACATTGAATTCAACCCACTTAATCGGTTCTTTTTTCGCTGGTTCGAATACCGGAATACCAAAAGGAAGAATGGATATGCTGCATAATAGTAATAGAATGCAAAAAAGAAGCGGCAATAGTAGCCTCTTTTTTAATAAGAAATGTTTTTTTGTCTGTCGCAAAGCGCTACCTCCACATTTCATGCTTGATGTAAAAACATATGCAAAAGAAATCGGTTTCATGTATAATATACAAGGTAAAGGAGGAACTTATATGGCATTTTTAGATAAAATGACGGATTTCAGCCGAAGTGCTATGAAAAAATCCGAAGAAGTGATGGAAACAGCAAAAATTAATTTGACAATAAGTCAAAAAAAATCCGTTATAAAAGACTATCAGATAGAAAGTGGAAAAATTATTTATACTTCGTATAAAAATGGTGCAACTTTAGAAACAGAACTTGCAATGCTTTGTGAAAAAATAAAGCTAGAAGAAGAGGAAATGAAAGCATTACAAGAATCTCTTAAAAATGAGGCTTAAATTATGAAAATTGCATTTTATACGCTGGGTTGCAAAGTAAATCAATACGAGACACAGGCGTTAAAAGAAAAATTTATAGATAAAGGATATGAGATTGTCGAAGACACTGAATTTGCTGATGTATATGTCATCAATACCTGTACGGTTACAGGGCTTGCAGATCGAAAATCACGTCAATATATTCGGAGAGTGAAACGCATCAATCCGGATTGCATTACAGCAGTAATCGGCTGCTATGCACAAGTGAATCCGGAAGAAGTCGGTGCAATTTCAGGAGTAGATATTGTAGCCGGTACAAATGAAAAAAATAAATTGCCATTGTATGTGGAAGAAGTGATGGCTCAAAAAAATATTATCCCACTTTATCATGTAAAAGACTATCATGAACTTTGCGAATATGAGGAAACTGGAAGTATTACTTCCATGGAATCTCGTACAAGAGCATTTATTAAAATTCAGGAAGGCTGTAATCGATTCTGTTCTTATTGTGTGATTCCTTATGCTAGAGGTGCGGTGCGAAGTCGAGCAAAAGAAGACATTCTATTGGAAGCGAAACGTTTATTGGAAAAAGGGTTTAAGGAACTTGTACTTACAGGGATTAATACAGCACTTTATGGAATGGAACCGGGGTTTCATCATGAGGAAGAAATAATAGCGGATGAAAATGGAGAACAAAGGAAAATTTATGGCATTGAAGTGATTGTTAGGGCATTGAATGCATTGCCGGGTGATTTTCGAATTCGACTTGGTTCTTTGGAGCCAACGGTGGTAAATGCAGAGTATGTGAAGCATTTATTAAACTATAATAAGCTTTGTCATCATTTTCATTTATCCATGCAAAGCGGAAGCAATGCAGTGCTATCTGCTATGAACCGAAATTATGACCGAGAAATGTATCTTGAAATGGTAAATGAATTACGCAAAGTGGATCCGGGTTTTGGTATTTCTACAGACATCATTGTAGGATTTCCAGGAGAAACGGAACGGGATTTTCGAGATAGTGCAGAGATGGTTGAAAAAGTAGAATTTTGTAAGGTTCATGTATTTAAATATTCCAAGAGACCTATGACTAAGGCTGCACAAATGAAAGGTCATTTAGCTCCAGAAGTAAAAAGTAAACGCAGTGAGGAACTGATACGTATTGCTGAAACAGCTGCACAGAATTTCTATGCACGATTAAGTGGCTATGAAAGAGTGGTATTGTTTGAAGAATATGATCCGAAAACAGGGTACTATAGAGGACATAGCGACAACTTTATAGAAGTGTATTGTAACAGTGAAAAAGATATTTCCAATACCTTTGCTTGGGTAACTTTGGATAAACCTTATCGTTTAGGAATGCTTGGAATTATAAAGTAAGGTTCGATATGAAATCAGGTTGACATTTTTTGATACTGTGTTATGATAGGTAGCATAGTCAATTGCCTTTTTTAGGAATTTGATTGAATATGTGAGGAATAGGAGATGAAAAACGATATGTCGGATTGTATTTTTTGCAAAATTGCAAATAAGGAAATTCCGTCAAATATGGTATATGAGGACGACGTGATTGCTGTATTTCATGATTTAGAGCCTCAAGCACCGGTTCATGTTTTATTGATTCCAAAGAAACACATTGAATCGTTGGATGCCACTGAATTTGAAGATATGGAAGCGTTAGGATGGCTGCTGAATAAAGTAAAAGATGTGGCCAAGCTTTTAAATCTTGAAAACGGATATCGACTGGTTTGCAACTGTGGAGAAGATGGATTCCAGACGGTACCGCATTTACATTTTCACCTTTTAGGTAAACGTAAGATGACCTGGCCTCCAGGTTGATGTGTATGCAATATCCAAGTATTTATGGGATGAAAATCTTTCTTTAAAAAAAACTTGATTCTTTCCATAAAAAAATGTATAATATTCATGTTATAGACTGACCCGTTTGGATAAGCATCTATGTGATTTCAGAATATGGAGGGAGGGGAATGAATATATGGCACAAGTAGTTGTAAGAGAAAACGAAAGCTTGGAAAGCGCATTAAAGAGATTTAAGCGTTCTTGCGCAAGAGATGGAGTAATGTCCGAATTGCGTAAAAGAGAACATTACGAAAAGCCAAGTGTAAAAAGAAAGAAAAAGTCAGAAGCCGCAAGGAAAAAGGCGAAAAAGTTCTAGCACAAAAGAGGTGTAGACTATGTCTATAAAAGATCAATTATTACTTGACTTCAAAGAGTCTATGAAGGCTCATGATGAAGTTCGAAAAAATACAGTAAATTTAGCTCGTGCTGCGATTAAGCAGTATGAGGTTGATAACCGAAAAGAACTTGACGATCAAGGTATCATTGAAATCTTGACCAAACAAGTAAAAATGAGAAAAGATGCCCTCTCTGATTTTGAAAAAGCGGGAAGAACGGATTTGGCAGAGTCTTATAACAAAGAAATCAAGATTTTAATGGAGTACTTACCGGCACAGCTTACACAAGCTGAAATTTCCGACATTATTAAACAAACTGCAGCTGATTTGAATATCGAAGGTGGAAGACAAAACTTTGGTAAACTAATTGGAGCAGTTATGGGTAAGGTCAAAGGAAGAGCCGATGGCGGCGACGTTAAAAAACAAATTGAGGATTTTCTTAAATAGAAATCATTATGACATACAAGAAATAGAAATAACCTGATACATCATCAGGTTATTTTTTTTTATTTATTTTCATAAGATACTAGGAAGGAAGGAGGCCGCAGTTATGAGTTTTCAAGAAGAATTATTGTTTGATTTTAGTCTGCATATGCCACGTATTTTAATTAGTGGGAAAACGGCAGTGGTTGATAATGTGAAAAAAATCGTTATGGTCGGCAATGACGAGATTATTGTTGACTGCGGCAGTCGCTATTTGGCTTTGTATGGAATCGGGTTGATCGTAGAGCAGTTAGAAGAAGAACGAATGTTAGTGAGTGGAAATCTCACTTCGATTGAATTTTATGGGGAGAAGAAGCAATGAGAAGCAATGGAAGCTTTTTTGCATATACTAAGGTAATTCGAGTGGAAGGTTTTGAGCAGCAAAAACTGCTCTCCCAATGCTTGCAAAAAAGAATTATATTAAGGAAGATTTGTTTTGAAAACAATCTATCCATGACTATGGAGATTCGTGATCAAGATTGGAATACCTTTTTAGCAATCGTAAAGCGGCGTTATCGTGTGACCATTCTGCGGGAAAATGGATACAAACCCCTTATTCTGAGAGCTTTGCATAGAAAGAGCACACTGGTAGGGGTTCTTTTATTTTTATTAATCTTAATCTACCAAGCAAGCTTTATTTCAGAAATTCGAGTGCAGGGTTATGAAAGAATCGAAGAAGCAACCATTCGCCAGGCATTAAAGGAAGTAGGATTCTATGAGGGATGCAAGAAAACCATTGATATAAATGAAGTAAAAACACAAATGTTTCAAAAATTAGATAATATAAGCTGGATTGGGATAAAATATAATGGGAGCATGGCAGAGGTTACGATTGTCGAAGGAACAAAAGAGATAAAACCTGTGGATGCGAACACACCCGTTCATGTTGTTGCGTCAAAAGATGGCTATATTGAGAAGGTAATTGCTAGAGAGGGAACGGTACAAGTTCCAAAAGGAGCATTTGTAAAAAAGGGAGATATTGTGATCAGTGGTGAGCTTCTCATTGTAGATAAAGCGTATGCGAATCGATCGGAAGAAGAATTGATAAGATATGTTCATGCAAACGGAGAAGTAAAAGCGCGAATCCTATATCGTTTTCATCGCTATCAAGATAAATATTCTTTAATAAAAAAACATACAGGCAAGCACTTATATGGTTTTGCAATTAAGTTTGGATCGTTTGAGTTTAATACTGCAAAATGGTTTTGGCCATATGATGCATCGATTTATGATGAGAGGACGGTAGGAGAGTTCTTAAGGCCAATTCCTTGTCAATTTTCAATTATAAAGACATCCGAGGTTGAACTTTATCGACAAAAAAGAACGGACGAGGAAATCAAAGAAATGGCAGATTTACAAATTAGAAGATATCAAAAAGAAAAAGTACCGGAAAATGCGCAAATTATAAATAAAAGTTTGAAGTTTGAAGAGAAAGAAAATATAATAGAAGTAACTGTAATGCTTCATGCATTGGAAGAAATTGGACGTGAGGAGCTAATTGTAAGGACGATACCGGAACCAAACATGCAAGAAGTGGAGGGAGGAATGAATCCGATTGGAGAACCTATTAATTGAAGAACTAAAAATAAAAATTGATCATGAACAAGATACCAATGAATTATTTGGTAATTTGGATATAAATTTAAAGATTATCCAAGAGAACTATGAGGTAGACATTGTGCAGCGGCAGGATGAGCTGATTCTAAAAGGGAAAGAGGCGGCAAAAGCACAGCAGGTTATTTTAAACTTAATTTCCATTCTGGAATCAGGGGAAAAGTTGGATGCACAAAAAGTAAACTATGTCATTAGTTTGCTTGAAAAAGGTATCTCATATCAGGACAGTAAGGTTAATAAGGATACGATTTGTTTTACACATAGAGGAAAGCCAATCAAACCAAAAACTTTAGGACAAACTGGTTATGCCAAAAGTATGAAAGAGCATGACATTGTCTTTGGAGTGGGGCCGGCAGGTACCGGAAAAACATACATGGCTGTTGCCATGGCTATTAATGCATTCAAGAACAAAGAAGTAGAAAAGATTATTCTGGCAAGACCCGCGGTAGAAGCAGGAGAGCGGCTTGGATTTCTTCCAGGTGATTTACAGGAAAAGGTGGATCCGTATTTAAGACCGCTTTATGATGCATTGTATGATATACTGGGAAGAGACAGTACACTTCGGTTAAAAGAAAGAGAGACGATTGAAGTGGTTCCTCTAGCTTATATGAGAGGGCGTACATTAGATAATTCTTTTATTATTTTAGATGAAGCTCAAAATACAACAAAGGAACAAATGAAGATGTTTCTTACACGACTTGGATTTGGCTCTAAAGCAGTCGTTACCGGAGACACTACACAAATTGACCTTCCTCGTGGAAAACGCTCTGGCTTATTGGATGCGATTGACGTATTAAAAAATGTTGAAGGAATTGATTTTTGTTTTCTAAAAGATACGGATGTTGTAAGACATCCTTTGGTAAGGCGTATTATTAATGCCTACGATGTTTATTCCAAGGAGAACCCGGAAAAAGATCCGGAGAAAGATTATGAGGGTTAGGATGAATATCATTTTTAGTGAAGAACGTATGCCTGGTGAAGTGGTTGTAGAACACATGAATCAAGCAGGTGCTCTTTGTGTCAAAGAAGAAGGATTAGACCCGCAAAATATCACTGTGAGTGTTACTTTTGTAAGTACCGAAGAAATCAAAGAACTCAATCGCGTTTATCGTAACAAAGATGCCGTAACGGATGTACTGTCGTTTCCGCAGTATGATGATTTAAATGAAGTACCGGGGGCTGGAGAAGCATGTTTGGGTGATGTTGTTATTTGTCCGGAACAGGCTTTGCTTCAGGCAGATGAATATGGTCACTCAGGCGAGAGAGAATTGGTTTATCTTTTTGTTCACAGTATGTTTCATCTACTTGGATATGATCACATGAATGAAGAAGAAAAAATGGAAATGCGTAATCAAGAGGAAAAAATTATGAATAAAATCGGACTTGTACGATAAAATGGTACAAGGTTATAGTGTGTAATTGAATGGAGTAATGAAATGAACGAAAAAGAGTTGTATCGAAAGGCAAAACAAGCGTTAGAGTATTCCTATGCACCGTATTCAAGGTTTCGGGTTGGCGCAGCTTTACTAACAACTTCAGGAGAAGTGTTTACGGGAGTAAATGTTGAAAATTCAAGCTTTGGAGGCACAATATGTGCAGAAAGAACTGCTTTTGTCAAGGCCATTTCAGAAGGTTTTCAGGATTTTACTGCTTTAGCGGTTACTTCTTCTGAAGGGGAGGTATATCCATGCGGCATTTGTCGTCAGTTTATGTTTGAATTTGGAGATAATCTAAAAATCATTACCGGAGACGATGAAGATCATTTAAACGTGATAGAAATAACGGAATTATTGCCAAAAGGGTTTCGACTTTAATTACTTTCGTTAAAAAACATTTCATAAATTATGTATAGTAAAAGATAAAGATATAGGAGTCAGAATGAAATCAGGATTTGTAGGAATTATTGGAAGACCAAATGTTGGGAAATCCACATTATTAAATGCAATTTTAGGAGAAAAAATTGCCATTGCGACGGACAAACCGCAAACAACCAGAAATAGCATCCGAGGTATTTTTACTCGATGCAAAGGTGAGGCGGACGATTGCCAACTGGTTTTCATTGATACGCCGGGTATTCATAAACCGAGAAACAAACTCGGTGGATATATGACGGAGATGGCGGCCAATACATTAAAAGAGGTCGATGTTGTCGTGTTTATTGTAGATGATGCATTGTCGGCAGGTCCGGGAGATCAATACATTTTGGACATGCTGAAAGAGACAAAGACACCGAAGCTTCTTGTTATAAATAAAATTGATAAGTTATCCCCGGAAGCGTTCCGAAGTATTTATGAGGAATATGAAAAAATCGGCATTTTTGATGGAATCTATGGCGTTTGTGCTTTAGATGGAAAAAATGTTGAAACGCTTTTGAAAAAGATTGAATCCCTTGTTACGGAAGGCCCAATGTATTTTCCGGAGGATATGATTACTGATCATCCGGAACGTTTTTTAGTCAGTGAGCTGATTCGAGAAAAGGTACTTTTGTATTTGAATGATGA
>JAYFPL010000178.1:0-11739 GCA_034927775.1 Anaerovorax sp. | reverse complement strand
ATATTCTTCTCCCGGAAGTCCACCTTGACGAAGACCCTTCATACAGCTCTTCAGGCTATATCTTAAAGAAACAGGAAAATCTTTGCCACAAGCGGCTTTGATTCCCTTTACGATATCGGTTGCGATTCTAAGTCTGTTTTCCAATGATCCACCATATTCATCGGTTCTTTTATTAAAAATCGGAATCGCAAACTGGTCTAAAAGATATCCTTCGTGCACAGCATGTACTTCAATCCCGTCAAAGCCTGCTTTTTTCGATATAGCTGCTGCCATTGCAAACTTTCGAATCAAGTTTTCTATTTCTTCTTTCGTCATCTCCCTATGAATCACTTTCGGATCAAATCGATTTCCATTATCCGAAGGAGCAATACACTTGCTTACAAACCCTGGCAAGGCACTTCTTCCAAGACCGCCAGTCAATTGGATAAATATCTTTGTACCATAAGCGTGAATGCGCTCATTCATTTGATAGGCTGCATGAATAAACGCTAAAGGTGTCTGCGTTGGACATGGCAGTCCGGGTTTCGACAACCCTTCTATATCAATGTCTACACTACAAATACCTGTAATAATCAGTCCGATTCCACCTTTTGCTCTTTCAACATAGTAATCCTGCAGTCTTTGGTTAAATGCACCAAAAGCATCTGCGTAACCAACAGGTCCCATTGGTGCCATTGATAATTTGTTTTTTAAAACAACCTTACCAATTTTAGTTGGTGTAAAAAGCTCCGGATAATTCATTTCGTACCTCCTTATCCATTAAAAAAAATAAGATAATTGATTCGCCGAATTCGTTATGTCAAAATTACTATATAAAATATTATATAGTCTGTCAATATGAGACCTTCCTTATTCTAATTGAAAAAAACGTTTTTTTATTGTATATTGTTAATGAAACATTCAAAGGAGATATCAGATGAAAGCAAAAACATCGAGGACATTACAGGCTGAGAACACAAAGAATAGAATTTTAGATGAAGCATTGAAATTAATGGAACAAAAGAATTATGACGATATCAGCATTAAAGAAATTTGTAAGAATTCCGGAGTATCCGTCGGTGCTTTTTATCACCATTTCATTAGTAAATCAGGAATTGTCATAGCCGCTTATGAAAGAACGGATGATTTTTTTCAAACAAATGTAATAAAAAAAATAGACTACTCTAACATCAAAAAAGCCATAATCTTATATTTATGTGAGCAAGGTGCTTATGCAGAATATGCCGGAATTGACATTATCAGAAATATTTACAAAGCTCAGATGGATAATGGCAGTATGTTTTTTTTATCGAAAGATCGAGCTTTACCGAAGGGTCTGCACGATTTAATTGTAAAAGGGCAAGAGGCAGGACAGCTCTCAAAATCGAAAGATGCTGATCAAATCACGGATGAGCTATTAATCATCTCAAGAGGAGTTATTTACAACTGGGCTTTATGTTCCGGCAATTATCAAATATCTGATAAAATGACTGCAATCGTATGTGGTTTTCTGGAAAGTTTATAAACCCCTTTTCATATTTTTCTTATTTTCATACATCCGTTTATCTGCAGTTATTATTAAAGAGTTTATATCTTTTATATGCGCTTCACTTATAGATGCAAGACCCATAGCAAAACTTATTTGGATCCTGTTCTTTTTGTTATTATGTAGTATCTCGCGCTTAAAATTGCCTATCTGTTTCTCAATTATCACTTTTGATATTCCACAAAAAAGCACTATGAATTCATCTCCTCCTACTCTATAAGTTTGTGAATCATTAAATGAGCGCTTCAGGATATCGGCAAATGTTTTAATAAGTTCATCGCCTTTATCATGTCCATAAATATCATTGGTCTCTTTTAAATTATTCAAATCAAACGAAAGACAAGATACCATATCGCCATTCTTAAAGTCTTCAATCAGACTTTTCTTTCTTTCTTCAAAATCCGCACGGTTTTTTAAACCTGTTAATGCATCTGTATAAGCCATTTTATAATACAATTCCTTGAACTTAAGCTGACTGTTTTGTAGGGCGATTTTGGTTTCAAGCAATTCTTTATCCTTCTGTTCATCATGAATCTTAACGGATTTAATTACTGTGTGGTAAATGACTACATATACAAATAAAATAGTGATGCAGAAAAAAATCAAAATCGGCAGATATTCTCTTCTTTCTTTTATAGGAACAGGATAGGATATCATCATATAGATCATGATATAAAACAAAACTGAAACAGATGCAAAACTCCTCCATCCGCTTTGAAGTGTTCTTTGTATCTGAATATACTGTTTTCTTAATTTCCATGAAACTAACAGCAATAATGAGAATCCAATGATAGTAAATAATAATATCATAATAGAATTATCGTTAAATAAGATAGCAACCGCTCTTGATATTATGATAATAATAAGTCCCATAATGTCAACGGTACAAAAAGTAAAAACAAATCTGCTGTCTTTGTTTTTTGAAAGAAATAGGCATAAAATGAAAGAAGGGATTGTTAAAGTAATTGCTGAAGATACACCTTCACCAAAATCCATAGAAATAAACTTTAAGTATGTGAAAAAAGAGGAAATAATAAAAGTAACAATAAAAATAAAGGTTACATTTTTTGAATATTTGAGTTCTATCAGAACCAAGAATATAATTGCAAGATATATACATGATATAAAATCACTTACACTGATTAAAAAAGGATTCATAAATTCACCTTATTCTAAAATTAACTCTATAGTTCTTACAAACAAAATTAAATTATAACCATTCTGAAAACAATAAGTGATCCTATTTTGTTAAATTCAGTATAAATATTATATTCTTTTTATAAAATCATATCAAGTTTATAGCGTACATTGTTGTTACTCTTTTTGTGTAGAACTGGCCAAAATTCGATTAAAGAGAGTATAGTTCTTGCTCTCCTGATATTTCCTACATAATAAAAAACTTCCGTATTTGGTCTTTTACATACCAAAACGAAAGCTCTTAATTTTATATTATTATTAGAAACGATATTTTAAATTTATTTTATCACTTTTCTTAAAATTTTCCCATAAGAATGTGAGCTGTCTATTACTTCAACAATTTCCAACTTGTTATCCTCAATCATTTTATAAATACGCCCAGCATACCATCTATCACTTATTCCCAAAGGATACTTCCCTAATATTTTACCGATAAGTTTCCCCAATAAAAATTCTCCGTCTGGAATACTTTTTATAATAATATGATCATAGAAATCTTCCGGTACAGAAATGAGTTTTCCGTTAACGATAGCTCTTAAAGGCGCATTTTCTACTTTCAATTCTTTCCAATGATCACTTTGCAAACACTTTTCTATATTAGTTATCTCTCGTTCCAGTGGCAAAAAATTATAAAATTGACCAGGGGGTATTTCTCTCCAATCGCTATAGGACACAATAGTATCATCATCAGTTTTATGATATTCCGGTAATGAAACAATACTAATTTTGCAATCAGCATCTCTTAAAGCATCACAGACAAAAGCGAAAGCACAGGCTGAAAATGGTGCATTGCTTTTCCAAATTCGTATAGGGTTTTTTTGCGTTGCAGCAGTCACCAATTTTTCCAAATCTTCACGCTGCGTATTAAAAAACTGTTCTTTTTCTGTTTTAGAAAATGTATCTGGTCCCCATACTTTATAAAATGTATTTTGACGTCCGCCACTATCGATTTCACCGGATATATCCCCAATATCAAGGCAGAAACCAATAGAAACACCATCCTGTTTACTGCCGCTAATTGCCTTGCCTTCAAATAATTTTTCTAATTCCGTTTTTGTGGGTTTTCTACCGATATACCCAGGAGTACCACTAAGCATACGTTTTTTATCATAGTTTTTCGCTAACTTCATAGCAACCTTAGTACTATCACTAAATACAACCTCAAGCATAATTTCATCCCTACTTTAAATGATTCTCTGTAACACTTATTCATCAAATAATGGTGTACTAAAATAACGTTCAGCGGTATCCGGCAAAATGGTTACCACTGTCTTTCCTTTGCCTAATTTTTTTGCAAGAGCTAAAGCTGCCGCTACATTGGTACCGCTGGAAATTCCACACATAAGGCCTTCTTTTCTTGCCAAATCCTTAGATGTTTGAATTGCTTCATAGTCGGAAACCATATAAAGATGATTATATATATTTTGATTTAAGTTTTTAGGAATCACTCCGTCACCAATTCCCATCTGAAGATGTGTACCGATGGTACCTCCGGCCAATATCGCTGCGTTTTCCGGTTCAACTGCCCAAATTTCAATATCCGGATTCTGTGCCTTTAATACCTCTCCGATTCCGGAAATTGTTCCGCCTGTACCAACACCTGAACAAAATCCATGAATTGGTCCTTCTACCTGTTCTAAAATTTCAATTCCTGTTTGATATTTATGAACCAAGGGATTTGCTGGATTCTCAAATTGTTGAGGTACAAAAACATTTGGATTTTCTTTCTGCATATTTAATGCCGTATTTAGACATTCCTCAATACAAGCTCCTATATCACCATCATCATGGATCAGTACCACTTCAGCACCATAATGCTTTACCAGTTTTCTTCGTTCTTCACTTACAGAATCCGGCATAATGATAATTGTACGATACCCTTTTACTGCACCAATTAAAGCGAGACCGATACCCTGGTTTCCACTGGTAGGTTCTACGATAATGGTATCTTTATTGATTAAGCCTTGACGCTCTGCTGAAAGAATCATATTATGAGCGGTTCTGGTTTTTATAGAACCTCCTACATTTAATCCTTCAAATTTTACTAATACTTCTGCTCCATTCGGATCAGGCATATGGGCTAGCCGAATCATAGGCGTATGTCCAATGGCCTCAAGAACATTATTGTAAATCATGTTATTAACCTCTTTCTGACGATTTTATGCCGTTGTTTTTCGTATAGTTCTATTTTATATTAAAATCCAGAATCTGCTCCTTTCCAATCAATACTTTTCATATATTATAGTATAATATCTAAATCAAATTAAGAAAATATCCACTTTCTATTATATAAGATATCATGCTATAAACAATTGCTGTTTTAAAAAATTTTTATTTATAATGGTATATATGAGAAAACTCCGATAATCTTTTTAAATTCTCGGAGTTTCCCACTTGTTTTATTATTTTAGAAAAAATATTTTTATATTGTTTCTGCTATTTTAAAACTTTACAATACCCATAATCCCATTAAGTGCTTGCGGGTATAGTTCATATACCATAATATTTTCATATAATTCTTCTGGTACTTCTAAAGAACATTTTATGCTATGACGTATCGATGCAACAAATCCAAATCGATTATAATAAGCCGGATTACCTGCTAAAAACACAGCTTTAAAGCCCATATCATGTGCCTTTTTCAATGCGGTTTCAATTAACAAAGAACCAACTTTTTTATTACGATATTCTATTGATACTGCAAGAGGAGCTAAATATAAAACCTCAATTTTTTTAGTTTCATGTTCAACATAAGTTTTCGTCATCATAATATAACCAATTATTTCTCCATCCAATTCAGCAACGAAAGCAAGTTCCGGAATATAATGTTTGCTGCTTCGTAATTCATTAACAAAATCCTGCTCATCTCCGTCTTTCACCTCTGCTGTTTCAAATGCAGTTTTTATAAACTGAAAAATTTTCTCAAAATCATTTTTATTTTCTTGTCTGATAACCATTGCAATGCCCCCTAATATTCATCATTTTTTGTTAGACTTCTGACTTCATTCACTCACTTCATCTTTATATTTCCTTCTCGTATTCTATAGCCACACTAGGATCAAATTTTCTATCCAAATTATGTCTTGCCTTACGATTCTCTTTTGTATCAAAAATAATTGAAAAATCATAGTCTTCGGGATACAACTGACCTGCTGATGCGATTAATTTTATTCTTTTATGGTTGATACGTTGCTTTTTCCCTTTTATTTGAACTCCATATTCTCCTTTTTCATTTGCTTCTTTGCAAATAATACCAATTGATTTTTCTGGATATACTTTAACACTATCACCGATATCAAAGCTTCTAATTTGTATTGGAGACGTTTGTTTCTCAATATCTTTTTTTATTTTATTTGTTTTTACTCTATCAATTTTATGTTTTTCCTCCTTAAAAATCATATTTTGATTGTCGTTTCCAAGCGAATTTTTATTATATGCTTCTTTTTCTGCCCTAGCTAACATGTGGATCGGAAAACCTAGTCTTTGTGCGATATATAATGCACAGCTTTCTCCAGCCTCACCAATCTGTAATTTATATAATGGCCTTAAGGTTTCTCGATCAAATTCCATTCTTGCATTGACAAGTCCATCGGTTTTCTTGGCAAAATCTTTTATTTCCGGATAATGTGTAGTAACAAGAAACAGACAATTTCGCTCTTTTAATTCTGCCAAAATAGATATCGCTATTCCCATTCCCTCAGCAGGATCTGTTCCCGAACCCAATTCATCTAATAAAACAAAACTCTCATCCGTTACATTTTTCAAAATATCAATAATATTTGTAATATGAGCAGAGAAGGTTGATAAGTTTGCTGCTATGCTTTGACCGTCTCCAATATCACATAAAATATTATTGTGCATACAAAATATGCTTCCCTCTACAACCGGAACATGAAGACCGCTTTGTGCCATCAGAGACAATAAACCAACTGTTTTTAGCGTAACCGTTTTGCCTCCAGTATTTGGTCCAGTAATCACAACTCCATTGATTTCTCCGCCAATTTCAAAGTTTAATGGTACACATACATCTGATGCCAACAATGGATGTCGACCTTGCTTGATTATAATTTTACGTTCGGTTGTAATCGGTACGGGAATTGCTTTCAGTTCCATTGATAGCTTTGCTTTTGCAAATATAAAATCTAGCGCTTCCATACAGTCAATATTGATTCTCAATTCATTCATATGATCATCAACTAATGAAGTTAGAGTATATAATATTTTCCGAACTTCATTTTCTTCTTCAATTTGTAGAATTGCTAATTGTTCTTGCAATTTTCTGACCGCAGTCGGTTCAATGAAACACGTCCCCCCCGTATTTGAGGTATCAATTACAGTACCTGCCACCTGATTTTTATATTTATTTTTAACAGGTAAAACAAATCTTCCATTGCGAGTCGCAACATATCCATCTTCGAACCAATCTCTTTTACTGCGAAGTATTTTTTCCAATTTATCTTTTACATCTGAGTTTAAATTCTCAATTTTTTTACGTGTTCCTCGCAAAGTTGCAGATGCTTCGCTATCTACCGCTCCATTTCTAATCGATCGATTAATTTCTTCAAAAAGTAAATCAAGAGAGTAGAACGCTCCTCCATACGAGGAAATACTTACATCTAAAAATTCAGCTTTTTTTAAATAGTTTTTCATACGTTTGCAAGAAGTAATAAATGAACAAATACTTATCAGTTGTTCAGGAATTAACATAGAACCTTTTACAGCCAATTCTAAAATTTTTTCAAGTTCCGGCATAGATGTAAGTGGTGGATTACCGATCGAGTCTAATATTTTTAATGCACTCGTTGTTTCCTTCATTTTATTTTTGCATTCACGTTCACTTAAAAATGGCTTTAATAAGCGTAATTTTTCTTTCGCTTTTGCAGAAAGTGCAAAATCAGATAATCGTTCAAGTATAATATTAAATTCTAGTGTATTAATTGTATTCATTAAAAATCCTCCATATAAAATACCCACAAGAGAAAAGCCGCCTTCTATTTTCAGAACTAAAATTTCTAAAAATAAGCAGAATACTCCTGTGGGTATAAATTTAACTATAGAGAAATAAAAAAGTATAACAGAATAAGCCTGTTATACTTCTAAAAATCATAACAAAATACGTTATCATTTTATGTCAATCGTTGACATCTTTATAACTCAAATGGTTATTGTTCGAAGTAATCTGTAAGGCATAAATAGGTACACTCAAATAAGCAGGTAAAAACCCACTTTAAAAGTAACCTTTATCAACTATTTAGTTGAAAAATACCATAACAGATACAATTAACAAACAAGCACCCCTTCATTTTTAAATATTGACTATTTTATCATATATCATTATATATGTAAAGGTTCCATTTATTTAAAGCCAAGTACCCGATTCATTGTTCAATTGATAGTATAGCTGTAATATCCTCTACTAGCTTCCGCTGGCCATTGTACGATACTGGTCTGGAGGAAACATTGGAGCGTCCAATCTCGACTGCGTTTCATCTGAAATAGAACCATCTCGTCCAAATTCCATGCCAGCCTTACGTACCAAAACAAGATAAGGTTCTGCCACAGGCGCAGCTTCTGGAATTGATAAAAGAGGCGCTTCGACACATAGTAATAGGGGCGCATCTGCACCAAACATACGACGAAACTGAAAAATCAGTCCATCAAAATTCCCCTCTCGATCAGGAAACCCACACCCGGAAATTAGCATCATACGTGCATGGTGATTATCACGTGATGGATGATGTGTTTGCCCGTTCTCATCCACATACTGTGCAGGAGAAGATAGTGGCAGAAGTCTGTCAATCAATGCCTTGCAGTTCGATGGTAGACCGTAGCAATAAAGCGGTGCAGACCATATTACCATATCCGCCTCTCTAAACTCTTCTAAAATCTCTGCCACATCATCATTTTGAACACAACTGCCGGGAGTTTTGTGCCAGCAGTCAAAACATCCTAAACAAGGACGAATATCTGCATGCATCGTTTCAATAATTTTTGCGGTTTGCCCCATGCCTTCTAAAAAAGCATTCGTCAATTTAAGGGTATCACTTTGTTTTCCCTTGGGCGATCCGTTAATTACTAATATTTTCATCCGATTCTCCTTTCAATGATTCTATAAAATTTAAAAATCACCTGCCGTTTCTATCAATTCTTTTGCAAAGCAATTTTCATGAATTCTTATAATTAATAGTTTAGTAACTTTAAAATGAAATTACAATGAACGCTCCGTAGAATCCAATAAAATCTTCTAAAAGTTAATATAGCTCCTCCTTATGATAAACAGATCTTTATTATTTTATCTGTCTACCATAAGGGGAGCTATCAATCATTAGAATCAATCTATAAACTTAGTAAATTATTTTTTCCTATCATATAAAATACTCAGGTTCATGTCTATGTAAGGTACATTTATCAAGCAACATTTGAGTAATCTTAGCAAAAGTTTCATGATTAATAGATTTGGCATTTACCGGGCACCTTTTAATGCAGCTGCAGCATCTTATACATTTTGTTGAATCTGCCTCTTTGAAATCATCCTTACTTATGGCGTTCATCGGACAATGTTCTGCACAAATTCCGCAGTTTATACACTTATCATTTGTTACAGGTGCCATCAAAATCGAAGAAGTTCTCTCTTTATAAGGATACTTACCTTTTACAACAAGTTCAGATTTTGTAAAATCGTCTCCAATACTCAGCTTTTCATTTATTTTAGTACCGAAAATTTCAGCAATTTTTAAATCATTCTCATCAGGTCTTCCGGCTGCAACTTTTGAAGTATATGAATGTTCCCCTATAAATGCACCACCGGCAATTCCAATAAATCCATTCTCTTCAAAGGTATCCTTCAGTTCTAAAAGCGCATCATCGTAATCTCGATTCCCATAAACTACAATAAAGACTGCAAGAGTATTGTTTCCCTTTAACTTTTTAAAATAGTCGATCAGAAATTGTGGAACCCTTCCTGCATATACAGGAACACCGACTATAACAATATCATTACTATCAAAGTTAAGACTATCCTGCCTATAATCCGGATAAGTAATGTTGTATTCTTTAAATTCATTATTGATAGAATTTGCAACCTCTTTAACAACTTTAGCTGTCGTATCCGTAGCACTAAAATAAATTAAACTTAATTGTTTATCCATGATATCTTCCCTTCCAATCGAACAACAACCTAATGACAACTTATTTTTTATCCTCTATAAACAAAGCACTCTACCAGGATCCCTACTGTATAAAATACTTTAGATACTCACCATATCCCTCCTCCTCCATTTTTCCCTTAGGAATAAACTTTAAGGAAGCACTATTAATACAATATCGCAATCCTCCTCTATCTATTGGACCATCCTCAAATACATGCCCTAAATGCGCATCGCCGATCTTGCTTCTCACTTCTGTACGTATCATACCATAGCTTTTGTCTATAACGTTGGTGACCATATTTGAATTAATTGGATTAGAAAAGCTAGGCCAACCGCATCCTGATTCAAATTTATCATTTGACAGAAAAAGTGGTTCGCCTGTTGTAACATCTACATAAATCCCTTCGTTGAATTCATTAAAATACTCATTTCTAAATGGAGGCTCCGTTTTATTGTTCTGCGTTACTTCAAACTGAATCTCAGTCAAGCATTTTTTCAATTCATCGACTGGTCTTTTAACATACCTTCTGCTTATATCCACTGCCTTTTTAGCCTTTTCAAATTTATCAGCCCCAATATGGCAGTATCCATCCGGATTTTTATCTAAATATTTCTGGTGATATTCCTCTGCTTTGTAATAATTGCTAAGATGTTTTACTTCAATTGCGATTTTATCTTTGTACTTTTTCTGAAGTTCGTTTATGGAGTCATGAATAATAGTCGTATCCCTGTCATCCGTGTAATAAATTCCGGTTCTATATTGGGAACCAATGTCACCACCTTGGTGATTAACGCTTACCGGATTAATTACGTCATAATAAAGCTGTAATATAAATGACAGCCCAATTCTGCTATCATCATATTCTACCTTTACCGTTTCCGCATGTCCGGTATTATTGTAACAGACTTCGCTATAGGTCGGATTCTGCGTATTTCCATTGGCATATCCAACCTCTGTAGACAGGACACCTGGAATATTTTCCAAATACTTTTCGGTTCCCCAAAAGCACCCGCCTGCCAGGTAAATTTCTTTTTTCATAGAGTTCACCTCGTAAAATATTTCAATACACTCTTAACTTATTTAGTGATTGTCATTATACCATTCTTTGTTTTTCTTGTCATAGTGTTTCCTTTTTTTAACTTTTAATTACTATTGACAATTAGTCAGCACTGAGTATTATTGAAAGGAAAATATACAATGATTCTACTTTATATTCTTGGACTCCTCCTGCGTTTTGGACCACAGCATGGATACCAAATAAAAAAACTCATGGAAGAACAGCTTGAGGACTTTACGCAAATCAAGCTACCTACCGTTTACTATCACCTTGAAAAAATGGAAACAGCCGGTATACCATAAGTAACAAAGCTAATCCCATAGGCCAGTATCCCGTATATAATACAAATAATTAACCCATTTTATCGACCTTAAGAATCGCAGGCTGTTTTACTGCCTTAAATAACAACTAAACAATAAACATAATTTGTTCCTCTATTTTAGATGCATTATTTATCGTATAAGATAGAATTCTAAAATATTCCTTTTTCTCATTTTGCTTTTAATTATAGTATAATATTACATCAATTCATAATAAAACAAAAAAAACACCTGCTGCAATTTGCAAACAGGCGGATTATTATTCTAAAACCTTTTATCTTTATTTTACTTACTTCTTTGGGAGTTCCTTGAACTTTGGTACTTTTTCTAAGTCATTATCCCAATTTGCCTTGTTCGCAAAATAAATGTGTCCTTGAGGTTTCATATGTATATCACTGTCAATACACCCTGCCGGAACAACCAGCAACTTTCCATCGAACTGAATATTAGGTAGTGCCGATCCACAATTAGGACAGAAACTTTTTATATGT
>JAYFPL010000032.1:0-10570 GCA_034927775.1 Anaerovorax sp. | reverse complement strand
CTTTCTCCTCCGTTTCTAAGCATTTTCGCTACCGTTTTGTATTTTTTCCTTATATTATATTCGACTTAACTTTTCGATTCAACATAAACTTTTATTTTTCGGGTAAAATAAAACTGTTTGAAGAATCAAAGACTATGGTATAATAAATACACAGCGATAAAATTAGAATTAAAATGCAATGTATGAAATGATTACCATGTAAACTAGGAGGAAAAAATATGTCAGATCAAATCATCTACTTAACAGAAGAAACTTATGAAGCGGAAGCGATGCAATCCGATTTACCCGTTCTAATTGATTTTTATGCAGATTGGTGTGGACCTTGTAAAATGGTTGCTCCCATTATGGATGAATTAGCTGCAAAATATGCAGGTAAAGCAAAGATATGTAAGATTAATATCGACGAGCAAAGAAAACTTGCTTTATCTAATAAGGTAATGAGTATTCCTACCTTATTCTTTGTTAAAAATGGAGCCATCGTAGAACGTGTCACTGGAGCATTGCCACAAGCAGCATTAGAAGAAAAATTAGAAGCTATACTGTAAGATCTAGGAGGTCTTATGTTCCCGATTGACTTATTAAATATGTCAGCTATCATAACCGGTCTTTACGTCATTGATTTCTTTATTGCATTTACCATTATTTTTCTAGAACGTAAAGACCCATCCGCTACCCTCGCTTGGCTCATGATATTATTCCTACTGCCTGGTGTGGGTATCGTTTTTTATTTTTTGTTTTCTCAAAATATATCCCGCCAAAAAATTTTCCGCTTGTCTAAATTTGAAGAAGCATCTATCAGTAACGCTCTTTACGAACAAATGAATGATATTAGAAACGGTCATTTTGAATTTACCAAACCGGAATCCAAAAAATGGCAGGATATGATTCGTCTAAACCAAACCTATAGTGAAGCTTATTTTACGCAAGATAATCACGTAACAATTCTAACTGATGGCAATCATAAATTCAATTCTTTACTGCAAGATATTAAAAAGGCAACCATTTCAATCAATATTATGTATTACATAGTAAAAAATGATGCTTTGGGTCGTGCCTTTATTGACATCTTGACAAAAAAAGCACAGGAAGGCGTTGAAGTAAGATTTTTAGTTGACGGCCTTGGTGGAAGACAATTAAATCGAAGAGCCTTAGAGCGTTTCAAAGCAGCTGGAGGACAATTTGCTTTTTTCTTTCCGCCAAAATTTAAATATGTCAATATGAAGCTTAATTACAGAAACCATCGAAAACTTGTCATCATTGACAATGAGATTGGGTATTTAGGTGGCTTTAACGTAGCAAATGAATACATTGGTAAAAATAAGAAATTCGGCTATTGGCGTGATACTCACCTTCGCGTAACCGGAGGCAGCATTGAAGATATGAATGCTCGATTTATTTTAGATTGGCGTTTTGCGTCAAAAGAGCAATTAATCATTTCTCATTCTTATTATCCGAAAGTAATTCACAATGGCACAACCGGAATGCAAATTGTATCCTGTGGTCCAGATTCTCCAAAATCTGAAGTAGAACTTGGGTATTTAAAGATGATTTGTAATGCAAAGAAAAACATTTACATTCAAACACCTTATTTTATTCCAGATTCCAGTATATTAGAGGCTTTAAAAATGGCTACCCTTTCCGGCGTTGATGTTCGTATTATGATTCCGTGCAAACCGGATCATATGTTTGTCTATTGGGCCACTTATTCGTATGTAGGTATTCTTTTAAATGCAGGTGCTCGTATTTTTATCTATGACAACGGTTTTTTACATGCAAAAACAATATGCGTAGACGGAGAAGTCGCTTCCATCGGTTCTGCAAACTTTGACATACGAAGTTTCCGACTTAATTTTGAAGCAAATGCATTCATATATGATAGTGAACTAGCCTATAAATTGGAATCCATTTTTGAAGCAGATATGGAAAAGAGCCACGAATTAACGAAACAGCTTTATCGTAACCGTTCACATCTTATTAAATTTAAAGAATCCATTGCAAGACTCTTATCGGATTTGCTTTAAAATCAGAAAATTTCTACACAGTCTCGAAAAAAAGATTGACAACAAAAAAAACTAATGCTAATATAGCTATAAACCTACGACGAGGGAGTAAAACTGTAAAACGATCTTACAGCGAATCCGGGGTGGTGTAAGCCGGACAGATAACGCTACAGTATAATGGTCCTCCGAGGGCAATACGAACAGATTTCTCAGAATTCTTAGTAGTTGCGACGCGAAGCTAGCGTTATTGGCTAAGGGTGTGATGGCACTCTGCAAAGAGAATGTATGAAGATACATTAAACAAGGTGGTACCGCAGGTTAACACTTGTCCTTGAAATTGGGATAAGTGTTTTTTTATTTCACTGATGTCCCCTCTCGCAGAGAAACCCCTTTTCAAACAATAATTGGATAAGAAAAGGAGAAAAGAAATGAAAAAATTAAACAAAAAAGTAACAATGGTATTGGTTATCACTCTAATGATTCTTTCCGCTTTTACAGGTTGCGGAACCAGTCAATCCAATGATGCAGAAGACAATCTTCCGACAATTGGTATCGTTCAAATTATTGAACATACCTCTCTTAATATGATTCGGGAATCAATTGTTGCTCAATTAGAAGCTGACGGATTCATTGATGGTGAAACAGTGCACATTGATTATCAAAATGCACAAGGTGATCAAAATAATTTAAAAACAATCTGCCAACAATTTACCTCTAAAAATTATGACTTGATTGTAGCGATTGCAACTCCATCTGCACAGGTTGCCTTGGGAGAAACAACAGAAATTCCAATTGTATTTTCTGCCGTTACCGATCCAGTTGCAGCAGGTCTTGTTACAACAATGCAACAGCCGGGGGGTAATATTACCGGAACTTCGGATGCTGTTTCTCCGGAACAAATTATGGAACTGGCGAAACAAATTACACCTGATTTCAAAAATATCGGTGTTCTATACAACTCCGGTGAAACAAATTCCATTTCAGTTATTAATGATTTAAAAGAATATGCAGACAAAAATAATCTTAATGTTTTAGAAGCTCCGGTTATGAACGGCAGTGAAGTACAACAAGCTGCAGCATCGTTGGTTGATAAAGCAGACGTTGTATTTGCTCCAATTGATAATACGATAGCTTCTGCTATGCCGATTATTACACAAACTCTAAATGAAGCAAAGATTCCATTCTATGTAAGTGCAGATTCCATGGTTATGGACGGCGGTCTAGCAACCTACGGTATTAATTATGAAATATTAGGTGCAAAAACCGGCGAAATGGTAACCGCGATTTTAAATGGAAGCAATCCTGGTTCCATCGATGTTGAAACCATGTCTGATATGAATATTTACCTCAATACAGACACTGCAAAGAAAATCGGAATTACCATCCCGAAATCTGTTATGAAAAAAGCTACCGTCTTTACAGATGCTGATTCTTCTCAAAATCAATAATCTATTTTAATAAAATTAGAATAAGTGTGTGAAATCAAGTAATTTAATAATTATTCTAAAATAGATTAGAATTTTAATAAAAACAGAAATAGAAAGCTAGGTATTTTATATGACAATTACCGCAATCCTCGACTCTTTTGAATTAGGTTTAATCTATGCTATTTTAGCTTTGGGTGTATTTCTTTCCTTTCGTACACTGAACACACCCGATTTGACCGTAGACGGAAGCATCGTGACAGGTGCTGCTGCTTCTGCCATACTTTGCAGTACGGGACACTCTCCCCTTGTCGCGTTGCTTGCTTCTTTTATACTGGCCTCTTTGGCTGGTGCGGTCACTGCTTTATTAAACATCAAATTAAAAATCGAGCCACTTTTGGCAGGCATCTTAGTGATGCTTGCCTTATACTCTTTAAATTTACGTTTAATGGGCGGAAAATCAAACATTGCGCTTACGCAGAGCAGTACAATTTATAAAAATTTTGGAGCAATTATAACAAATAGTTACTCTTCCCTACTATTGGGCATTATAATTTTGGCAATTGTAGCACTCATCCTGTATTTCTTTTTAAATACACGTTTAGGATTTGCACTGAGAGCAACCGGAGACAATGAGTACATGGTACGCGCATCTGGTGTAAACAGCAATCTTATGAAGCTTTTAGGTCTTTCTTTGTCTAATGGTTTTGTTGGTCTTGCCGGTGGTCTTTTGGCACAATACCAATCTTATGCAGATGTTGGAATGGGTGTTGGTATGGTAGTCATTGGTCTCGCATCCGTTATTGTAGGAGAAACTATTTTTGAACTTTTTACAAAAACGGTTCCTCTTTTCATACGTTTGTTTGCCGTTTCAGTAGGAGCAATCCTTTACCGCTTTGCCCTTGCATTTGCCTTAAGCTGTGGTATGCCGGCTACGGATTTAAAACTGATTTCCGCAGTAATTGTTGCCATTGCTTTATCAACCGGAGTAATGAAGGATTCTTTTCCAAAAAAGAAAATTTCTTTTGTCTCAAATACAATAAAACCTGCAAAGGACGGTGAATCCTATGATACGCATTGAACATCTTTATAAAATTTTTGGTTATGGAACCGTCAATGAAAAACTTGCCTTGCAGGATGTCAGTCTTACCATGCATCCAGGAGAGTTTATCACTATTATCGGCAGTAACGGTGCTGGTAAATCTACATTGATGAATTGTCTTTCGGGAGTAGAAAAAATCGATCATGGCAATATATTTTTAAATGATATTAATATTACAAAGTATCCAGAGCACAAACGCTCCCGCTATATCGGCCGTGTATTTCAAGACCCAATGAAAGGAACTGCCTTTGATATGACCATTGAACAAAATTTGGCTATTGCTTACAATAAGGACAAATTTCGAGGTTTGCAAAAAGGTATATCAAAAAAAGAAAAAATGTTTTTCCGTGAACACTTGTCTCTTTTAGGCATGGGTTTAGAGGATCGAATGACGCAAAAAGTAAAATTGCTTTCTGGCGGCCAAAGGCAAGCACTTACGCTATTTATGGCCATTCTTGTCAGCCCAAAGCTATTGTTACTGGATGAGCATACTGCTGCATTAGATCCAGCAACTGCAAAAAAAGTCTTGGAGTTGACCGACCAATTTGCAAATTCAAAAGATCTTTGTACGATGATGATTACACATAATATGAGTGATGCATTACGTCACGGTACAAGAACGATCCTCATGGATAGCGGTCATATTATCATGGATATTTCCGGAGAAGAACGAGAAAAAATGACTGTTGAAAAATTGATTGAGCAATTTGAAATTCAAAACGATCGTATGCTTTTAAAATAGTATAAAAATCACCTCATGGGCAATACTGTCTTCGAGGTGATTTTTTTTATGTTAGGAATACTTATGAGTATCGTAGCCGGTGCTGCTATGAGTTTACAAGGCGTAATCAATACTCGTTTAGGAGAAAAAATTGGACTGTATGAATCCAATGCATTTGTACAGGGAAGTGCTTTTCTTCTTGCTGTCATTGCAATGTTTCTGCTTGGAAAAGGAAATTTCGCAGATTTACTGCATGTAAATAAAATTTATTGGCTGGGCGGTGTATTAGGTCTTATTATTACCATCACCGTTATGCTGGCTATCGGCCATCTCAGTCCTACCTATGCCATCTCTATTATTCTAATCAGTCAACTTTTGGTTGCCGCTATTATAGATGCTTTTGCTCTTTTTGGTTCCGAGCAAATTCATTTTGGTTGGACAAAATATACAGGAATCGCGCTAATGATTGCCGGTGTAATCTTATTTAAATGGAAATCCATTTGAATCTTAATTCATTTTGATAGGGATAGTCAAGACATAAGCTACATCCATTTTGCATCACCGGACACTCCTTCATATCCCGGATGATTGTCAAAACGTACGACTCCCACTTGAAGCTTTCCACAAACGGCCTCTGTTACTCTTGCATGTCCAATGGTACCAAAACCACCACATAGTTCCAAAAGCAAAACGCCTTCGTCCGCTAGCTTTTTCGCCTCTTTACATGCCATATCGTAGTTTTTTACACCAATCGTAATCATTTCTCCGACTTCAAAATCCATAACCATTCGTTTTGGTTCAGTCATTGCTCCATTTACAAACATAAAAGCCACTTTTCTTTTCATTGTATACCTCTTTCTACGTTTATCTTACGTTTTTATTCATTATTAAACTTTCCAACTAGTATATCATGCAAAGATGGATTGAAAAAGAAGCTTTATAAAATCTGTGTAAAGTTTTTAATTTTAGTAATACTAACTATATGATAGCATTTCCTATTAAAAAATTTTATATCTTTATATTACAATAAATTAATTAAAAAAAGGAGAAGATGAAATGACTAAAAAACTATGTTTACTATTACTCATTACAATCCTCAGCATTTCTGGCTTAATTGGATGTACGGCTCAAAATGACATGGACACAACCAATACCATTTCCCCGGTTGCAGCCAATGAAGCACAGCTTGGTGATTTTAAAGCACAAGATCTAAAAGGGAATGAAGTGACAAAGGATATATTTTCCAATTACGATCTCACTCTTGTAAATTTATTTACAACCTGGTGTTCTCCATGTGTAGAAGAAATTCCTTATTTGAATCAAGTCGATAAAGAGCTGGCTGATAAAGCAGTAAATGTAATCGGTATCGTTTTAGATGTAAATGAAGATGGAAAAGTTGATGACAAAAAATTAGATAAATTGAATGAAATCATTAAATCTACAAAAGCAGAATACGATATTATTTTACCTGATAAAGTGTTAAGGGAAGGACGTTTAAAAAATGTTGATTCCGTACCTGAATCTTTCTTTGTAGATAAAAATGGTAACATTGTCGGTGAAACTTATGTTGGTTCTCATTCCAAAGATGAATGGATTAAAATTGTAAATGATGAACTAAAAAAAATCAAACAATAATGAGAGGGAAATGCTATGCATAAGAAAAATACAAATATACTTGCAATCTTCCTTATTTTCATCGGTATCTTTATCATGGCTTTTGGGATTTATCGAGGTGAAGTACCTGTTATGTTTGAAAAATCCATAAATATTTGTCTGGAGTGTATTGGAATTGGCTGAAAAAAAGATAAGGAGCAACGATCGCTCACGTTATTTTGTGCAAGGAATATGGGCACTGATTACAAATAGCTTCCTAATTGGTTTTATCCAAGGAAAAATTTATCAAGGAAAAATAAAAAATGTATGCGTACCTGGCTTAAACTGCTATTCTTGTCCGGGTGCAATTGCGTCTTGCCCAATTGGTTCCTTGCAAGCGGTAATTGGCAGCTATGAATTTAAATTTGCCTTTTATGTCGCTGGATTCATGATTATAATTGGGTCAATTATGGGACGTTTTGTTTGCGGTTATCTTTGCCCCTTTGGTTTTTTTCAAGATATGCTTCATAAAATTCCTTTTTATAAAAAACCGAAAACATTCAAAGGCGATCGACCTTTGCGGAAATTAAAATACATTATATTAATAGTATTTGTTATACTAATGCCCTTATTTATCGTAGATATTATAGGACAAGGCAGTCCCTATTTTTGTAAATTAATTTGCCCTGCTGGAACCTTAGAAGGTGGTATTCCGCTAGTATTGATGAATGAAACACTCCAGCGAACTGTTGGATGGCTTTATGCTTGGAAAAACATTCTTTTAGTTGTAACCATTATAGCTTCTATAATCATATATCGTCCTTTTTGCAAATACATTTGTCCGCTTGGTGCAATTTATTCTATATTCAATCCGGTCTCTATTTTTAAATATCGGGTTAATCCTGAAAAATGCATTCACTGTCATGCTTGTGCAACGGAATGCAAAATGAACGTTGATCCTGTGAAAAATGCGAATGATTTAGAATGCATAAGATGCGGCAAATGTAAAAGTATCTGCCCTACCAATGCCATTGAATATTCCTATTTTAAAAAGTACACCTACAAAAATTAGATTTTTTGGTCTAATTTGTAGGTGTACTTATCCTCAAAATCGTTTTATTTAACTAATATTTACAAAACAATACAAATAAAATACTCTTTGCCTTCATCAGAAATTTTCTGTAAGGAACGTTGTACTTTCAATCGAATATGTTCTGGCACATTAGAAAGCTTATGTTCCATTTGTTCCGTTACCATTTCATACAGAGATTTTCCAAAGAGATTTGTTTCCCAAATCTTCGATGGATCATTTTCAAACTCTGTTAGTAAATAACGAATTAAATCTTCGGATTGTTTTTCCGAACCAACGACTGGTGAAACCTCAGTGGTTATATCTGTTTTAATGATATGAAGGCTCGGTGCTTTTGCTTTTAAGCG
Source organism: Anaerovorax sp. (assembly GCA_034927775.1). Taxonomy (GTDB): domain Bacteria; phylum Bacillota; class Clostridia; order Peptostreptococcales; family Anaerovoracaceae; genus IOR16. Next base: position 2,293 of record JAYFPL010000032.1, on the reverse strand, counting down.
CACACCAAATTTATTTCCTTGTTTAAAGATTTCAGGCTCTTCCAAAACCATTTCCGAAAGTTTCGGCTGTACAATACCATATCCCGAATCTTCAACCTGACCCATGGCCTCTTCCAGCTTGTCATATGCTTTTTTCGCTTGTGAAAACTTTTTAATTAAAGAGAAGAATTGGTAATCATTTTCGATTTCACATTCCATAATTTCACCGATTACCTGATAATAGAGACCTTTAACAACTGCCATCTCCACTTCAATTTCACCGTTACCAAGCTCCATACCCTTGATTGTAACATCTTCAATAACATTACCATCTGCTAAAGAAGCAATGCTCTCTCTAATATCCTTTAAATTATCAAAAGTCTTACTCCACTCTTTCAAATTATTTATAATGGTAGCTTTGATCCAATGGTCATTTCCAAGCCCTTCAATAAATCCAGGGAGATGGAAACGAATTTCAGTTGCAGGAAATTCATACAAAGTCTCATTTAGAATGTGCCCCATAACCTGCGTGCTCATCTTCGCACAATTCGCTGCAATTACCGGAACATTATATTTCTCTTCCAAATTCTTTCGAAGATCTAAAACTGATTCGTCTGATGGATTTAAAGTATTTAGAACCATTACAAACGGTTTGTTTAACTCTTTCAGTTCTGCTACCACACGCTCTTCTGCCGGTATATAGCTTTCCCGATCAATTTCGCCAATGGATCCGTCCGTTGTTACCACAATTCCAATGGTAGAATGATCACGAATTACCTTTCGTGTCCCTATTTCAGCTGCTTCCTTGAAAGGAATTTGATTTGGCTGCCATGGTGTGCTGACCATTCTCGGATTCCCATCCTCCATATGTCCCAAAGCGTTGTTCACTAAATATCCAACACAATCTACCATACGCACACGTAAATTTACTTTACCTGGTAATTCCAACGCAACCGCCTCTGCCGGTACAAATTTAGGTTCCGTTGTCATAATGGTCTTTCCACCACCACTTTGCGGCAATTCATCTTGAATGCGCTCCTTCACATAACGGTTTGTTACATTCGGCATCACCATTAAATCCATAAACCTTTTAATAAAAGTGGATTTCCCAGTTCGTACCGGCCCGACTACGCCGATATAGATATCACCCTGTGAACGTTCCGCAATGTTTTCATATATATTCAGGTTCTCCAAGCTCTACCCCTCCTCCATATTATTTCCACTGATGTCTGTACAATATATTAGACGAATGTCCTCTTTATTCACAAAAAATAAAAAAAGTGCAATTGACGAAATCAAAGATTTCTATTTGCAGATGTTGGCTGTTTGCTCATTTAAACTTCCACCAACAATTAAAGTGCTTTCTTTGTTATTTCCTCAATATCGCAAACGATATTTCCTACATAATAAAAAAAGTGCAATTGACGAAATCAAAGAAAAAAGCCAATGTAATTTATACATTGACTTTTTCATATATCTTCTATTTTTCTAAATCTTTAATTAAACGATTTCTCCGGTTAGACTAAAGGTTTTTCCTTCTGTAATCTTAACATTTACAATGGTTCCTATTTGTTCTTTTTTCCCTTTAAAATTCACAATCTTTAAGGAATCGGTGCGACCCGTATAAGTAGTTTTATCTGTTTTGCTGGTTCCTTCAACAAGTACCTTTTGTATTGATCCTTCATACGTTTTATTAATCTTTGCTGTTATCATATTCATAAGTTCTACCAAGCGGTTAAAACGTTCATGCTTTATCTCTTCCGGAATTTGGTCCTCATATTCGGCAGCAGGGGTTCCTTTTCTAATGGAATATAAAAACGTAAAAGCAGAATCATACTGCACAGTTTGAACCAAATCTAAGGTTTCTAAAAAATCCTCTTCCGTTTCACCTGGAAAACCTACAATAATATCGGTAGTAATTGCAATATCCGGAACTGCTTTACGTAATTTTTGAATTAAAAGCAAATAATGTTCCTTCGTATATTTTCGATTCATTTTTTTTAATAGATTTGTACTTCCCGATTGTACCGGAAGATGAATGTGATTGCAAAGTTTATCACAATCCTTATATGCTTGAATCAATCGATCCGATAAATCTTTCGGATGTGATGTCATAAATCGAATTCGTTCCAATCCTTCCACTTCGTTCAATGCATAAATAAGACCTGCGAAATCCATACCGCTCTCTTCTTCCGCACAATAGTCACTTCCATGCGAACTAACGCCGTAAGAATTGACGTTTTGACCTAAAAGAGTGACCTCTTTTACACCGGAAGCAACCAATTGCTTTACCTCAGAAATGACCTCTTCCGGT
>JAYFPL010000012.1:0-8094 GCA_034927775.1 Anaerovorax sp. | reverse complement strand
TTGTACGTGCAATGTTCATTTGCTTCGCACACTCCTCTTGGTTCATCCCTTCTAAATCAATCAACCGGATCGTCTCATACTCATCCACTGTCATATGAACAAAATTTTCCGCATTCGCTGGTGAATCAAGCGGTCCAAATCGGTTGCTTTCGGGTAAGCAACAAACCTTTCTCCATTTTCTTGGTCTTGGCATATTTTATGTCCTCTCTGCTATCCACTAATTTAATTTGTTAATAATTTTCTAACTGCTTCTCGATACATTTTAATCGATTTTGAAGAATATTTTTTTCATTTTGCAGCAATTGTTTATCAAACTTATAAACGTTTTGATTAACCCTGAAATCTCTTCCATAACCACGTCCGATACCACATCCTAATCCTCGACCAATACCGAGTCCCATACCACGTCCTAAACCAACTCTAAATCCTAATCCCAAAGGTCCAGTTCCATCTCTTCTTGGCATGTCATATACCTCCTTTATAATTATTGACATATGTCATTTACACGTTTTATTATACCCCGTTTACGACATATGTCAATAATAAATTATATATTTACTATGGTATTTTTTTCATTCAATTAAAATAAAATACTAATTTATTTATGATTATCAATTGAAATTTCAATTATATCGTTCATCGTTATTTTACGTTTTATGATATATATTATTTGAATTTTAAAGTAAATTAATACTCTTCTTTATCCTTCTCCTCTTCTTCCTTAATCTGAATTGCACCAACTGTTACTGCACCGACTGCCACCATTTTTACCAGTTTCTTCACACCTTTTTTCACACGTTGTTTATCGTGCTTTAATGCCCCATCTACAATTTCACTTCCTTGTTCAACAACATTACGTACATTATTTTCAATATTTCCTATGACAGTCTTTCCAGCTTCTTTTAAGTCTTTTTTTCCTGACTGTATCCTTTGAGGTTTTTTTCGAACAGTACCGGAAATGATTTTTGTTGTTCCACTTGCCGCATCTCCTGCAATTTTTCCTGTAAGAATGGTTGAATCAACAATGCTCTCTCCAATTTCATCCACAATTTTTTTTCCGCTCATTTTTCCAATCAATGATATTGTGCCGCCAATCACACCACCAACAGTCGCCCCTGTAATGATTCCTGCTTTCTTTATCCTATTCATACTTTTTCCCCTCTCATTTTCTCTCTATTTAATAAACATAATATCTTTTAGTTTAATTGCACTTCCAACACACTTTAAAATTTTTTTTATTCTTTTTTACATTATACTACTTTTTCTCTTTACAAACCGTATGTTTTTGTTGTATAATAATTCTTGCAGTGCTAAGGCATGCGCCAATAGCTCAATTGGATAGAGTAGCGCACTACGAATGCGAAGGTTGGGAGTTCGAGTCTCTTTGGGCGCACCAAAAGAGTGTCACGATTGTGGCACTTTTTTTATTTCCCCTTGAAAATTCAACGTTTTATTATCTTTAAATTCTTTTTATAATTTTTTATAATCAATTTTTATCACTAACAGAAAAAATAATTTTAATTATTTTAAATAATAAGAGTGGGCTATCATTTCGTAAGTATTGATACTTTTGGGACAGCCCATTGTTGATTTTAATTTTAATTATTGTTATTATTTAAACATATAAACCACAAAGGAGATATTTAATATGCAGAAACGAACCGAAATGCTCCCTAACCTCAGAACATTTTTACTAATATCATTAGGTGGTATTGTGATATGTATTGTTTTATCGCTAATTTTTACTTTTATCTGTGGTGATTTTGAATTAGACAAATGGTTAAGAGTATTTAAAATAGTATATTTGTTATGTGGTGCGCCTTCTCTGATTTATGCTATATTATTGGTATCTATACCAAATTTTGATGGATATACATACAGTATAATAATCTGGTATGGAACTTTATTTATTGGTAATTACTTTAGACATATAATTAATAGTTATAGTGCTTTCTTTTTTATGTTTATCATTATGTGTCTATGTTGTGCGATACATTATTATAAGTCAAACAATAAAAAGTAATGGATAGGCTTATTATTAATCCAAGAACACTTACAATATCAAATACTTACTAAATATCCAATCGCTAAAGCAAAAAATCCAACTAATAATATGTTCTGTAAATTGCGATACCATCTGGAACTAATACAACACCCTCCATTATCTATTCTTTCTTTAGATTTTTTTACCCAAAACATATATCCAAAAAGTGAAAATCCTGCTAAAATAACTCCACATACAGAAAGTATAAAAATCCAAATAGTGCCTTCGTCACAGTATGGAGAATTGGTAAAATACTTTATTCCATAATTTGTAGTAAGTATTATCATGACAACAAAAGCTATTTTCCAAGCTGGAATAAAAGTTTTTTCTACAGCACTACACATACTTTCCATTCTAACAATTTCATCAATTTCTAGTGGTATCGCTTTATCTTCTTCAGTAGAAAAAATCTGCATTTTCTTCCATTCTAAGATCTTTTTCCAACCTTGTTCACTCCACTCTAAACCATCGTTGTAAAAACACACACTAAATTTTTTATTTACAGGTTTTATTTTTTTATATTTCCAAAGCCATGCACCAATACTTTGAATTTCCCAACCCCTTGCATACATTGCATTTATGCGTTCTTCTACCCCCCTATAATCAAAAAAAGAAAATAACCGAAGTTGATATTTAGTGTCCAAACCAATCATTTTAATACCGCTCCTTTTGAAACACCTTTTTATGAGCAAATCATATCATTTTAAATTTAAAGTTACAATACTATCGAACTGAAATGAAGTGCAAAGGTTGGAAGTTTAAGTCTCTTTGGGCTCACAAAAAGAATAGATACTTATTAACTATCTATTCTTTCTTTATATATAAAAATGCTAAATATAATTTTTTTAAATTTACAGAAAATTACGCAAATGTTCTACCTACTTGTTTCTAAAATCTATTAAGGCTATAATGACACTGGAATCATAAAATTATAAAGAAGGTTAAAATAAAATGAAAAAAGCAATAAGGGCAGCATTCCCTCATACCATTCCAATTTTATTAGGATATTTGTCTATTGGCATTCCTTTTGGATTGCTTTTAGAAAACGCAGGCTACAATGCTCTTTGGGCGTTTTTTATGAGCCTTGTTATTTTCTCCGGATCCATGCAATATCTTGCTGTCGGAATGATGGCAACCGGTCTTGGACTCGTTGAAGTCGCTATGATGTCATTTCTTGTCAATGTACGTTATATGTTCTATGGTCTATCCTTCATTGAACGATTTAGTAAAATGGGTTGGAAAAAATATTACATGATTTTTGCATTGACGGATGAAACCTACTCCTTACTTTGCTCTGTAAAGGCACCCAAAGGTGTCGATGAAGATAAATTTATTCTATGCATCGCTGCCTTAAACCATAGCTATTGGATTGTCGGCTCTATTATAGGTGCTTTGGCTGGTTCTTTGATTACCTTTAATTCCGCAGGGATGGATTTTGCTATGACTGCACTATTCTTAGTTATTTTTCTTGATCAATGGAGAGATTATCCAACGCACATTCCGGCACTTTTAGGCATTGCAGCTACTTTACTCGCATTATTTATTTTTGGGGGAGAAAATTTAGCTTTACCAGCGATGCTGTTCATTTTAATATTACTTTTTATCGGTCGAACACCAATACAAAAAAGATTGGTATTCCAACCATTAAAAGATGAAAAAGAAACAATACAAATGGAACAGGAGGTGTCCTAATGTCGATTTCACCAGGATATGCTTTTCTTATGATCGTAGTTATGTCAGCCGTCATAATGGGACAACGCGCAACACCATTTTTCTTATTCACAAAAGGGACACCAAAAGCCATTGATTATATTGGGCAAGCACTCCCACCAGCCGTTATGGCAATGCTCATCATCTCTTTGTTAATATATGTTTCGCTCACTTCGTGTCGTTTTGGCCTTGACGAGTTTCTATACTTCGTATTTGTCGGATTTGTTCATTTATGGAAACATAATAATCTTATTAGTATTTTAGGCGGAACCATTTTATATATGTTTTTAATTCAGGTGGTATTTTCATAATACCATCTTTTTATATCATATTTACTGCATAGAAAATATCATTTAAATTATACCACTTTTGTAACAGTATAGGTATTTTCTAAAACATCCCAATTTGCAGGAAACGGCCACGTAAGGTTCCAATACGCAACACCTGCAAGGTCATATTCCTTAACTAAATTAAGTTTTGCCTGAATGCTTCTTGCATCCTCAAACCATACTTCATGCTCACGCCCCTGCTCATCTGTATACTTAAAATAAGGAGACTGAGCAAGCGCATCAAATTTTATTTCGGCACCTTTTTGCCTTGCCAATTCTTGTGCATCCACATTAGAAAGGATTCTAGCCTTGGATTCCCCTTTTACATAAGGTAGCGTCCAATCATAACCATAATTTGGAATTCCCATAAGAAGTTTAGAAGGAGGTATTTCCGTAACGGCATAGTCTAAGACCTCACGAACTTTATTAATGGGTGCAACTGCCATAGGAGGGCCAAAGGTATATCCCCATTCATACGTCATAGCTAATATTAAATTGGCAGCTTTTCCAATCGCTGCATAATCATGCCCTTCATAGAGAAGTCCTTTTTGATCTGCAGAAATCTTTGGGGCTACAGCAGCAGTTACCATATATCCTTCTGCATTTAACCGATTCCTTGTTTTCTCAATAAATGCCGCATATTTATCTTTATAGCCTGATTCCACATATTCAAAGTCAAAATCAACTCCATTTAATCCTTTGTTACGGATCTCTTCTAAAATTCTATTGATCAATTTTTCTTGCAAATTTTCATCATCCAGGATTATCTGCAGTAAATCAGTACGAAACGTCCCTTGTTCGGTTAATGATGTCAGTACCATAATAGGTGCTACTTGATTTTCTTTTAAGACACTGACTAGTTCATCATCATTCAGTGGCAGTAAATCCCCATCCTCAGTAATTCCATAACTGAATAAATTAATCGCTGTAAGATCTGGACTTATTTCTCTTATTAAGTTCAGGTCTACACTTGGATAGACGTATCCGTTTACAATAATTTCTCTTTTCGGTTCCTGTTGTTTTTTTAATCCATTTTGAATACTCTTTCTAACTGTCACATCATTTCTCATTGCACGTACCTCCACCAACAATTTATTCATAACATATGGATTAAATACCATATTGTTATAAAATAAAAGTACGAGCTAAAAAAATTTATGGTATATATTGTTCAGTAATGCTTTGTACATAACCATCTTTCATAACAACTCGAAATGGAGGTGTAAAATCAGAATAATGTTTCAAATTTTCGACAAACTCCTCCATAGAAACAGATTTATGAGTTATTTCTTCTTCCCATCTGATAATATAATATTGGGTTTCATTTGTTACTTGACAAAACATCGGATAGTTGTTCGGATTATATATATAGTATCCATTGGGCAGGTCATCCGAATTTATGTTCAACTCATTCAGTCTTTTAGAGTCATCCTCCGTTAGCCATTCAATCTGATCTAAATGGAAAGAAGGTTTGCTATATTTCTCAATTTCAAAGTCTGAAATATACCCTATAAAATGGCTTTCAGGAGTTTCTAGAAAATCCTCCACCTTTGCAGAATATTGAGGAACAAGCTCATCAAGGAAAACATATTGTCCAAGGTCTTTATTTATATAATTCAGTGCAACCTGCAACGGATCCAAGAGATATGGCTTATTCCCTTCGTCACATTGTTGTTGCAACGTCTTATAATATTCTTCAATTAGACCGTCTGTCATCGGGGTCTCATAATATATGTTTCCGTTTCCATCCATCCATCTCTCAACGCACCATATTCCTAAATCTCCTTGAACAATTGGCTGAGATAGAAATAGTTGACAGGTCTCTCCGGTAGAGAGAGGAAATTTTACAAGAATATGATTTCCACTATATGTTTCATGAGGCAAAAGTTCCAAACCTTCAAGAAAAATTCGAAGTGCTGTTTCCTGACCAGAAAGTTTAGTTAAATCATTTTCCCCACTCCAAATACAACCCAAATACTGTGGTTGAGAATGTTTATAAGAAAATACCAACATTGGTTTACCAGCACTGCTGTCCTCTGTAATCCATCCATCAATTTCATTCATACCGCCAGCAAGCATTACCTTATTTATATCATCCGGTTTCAAACGATATTCAAGACTCCATATTTCAATAGGATCAGAAAAGATCTCATCCAGCGATGCTATTTTTTCGAGCTTTGTAATCTTACTTTCTATAATTTTAAATTCTGTCCATTCCGCATTTTCGTAACCTTTTATTTCTTCTTGTATGAATTGGTCTGCATAATCTTCAATTGTTAATTTTTTTTGTGGTTGGTTACTCATAAGTCCTATGCAAACTCCTGCTACAGCAACTAACGCAGCCACCATAACCCAGAATTCAGGTTTTTTATAATTTAAAATATTCATAACACGTCCTTTTATATTATTCTCTCCAAAGGAAAGAGGAAAACCACCAATCATCCGTCTTCCTGCCGACAGGGTTAAAAGAGAAATGGAATATTCCTTTTTTATCTCGCTGCCCATCTGTCGAATTACACTTTCATCACAGGAAAGCTCCATATCTTCACACATAAGCAAAAATGCAACCCAAACAAATGGGTTAAACCAATGAATACAAAGTAATAAGAATGCAATGAGCTTTATAATAGGATCAAGCCTTTTGATATGTGTTTGTTCATGTTTTATAATATATTTTCTTTCATTTTCCGTAAGACCTACCGGCAAATATATTTTAGGATTTATTAACCCAAACACAAATGGTGTTTGAATACCATTTATTTCGTAAATAGACTCCGAAATCATTCTTGCCCGCTCTAATTGAGTATGTAATCGAAACACAGTAAAAAAATTATAAAGCAATAAACATGCTATGCCAAATATCCATACCATTTCACCAAGAAAAATCCAAATTTGTATAGGATTTATGCTTGCTTCTGCCACAGGTACAGGTAAGGAATGATTTGCTGCTTGATCAATCATTGTAATGCCACTTTGAACTTGCGGTTTTTGTGAATACATAATATCCGAGGACAATGTTTGTGTATTCACAAACGTCAGACTAAAAATGCTCTCAAAGGAAAATGGGCATATAAGACGAAAAAGTACTGCAGACCACAGCACATAGGAAAAAATTTTAGGCGCTTTTTTAAGTAACCTACGAACAACGATAACAAACAATATAACATAGGAAGATGTGATACTCATATTTAAAATTTGAAGAAATAATTGATCCATTTTTATACCTCTTTGTGTTCATTAATTAACTTTAATAAATCTTTAATTTCCTTTTCATTTAATTTTGTACTTCTGGTAAATGCTGCGACAAACTTAGGTAAAGATCCGTTAAATGTCTCATCTACAAACTGTTTGCTTTGTAAGGAATAAAATTCATCTTTTTTAATCAAAGATGTCACAAGCGCATCATTATTTTGTAATATCCCTCGCTGACATAATTTTCTTAAAACTGTATATGTTGTTGACTTTTTCCAATTTAACTCTTTATTACAGAGTTTTACTAAATCACCTGAATATATCGGTTCATTTTCCCATATTATCTCAACAAATTTACTTTCTATCTCTGCTAATTTATATTCAGTCAAATTCATTGCCTCCTTTTTAGTTTATCTAGAATAGACCATAATTTAAGTTTACTCCAAGTAAACCAAATAGTCAATAAATAAAAATATAAAAAAAAGAAGCTATCAAAAGATAACTTCTTCTTTTTGTAAAACTGGCAACGTCCTACTCTCCCAGGCAGCTGCCCGCCAAGTACCATCAGCGCAAAGGAGCTTAACTACTGTGTTCGATATGGCAACAGGTGTGACCTCCTTGCTATAGTCACCAGATTTTTTTGAAGGTTAGTACCCTCAAAACCAAACAATGTAATCTTTTTTACTTCTTACTTGAAACCATTGGTCAAGCGTTCGACCTATTAGTATCGGTCAGCTGAATATGTTGCCATACTTACACCTCCGACCTATCAACGTGATAGTCTCTCACGGGTCTTATCAGTAAACTGAAGGAAATCTA
>JAYFPL010000015.1:0-15982 GCA_034927775.1 Anaerovorax sp. | reverse complement strand
AATACAATTAAAATTAATAAGTCTGGATAAATACGATCCAAACCGCTTCCCTTCATCATAATTTCTTCCAATGCATGTGCCGAATAATATAGCGGCATCAAATGCCCGAAGGCTTCCCAACCGGATGATAATTGAAATAGTCCACCAAAGAAAACCTGAGGTACAATAACAATTGGAATGAATTGTATCATTTGAAATTCCGAATTTGCAGCTGTAGAAAGCAAGATTCCAAGTGTTAACGCTGCAATAGCTGTGACTAAAGTCGTTAAAAGCACCAGCCATACTGATCCAACCATCATAACATTTAATACATACACTAAATAAAACGATATAATGGCTGATTGCACTACATTAACTGCTCCAAAACCTAATACATAACCAACCACGACTTCCCATCTTTTAATAGGAGTGGAAAGAATTTTCTCTAATGTTCCAGTCGTTCGTTCCTTTAAAAAAGAAATTCCGGTAATAAGAAATACAAAAAAGAATACTAAAAATGACATCAAAATAGCCGCAAAATTATCAAATAAGGATAAATCCTCTTGCCCGTAAACATAAGTTACGTCCATAGTCAAATCCTTTCGAATCATGTTATATCCTCTTTGTGCCATTTCAATTGCTTGTCTTGCCGTATTGGCATCTACAGAGTTGCTCCCATCCAGCCATGCATGTAGCTTGCCTGAGCGCATCGACACAACCGCAATAACTTCGCCTTTATCTAATGCTTTAAAAGCCTCCTCCTCATTGTAATACCTTATGGTTTTTATATTATTTTCATATAATGTATTCTCATAATGAATTGGTGCATTTATGATGCCAACAGACAAGCCCGATACTGTACCTTCAAATACAAAATAAAGTAACGTCAAAATCAATAATGGAGCGATTAACATCAGTGCCAATGTTCTTTTATCGTTTTTAATTTGAATTAAAATCCTTTTCGCCAGTGCTCTAACCTTCATCTTGATTCTCCCTTGATGCTTTGCCATAGATCAAAAACGCATCTTCTAATTTGGAAACCCCTACACTGTTCTGAATTTCGATTGGAGTACCACTCGCAATCAGTCTTCCATCTCGCATCATAGAGAGATGTGTACATTTTTCCGCTTCATCCATCACATGTGTTGTCACCAAAATTGTCACACCGTTTTTGGTCATAGAATAAAGTTCTTCCCATATATCCTTACGTAGTAAAGGGTCAATCCCAACCGTAGGTTCATCTAAAATTAAAATCTCAGGTTCATGCAAAATAGTCATCGCTAAGGAAAGTCTTCGTTTCATTCCTCCCGAAAACAAAGCAACCTTTCGATTAACTTCCTCTGTCAAATTTACCAAATTCATCACTTCTAATATTCTTTTGGAAAGAAATGTTCTATTTAGTCCATATAATGATCCAAAAAACTCGAGATTTTCCTTTGCAGTCAGATCTCCATATAAGGCATCGGATTGTGCCATGTAACCGATTTTATTCATTAAGGTAAGGTTCGGCATGGTTTGATTCAGTACATAAGCCTTTCCATAGGTAGCTTCCGAAATACCCGCAACAATCTTAACGGTTGTCGTTTTACCACATCCGGATGGCCCTAAAAGTCCATAAATTGCTCCTCTTGGTACCGAAAAAGATACATCTTTCAGTACTTGCTTGGCTCCATAAATTTTATTAACACCTTCGAGGATAATACTGTCATCCATATTCCTGGTTCCCTTCTGTTAAAGTTTATCCTATCATACCCAACAACGTGTTGTTCTATTTTAGATTACTTCGAAATGTACAAAAAGAAAACAAACAATTTTTTTAAATATGTCGTACTTTTCTATCCTCTATGTCTTTTGTTAATAACATTGGAGTTAAGATAAATTCTCAAAATATCTTTCAATAATCAGCGAAGCTTCTTGTGCTCTCTCACTTTGAAAAATTTGGTGTCCGCCTTTTGCCAGCTTAATTAAATGTTTTTCTCCCGTAATTCTGGAAAATATATAATCTGAGCTCTTTGGAACTACAGTATCATCATCTGCCGCCTGCAATACAAGCGTATTGCAATTTAGTCTTTTAAAAACAGGTATTGTAAAAAACAATAACTTTTGAAATTGTGCCATGGCATTCAACGGTTTTCCCTTTCCACTGTTCAAATATTTTAATGAGTATTTTGTATAATCAGATGTAAGATTAAAAATTATTTGTTTTAAATTCCAATAATAAACCGGTGTGTTTACCGTAACCAACCCCGTCATTTTAAAATTCCAAAGATGTGCAGCTAATAGACCCCCCATAGAAAAACCGACGACAAAAACACAATCACAACTTTTCTCAAGTTCCAAATAGGCTTTTTCCACTGCATTGATCCATTCTGTTGCTTTGACTTTTTGAAGTGGTTTATTCCCCTGTCCGTGACCTGGCAATAAGGGAACACTTATAATATATCCTTGTTTTTCTAAACGTTCGGATAGAAAACTGACTTCATTGGGATTCCCAACAAAACCATGTATGATTAATACTCCTTTTTTCTTCATATCAATACCTCTTTCTACACAGTTTTAATAAAAATAGAAAACATTATGTTTGCTGAACATTCAAGGATAAGGGAAAGTTCTTGCCTCCTGCTTTCTATATAAAAAATTTTAAACATAAAAAAATAGTTACTTATAGTGTAATATTACACTATAAGTAACTATTTTGTCAATTTTATATTCCTTTATTGCAATTCTTCAAATTGCTTTTTAATCAGTTCAAAATCAAATGACGCTCGTAATCTTTCATCCTCTTGGTTTAATATTCGATAATGCTGAGATACTATATTTTGTTGAAGTTTATATCCATTTTGTTCTTCAATAATGCGCCACCATACTTTTCCACCCATTGTTTTCGGATATTTGGGTTCATTATCTTCAAAAGCAATTGCTATAATCATGTCGGTAGGATCTCCACCAAAGATACCGGAAAGAATCTCGCTTTTAGAGAAAAGTGTGCAAACTGCTACTGCTCCCGTCCATCCTAAAGAAGACCGACCCTTTTCAATTTCAACGAGTGTTTTTTTTGAAATACCCAATATATGTGCCATTTGTTCTTGATTAAAATCATATTCGGTTCTTATTAATTTCACACGTTCATCGAGCTGTTTGATAAATTCCTTACGATTCATGAAATTCCCTCTCTTTCAGTGTTATCTTACACCATAAAATGACTTTATTCAAGACATAGAATTACTGCATAATTGCACCAGAATTCGTCCATCCTAAATGATAGTATTGTTAGTATGTTTCAGGAGGAAAGCTTCTTATGATTTTTGAAAAAATTGCTCTCAAAAGACTTCTTAATCAATGGGATCAGGTACCCTTTCAAGTACAATTTATGGGGGAAGATGCATTTACCGTTGGTAAAGGAGAACCCGTTTTTTCTACAACCATCCATAAACCAATTTCTAAAAAAGAGCTCATAAAAAGTACTTCCTTAGCGTTAGGTGAAGCATACATGCGCCGTGATATTGAAATAGAAGGTGATTTATTTACCGCTTTAAACGTTGTACTTAGTCATATTGATAAATTCTCTGTCAACTCGAAAGCACTTGACACGATTTTGCATACATCCACAAGAGAAAAAGACCAGAAGAAAGAAGTCTGCTCTCATTATGATATCGGAAATGACTTCTATCAGCTATGGTTGGATGAAACATTAAATTATTCTTGCGGTTACTTTAAAAACGATGATGATACCCTTTATCAAGCACAAGTAAATAAGGTAGATAAGATATTAAAAAAGCTTCAATTAAAAAAAGGCATGACACTCTTAGATATTGGGTGCGGCTGGGGATATCTTTTAATTGAAGCGGCTAAGAAATATGGAATTCAAGGATTAGGCATCACGTTAAGCGAAGAACAATATCGAACGTTTCAGCAAAAAATTGAAGAAGAGCATTTAGAAGATCAGCTTGAAGTTCGATGTATGGATTATCGAAAGCTGCGACGCTCAAGATACCAATTTGATCGAGTGGTAAGTATCGGTATGCTTGAACATGTCGGTCGTGACAATTATGATTTATTTTTTGAAAATGTCGATTCCATTTTAAAACCAAAAGGTGTTTTTTTACTACAATATATCAGTGCTTTAAGAGAAAATCCCGGCGATCCATGGATGAAGAAATATATTTTCCCAGGAGGCGTTATACCCAGTCTCCGAGAGATATTAAAAATATGTGGTGACTACAACTTTTATACCGTAGATGTGGAAAGCCTTCGCCGTCACTATGTCAAAACCCTTCTTTGCTGGTATCAAAATTTTGAAAAAGTAAAGCCCCAAGTTATGGCACAATATTCTGATTCCTTTGCACGAATGTGGGAACTTTATCTATGCGCATGTGCAGCTTCCTTTAATAATGGCGTTATTGATTTACATCAGTTGCTTCTTACAAAAGAAGTTAACAATGACTTACCAATACGCAGAACCGATTATGAATTATAATATTCATTTTCCTTCTATTCGAAACAAAAGCACCGAAACCGTGGATTTTCATCAAACGTTTCGGTGCTTTTGTTCTTATAATCATTTATTATTTTTCTTCAAATTGATCTTTTCCTACGCCACACAGTGGACATTCGAATTCTTCCGGAACATCTTCCCATTTCGTTCCAGGTGCAATGCCTCCTTCTTCGTAGCCGGCTTCTTCATCATATTCCCAACCGCAAACTTCACAAACATAAACTGCCATATGTTCACCAATCCTTTCCCTTTGTTCTTAATTTTATAAACTAATTATAGTTTACCCATTTTAAATTGTTCAAAACATACCTTAAAAAATTACTTGTGACTCTTCTTTTCCATTTGATAAATGGAAATACTAATTAATACAATCAAAATTGGATAGACAAAAATTAAATCAATTCGAATAATAGGTCCAAGTATGGTTGTCAACCATTTATCAACATTAATTTCCCAAATTACATAAAAAACTAAAAAAATTAAGGTTAAAATTTGAATTTTAGTAAGCTTCATGATATTTATCCTTTCTAAACTGATTGATTGCAAAGGCTATTGTGAGAATGATTGAACTAAAACAACATATAATACCTACCGTTAATGTCGTATCATTTAAGCCTTCATCAATAAGAATCGGTATTGCAATTCCTGCCGAAGAATAAAAAGGGAGCAATAAATCGCTTTTTATGATTCGATACTTTGTATTTAAAATCTGAAGTGCGATACCCACAACAAGTAATATAGGAACACAAATAATGAAAATGGATAAAAATTGCATACCGTAGGCATCATACCAAGGAACATTTTTATTTAATGAGGTATAAATCATCAAAGCAAAACCGAGTGAAAATAATATAATTAAATGCAAAATTATATATATTGTTTTTTGAAATTTAAACATTTTTTCCATCCTTTATTTCATAATCAATTGGATTTTTATATTTCATTGATATGAGTTATTTTAACCAATTTTAAAATTTTTTGCCTTATATATCATAAAAATTTACCTGTATTCTTTATTTTAATATGTGCAAAATAATAATGTTGCAAAAAGCTTTTAATATGAAAGGAGAAAGAAAAAAATGAATCATAATGCAAGTATCGGTTGTTCCGTATCGGAATGTAAATTCCACTGCCAAGACGACAATTATTGCACATTGGATAAGATTAATGTAGTTAAGAGTTCTGCAAGCGCAGATACTGTTCAATGCACGGATTGTGGAAGTTTCCAAAAGTAATTTAACATGATAAAAGGCAAACCAGAAATTGGTTTGCCTTTTATTAATACAAATTGCACCTAACAGCAACAGTATTTTTTTATCACCGCCTAAATCTATAAGTATGTGAACAATAGATAAATCTTAAAAATTAAATTATATTTTCTACAAATAAAAAGAGCACCGTCATGGTGCTCTTAATTAAAAGGTAAAGAAATCAAATATTCCAATTTAGATACAAATTTAAATCTTTAATTAAAACGTTAGTTGCCGATCTGTTTAAAACTTCACACAAAAGCAGTTATAAATAAAAATCGCCCTCCATATCGCACCTTCCTTTCTGATTTCTTTTCCATTACTTATTATGCTCCATTTTTCATTTAATATTACAGAATGGAAGATATCCTAATTGGTTAAACTTCTTTAGTAATTTTATTTGGTTCTTTCTCTTTTTTCGTTCTTCGAATATCAATCATTCTTGCAATAAAAATAAATATTTCATAACCAAAAAGAATTCCTCCTAATTGCATCGGTACCTTAGTTGAAATTAGATAAGAATAGAACGGAGGAAATGGGAATGAATTCCAGCTTATTTCCATTAAGCTAAAAGGCAACACCATACATGTCGCTAAACAGAATGCTGGAATCCCAACAAGAATACCTTCAAGAACTGCTGTTTTTTTATTAACATTAAATTTGTTTCCCTTAAACATTAATACCGAAATCCAAATCCCTACTATTACAAAGAAGACGGAAATAATCCAGAACTGTAAAATTATCGGATACTGATATCTAAGAAAAGATTTTTTACAATATTTCTCATAAAACACACTAAGAAATATCATAAAAAGAAAAATAGTGTCCCATCCAATATAAAATAATGTTTGTTTTTTCATCATATCCCCTTATCCAATATAATTTTTATATATTCACTATATCTTTCCAATATATTTCTCATAATATCATAGTTCATTAAATTGTGTAGCATTTTATAATTTATTTTTTTATATTTTAATCTCTCTTTATGTTTTTACTAAAAAAATAACTGCAAGATTACAAAATATAAATCTTGCAGTTATTATTCGTTTTTTGTTACCTTGGTCCTTAGAAGACTTATCTATTTGTGATTCACTTCTGCGATATAAATCTTTGAATTCATTCTGCCTGCAATCTCCATTGCTTCGCCGGCATCATTCACTGATAAAATAAACCTTCTAGATACCACATCCTTACCAATATGAAGTTCCACATTTGGTCTGGATTTGATTGAATCTGTATGAATGGTGTTTATTTCGGTCCAGTCCCACATATTATGAAACTGGACTCCACAGACAGTGTACAGAATATCCACTCCTTCTTGTGAAATCACATGTTTTCTGTCAGAAAAAGTAGCAAGAATCATGATAATTCCAAATGGCAGGTAAAACCAGTCATGATTTACAGCTGCGTTATAAACAGCATAAGCTCCAAATATGATAACTGCCACCTTTACCCACAGTTTTCGTTCTGGCATGATTCCGTAATATTCCATAGTATCTCCTCTCTTATATTAGCTAGCTTTGTCATATAGGCTCTTATATATTCCAGCAGTTCTTCTTTCTGCAAGAGCCTTCATAGCCGTTTCATGTGCTTCTTCAGGTGCACCAGCAGGTCCATGACCCTTTTTTAGCTTACCAAACATATTCGTTCTTGATCCGTCAGCATATAAAATATTTCCACCCCAGCTTGCAGTAACAATCGCATAAATCGGGTTGATTATATTCATGAAACAATATGGCAAGTATGACAGTGTTGGAACTCCAAGTACTGCTGAGTGGTATGCACCACAAGACGACCAAGGGATAAGTGGTGACCATAAAGTACCACCGTCTTCAAGTGATCTTGACAGCATGTCTCTACCAAGACCCATTTCGTCAAAGTTTTTCTTATACATTGATGAAGGAATGATTAATCCTAAGTACTGGTCGCACATAGTTGTTATACAGAACATTGAAGTCAGAATGGTAACAACAACTAACTGGAATGGAGTCTTAACCTTCTTAATAAGTCCACCAAGAAGTGATTCTACTGAACCAATCTTCTGAAGTATACCACCGAAAGCAACCGCAACGATTACAAGATTGTTAGTCCAAAGCATACTATCCATACCACCTCTGTTTACAAGCTTTGTAAACAGTGCATTTTCTGATTCAGCTGCATATCCATAGTGTAGCATTGTGATGCAGTCAGAGATTCCAGCGCCCTGGAAAATTAAAGCAAATACACATCCAACCAAGGCAAGAAGTACAACTGAAGGAATAGCTGGCATCTTTATTACTGCTACTACTATAATCAGTAAAATAGGAATAAGAAGAATTGGACTCATATATGTATAGTGGTCAATGATTGCAGCTGATAACTCATTTGCAAGAGTAGGGTCATAGTTCTGAACCTTTGAAAATGAGAAAAATGCAAATATACATGTTGCAATAACTAAACTTGGGAAAGTTGTAGTTACCATAGCTCCTACATGATCAAAAAGTCCAGTCTGTGCAGAACCAGCAGCCAGATTTGTTGAGTCTGAAAGTGGTGAGAATTTATCGCCGCAACATGCACCTGAAATAATAGCACCTGCAATAAGTGCTGGATTTAGTCCCATTGTTGTACCTATAGCCATAAATGCAATACCAAGAGTTGCGGTTACTGTCCATGCTGATCCAAGTGCAATACCTACAGCTGCACAAAGAATTGTTACAAATGGAAGGAATACAGCCGGTGTAAGTAGCTTTAGCCCATAATAGACTACCGCCGGGATAGTTCCACATGCAGTAAACGAACCAATCAGGCATCCCACAAGAAGAATGATAATGATTGCTTCAAGGGACTGATTAACCGCTTCAAGACCTGCAGCAAGCATTTCCTTATAGTTGTAGCCGCACAGTTTTCCTATAATCATGGCAACTGCACATGCAAGAGTTACAGGAATATGAGGATCCTGTCCCCAGCCAAGTGCATAGTTTGTAATCATTACAGTCAGAAGAAAAACAATTGGAATAAGAGCTTCCACTTTGTTAGGCAATCTGACTGTTTTGTTTTTTTCGCTCATAAAAACACCTCCGAAAATATGATGATTAATATAATTACAATTGCATCATAATATTCTCTCCGTCAAGGAAGTGTCAATAAATATGAATATTCGACAATTTTTTTTATATTATTTAAAATAGTTATTTTAGATATTTCTCAATTTCGATGAGAGCGTTAACCTCTTCAGCCCAAGAATACTGAGCCATATACTCGCCATGATAAAGCTTTCTACCCTCTACGCTGTTTTCTACCCATTTAAAGTAGTCACACTGGATGCATTCTAAGCTGGACAGTCCAATCTGGCCTCTTTCACTATATATTATTTCTCCACATCCAAGCTGGTTTAACACATCCTGCAAGTCTTTTTTCAGCATCCTGTAGTACGAATCATGACCATCTTCCTCCCATAGAGTTGCAATTACTTCCTTTGAAGTACATCTTGTTCCCTTTCTGTGAACAAGATATGCCAGAAGTTCCTTTGTCTTATCAAATTTAAATTTTACAGGTTTTCCATCTATAAGTATCTCAAAATTTCCAAAGCAAGTTATTTGTATTCTCTGTTCCTTTTTCCCTACTGGATTCTCCTGAGAGGAATATCTAAGATTTTCGAGTGCATGACGTATCTGCTTCACATTTGCAGGCTTCATGATATAGTCACTCGCATCCAGTCTGAAGGCCTCCCCCATATGATCCGAATAACCAGTCACAAATATGAAGTTGGTCTTAGGGTAAGATTTCTTAAGCTTGTTGGCAAGCTCTATGCCATTTAATCCCGGCATTTGTATATCAATAAAGAACACATGAAACTGTTGTTGCCTGGCAAGCTCCAGTGACTGAATAGGATTATTTGCAGTTACAACTTCTGCTTTTTCATCAACTTCACATATTAATGCTGCAAGATACTCTGCTGCAATTATCTCATCGTCCAATACTAAGTATTTCACGTCGTTCACCACTTTCCAGTCTTATATTTTTTCTTTCCCCAGGAATAATAATTTTTACAGTTGTTCCAATTCCTATGAGACTTGTAATTTCCATTTCTGCCTTAACCGTACTTTTTAGCCGTTCATTTACATTCTGTATGCCAACATGAGGTCTTCCATCATTTAATGCCTTATCTATTTCAAAACCTATTCCATTATCTGCAATTGTTATGATGTGATCCCTTCCCTTTTTCTCTGTAGAAATCTTTATTGTTCCTCCCTCAAGCTTTTTGCAGATTCCGTGCTTGACTGCATTTTCTACAATTGGCTGTAACGTCAAGATTGGCATATTAAAATCATCTGATTTTATATCATATTCTACCTTTACCCGATCCCTAAATCTCAGTTTTTCTATATCAAGATAAATATTTGTATGCTCCAGCTCCTGAGAAAAAGGATGTGTGTCATTTTCACCCATGCTATACATATTTTCCCTAAGATACCTGGAAAATTTTATAGTAGTTTCCTCTGCAAGCTTCGGATTTGCCCGGCAAAGAGCAGTGATAGTATTCAATGTATTGTATAAGAAGTGAGGCTGTATCTGTGAAAGCATCAATGATACTCTTTGCTCCCTCAGCTTTATTTCCTTTTCCTCATTTACCTGCTGTGATATATATACATGTATTACAAGGTAATAAAACAAAAAGGCTACGGCATAGGTTTCAGTCAATATCCCTGTTCGCATCCCCATTGATTCCATAATATTTGCAGTCATCAGCCAGGCTATACAGAAGAAGACGCTAAGACGATTTACATCTGCTTTTCTGTAAAATTTCATATTCAATATAAGAAGGAATATAATCCAATATACCCAGTCCGTAACAATAAAGGCATATCCCACAAGTCCAAGCTCAAGTCTTCCATCGGGTCCAAAATAAAATACACTATTTTTAAAAAATGCACCACAGTAAAAAAGGAAATTCACTATGGCGGGAACATAGATTAATTTATTTTTTGGTTCCACCATATTTATGACTGAAGCCATAACCAAAGGTTTTAGAGCGTAATAGGTTATACCTGTTATGATGAGCGGCAATCCCACCATAGCTTGCTCCTTAAGATAATTCATATAGAACTCCGCTATAGACAGAATCAAAAGCAATGTCATATTTATAACCATTCGTTTTTTTATTAATATATCTACTGCCGATTTCATGGAAACAACAAAGTATGTACCCACTACCATTGCAATAAGTATATAGTTTTCTATAAGATAATTTTGCAAATATGCCTCTTTCACGTACTTCACCTCATACTAATTAAAAACACTTTATTTTTTCACCCTATATAAGCATACAATCACTACCACTAGGAATTTTATTTTTACATATAATATTACTATATCATGTTTACTTAATCAATATGGACATGTGAAGTCTGTGATTAACTTATGTCACACCCTCTCTTCATTTCATCCAAGCAAAAGAAATCAGGGGAAGCAAAACCAGAGAGGCGAGCTTTCTGATTTTGAATATACGGAGATTATGAAAAGGTTTTAAAGGAAACGGCAGTGTCGGTAGCTTGAGATTTTCAAGCACCGGCACTGCCGTTTGTTAATGTTTAATCGCAGATAGTGATGGCACGTTCTACAAAACGCACTTGAGGACGGCACTAACTTCTGCTCTGGTAGCTGTACCCTGTGGGTCAAACTTATTGCCGTTTTTGCCTGCAAGGACGCCAGCCATCTGCATAGCTTTTACTGCATCCTTTGCGTAGCTGCTGATTTTAGCACTGTCCGCAAAGATGTTTTCAGCATGAACCTTTGAAAGTTCAAAGCCGATTGCCTTTGCGTAGTTTGCCATAATCACAGCCATTTGTTCACGGGTAATGCTTTGCTCAGGTGCAAACTTTCCATCGCCAATGCCGTTTACAATGCCATTTTTGCTTGCCCATTCCACATACGGCATATAGTACGCATCTGCTTTTACATCGGTGAAGCTGCTCTTTGTATACTTCGCAGGATCAATTTCAGCTAGTCTGCCGAGGGCGGTGACAAACATTCCTCTCGTCATAGAGGTGTTAGGCGAGAATTTGTTATCGCCTGTTCCTTTCAGCAATCCACGGGCGGCTACAAATTCAATGCTGTCTTTTGCCCAGTGGTTTGTAATGTCTGTAAATTTGACATTGATCGCCTTGTAGCCAACCGCAAATCTCGAGAAGTGGTCGGTGACGAAGCTGAGGGTTTTGGTTACAGGGTCATAAACTGAGTTTGGCATTTCGGTTATATTGCCGTTGCTGTCAATGTAATAAGCCACTACATTTGCGGCATTTTCGTTTGCTCCCAAGGTGTAAGGAATAGAAACGGAAACACTGCCGCTGCCAAAGTCCGTTACCTTTTTACCGTTTGTTCCTGTGATAGCAAAATCATACACAGGGCGATTGCCTACGATTTTCTTTGCTTCAGAAGAAAGTGTGTTGTTATCCACCTTTTTCGCTGTAACCTTTACATCTGCTCCAACTTGCTTTTGAATTTCCTTTAGGGTATCCAAATTCAAGCTGATGTCGGCAATTTCACTTGTGATACGAAGCTCCTTTGCACCTGCCTTCACAAGAGCGTCTACGCTTTCTTTCGGCAGGCCTGTGGTAATGTTTTCTGCTTTGGTATTCTTAGTGTCCACCTTGATTTCCACCATAATACCATTTTCGCTTGTGCCGTGTTTCTTCGCTTCTGCCTGTGCCTTTGTGATGGCGTTATCCACGGTCTTTTCAGATACATCCGCGCTTACCGTGTCGCCGGAAACAGCAGGCTTTACCGCCACAATTACCTCGGTAGGTGGATTCGGATTTTCGGTTGTCGACGGAGGCGTGGTTACTGTGGTGTTACTGCCGCCGCCTGTGGAGCCACCGCCACCGGAGCCGCCGCCACCAGAGTTATATTGTGTTACAGTCAGTGTGCCTGTGCCGATTGTGATGTTATAATTGTTATTCACTGCCTCTGCAAAGGTTGGTGCGGTGGTAAAGACAATATCAAACGTACCTACCTTGACAGTGGTTAGCGGTACGCCATTTTCCTGTGCCTGCATAGCAATGGCATCGGGATTGGTTGGAACAAGATTATCATTTACTGCTATGCCAAATATGCTCCAGTCAAAGGTCGGCATATTCTCATTGGATTTAATGGTGAAATCCCTAGGCTTTACAAGTATTGCTCTTTTCGCCACCGTTATCGTATAGCTTGCTGCTGCCTCTGCGTGGGTAGCGGTTTCTTGGGCGGTTGCGGTAATGGTGGCAGTGCCTGCACCTTTGAGGGTCACCTCACCTGTGCTTCTGTTTACCGTTGCAACGGCTGTATCGTCACTTGCATAGGTAATATCGCCGTTTACTGTGGTTTTGGTGAGCTCATTGGTATATATCTCTCCATAGGTTTTGCTGACAGCTCCCACAGCATAGGAAATGTCTTGTGGAGTTTTGTCGGTGGAGGTCACCGTTACGGTAACAGTATAATCATTATAGTATGTCGCCCCTGTGACGGTGATTGTGATTGTGCCTGTTTGCCCCGCTGTGCTTGCAGGGGCAGTATAGACGAGAAATTCGGCACCGGAGCTTTCCACTCCGAGGGCAATATCCGTCATAGTGATGGCTCCTCCGCCGTCAGACGCTGAGACATAGTATGCACCGTCGGGCAAGTTAGGGAGCGTCAATGTTGCACTTTGCCCTGCGGAAAGTACGGTGGTGGATACTGCTTTGATGCCTGTGTAATCCACCTTGTTCACTGTCACCGCTTGGGTAGCGGTCAAGCCACCGTAGCCAAGGGTGACTGAGGTATCACCTGCCACAAACGCATTGCCGTTTTGGTAGGTCACGCTCATGTCGTTATGTCCCACTCTCACAGTGGAACCGCTTGTAAGGGTTGCGGTAAGCACAAGCCCTGTTTTGTCAAGGGTTTCGCCGTGCCGATAGGTGGTTTTGCTCGGTGGTGTGGTGACGGTTAGGCTGACAATGTTGTCCTCCACCACGGTGATAGATATCGTGCCTGTTGCATTGTTGTAATTTTCCGCATCCGTGGGGGTAAAGGTCCAGTTATAGTCCTTTGTGCCCACGGTGAGCGCTTGCCCATCGTCCAGCGTCAATCTTCCTACATGGCTGTCGGTGTGGTTTAGCACCACATACGAGGTCGGATAGACAGTCGTATTCACCGCCCTGACACCTGTGATTACAGGGGTTGCCTTATTGACAGTAAAGGTAGCTGTCGCCTCGCCCCTTTGAGTATCGTCCTCATAGACAGCGGTAACGTTATATGCTCCTGCACCCAGCGGTTTGCCATTTGTATCTAAGTCACCTGTGGAGTCTATAGGGACAGCATAGGTGTAGGTAAATGAACCTGTTCCGCTTTCTGTGCCGTTAAAGACGGCGGTTTCGTGGGTCAGCCCACTGCCTGTGTAGGTGCCAGAGCCGTTTTCAAAGGAGATGTCGCTTGACACATCGACCTTATCCACGATATTGACTGTTAAGGTGGCGCGGGTTTCATCTGTTCCTTCTCCTGTTGTGGCGATTAAGCCAAAGCTACCTGTGGTAGCAGTGGATGCCACAGTGATAGGAATTCCGCTTGCATTGGCTACACCCGCCGATACACCGGTTGGCATGGTTCCACCTTGACCCCATGTGACAGAGGTGTTCATTGGTATATTAAGCTGATCAAGGATTTTAAATTGATAGCGTATGGTGCTTGAATTTTCAGTGGGGATTTTAATGGAATTGCTGTTTGCACTCAGCCTTACCCCATCTCGGAAAAAGGCACTATCGGTGGCCTCGGGGATATAGTTGACAGCATAAGGATAGTCGGTTACTTCTTTCCCCGAAGGTAGCGCAGTTAGCTCTGTGCCGTCACTATTTTGGCTGACATACAGCACGGTATTGCTATCTTGGGACTTTGCAGAAAGTCCTGCAGAGGTGTCCACACCTGTACCTGCAATGCCGATAATGACACCGCCCCTAATTGTGGGCTTGCTTAAGAAGGACAAATGCACACCATAGCTATTACTGTTTGTACCTGTGGCATTTCCGCCCCGACCAAAAAGTGTACCTCCGTTTACAGTGATACCGTTGTTTTCTGCATAGATACCGTAGCTTGATGCATATTCACCACTCACAGCTCCACCTATGCCGGTGACGATAGCCTTATCATTAAGTATAAATTCCTTGGCTTGGATGCCCGTGCTGTAAAGACCGGAGGCGCTGCCGGTTGCCTCGCCGGTCACATTTCCGTTTTCACTGACCGTGAGTGTGTCTTTGACGTGAATCCCATCGACGGCAGCTGTTGCCGTTACAGTGCCACTGCCACTGACGGTTAGGTCACCACACACGATACCGTACTTGTAGCCCTGTGCGACCAGACTACCGTCGGTTACGGTAACGGCATTAGCGTTTATGGAAGCATTATTTATTTCCGCTGTGCTGTTGACGGCGGTTAGCGTGCCACCGTCAACGAAAATCTCATCGCCATAGATGCCATAGCTTGATGTATCCTCACTCATGGCTGTGCCGCCGGTTGCCGTCAAGGTAGCACCGCTCCCCAAAATGTGCAAGGTCGCAGCACCATCCATGTAAATGCCTGCACTATAGGCATCTGTGGCATCCCCTGCGTTAAGGGAATTTGAAGTCCCATCTCCCAAAGTGATGGTAAGAGGGAAATTGGCAAACAGGGCGGACTGAATCACATCGTTATTTGTATCCGTTGTCCTGCTTACACCGGTATTGCTGTAGTCATTTAGAGCCAGTGTTCCGGAAAGGGTACTGCTATTATAGGTATAGCTGTAGCCGTTACCACTGATTTCTGTAGTGGTGGTGGGATTAAGTTCGGTGTCCCCCAGCTTTAGGATAAAGCCTGCGGTGTTGATGGGTCTCAGGGTAAACTGATTATTGGGCAAATCGGCATTGTTTACCGTAACAGTACCTTCGACTGTGCCGTAGCCCTCCTTGCTGACCTGTATCGTATAGCCATTCGGAGCAACACCGGAAATGGTGAAGTTACCACTAGCGTCGGTGGTGGCAGGAGCACCTACAGCGCTACCGTTGTTTTTCAGCTGTACGGTGGCACCTGCAAGCCCTGCATCGGTACTGTCATCGCTAACCGTACCGCTTACGGTGTAGGTGGCTGCGACAGGAGCCAGTGCATGATTCCTGCCTGTAATATCGTCAGCGGTGATAACAACAAGTGTAATAGTGGCTGTGATATAGCCGGTTTTGCTGATTTCAATGGTATAATCGCCCGGTGCTACATCTGTAATGGTGTAGTCGCCGTTATT
>JAYFPL010000061.1:0-2873 GCA_034927775.1 Anaerovorax sp. | reverse complement strand
TTCTTCATGAGATTTATGGAATCAATGAATTTATAGAAGACATATGCCAGAAGTTTAAGAATGCCGGATTTGATGTTTTTTGTCCTAATATGATTGGCAGACCACCATTTCCTTATGAGGAATCGAAAAAGGCGTACGACCATTTTGTTAAACATGTAGGGTTTGATATATATAAAGAAATTAATGACGAGGTCAATCAGCTCAAGGAAAACTATGAAAAAGTATTTATTGTTGGATTTAGTATAGGTGCGACTGTTGCATGGAGGTGCTGCGAAAATTCATTGTGCGACGGAATTGTTGGATGCTACGGTTCACGTATCAGAGATTATATGAATTTAAATCCTGTTTGTCCAACACTTTTGCTGTTTGCAAAAAATGATTCCTTTGATGTGTTGACGATGGTTAGTCAATTAGAAAAAAAGGCGAATTTAACTATTAAGACATTTGATGCCACACATGGATTTATGGATTCTCATTCTAAATACTATAATAAGTGTCAATCAAAAAAAACGGAAACAGTTATTACTCACTTTATAAGTGAATTTATAAAATGAAGGTATAGGGATTATTTATATAATATAAATATTGGAGGATGATAATATGACACAAGCAGTTGTGCACATTGCTTTAGTTGTGAAAGACTACGATGATGCTATAGATTTTTACACAAAGAAGCTTCATTTTACTTTGATTGAAGATACATATCAGGCAGAGCAAGATAAACGATGGGTCGTCATATCTCCACCGGGCTCTTCCGGAACTACAATTTTATTAGCAAGAGCTTCAAAACCAGAGCAAGAACCTTTTGTTGGAAATCAAGCTGGCGGAAGAGTGTTCTTGTTTTTAGGAACTGATGATTTTTGGAGAGATTATAATGAAATGAAGACTATGGGAATAGAATTTACCAGACAACCAAAAGAAGAAGATTATGGTACGGTTGGTGTGTTTAAGGATCTGTATGGAAATCTTTGGGATCTAGTTCAGTTCAAAGAAAACCACCCGATGTTTAACCGAATAAAATGACCATTACATGATAGAGAGTATTTTAAACTAAAGAGTTTGATTATAGTAGTTATAATATATAGGGATTGTTTATATATTAGGAGGATTTATATAGTATGATTATGCTCAGAGGATTAAACGATAATGACATAGCTTTGTTTAAAAAGTGGTTATATACGCCTCATGTTGCAGCGTGGTATCATGACCCTTTGGATTGGATTGATGAGATAGAAAAACGAAATAGTAATTTTAGCTGGTTGAATCACTTTATTGTCGAGTATGAGGATAAGCCTATTGGGTTTTGTCAGTATTATGAATATTTCAACAGCGGTGAAACATGGCACGGTGACATAGAAGTCAGTGGTACATACAGCATTGATTATATGATTGGTGAAATAGAGTATCTAGGCAAAGGGTTTGGAAAACAGATAATTGGAGCTTTAATTGCTAAAATAAAGATTCATGAGAATGCAAAACGAGTTATTGCTCAACCTGAGCCTGAAAATAAAGCATCATGTAAGACACTGCTGTCTTGTGGATTTGAATTTGATAACGAGAATGAAATCTATATAAGCTTGTTATGACTATTTGTTTCTGTTAATACCGAACAGAAAGAAACTCTGCTTAGCATGTGCTGTATTATGCGATGGTGATAGCTATTTGCTTTCTATACTTTAATAATGATATTGGCATAGCTTATAAATTTAATATTTATATTTTGTTGGGTGGTGAAATAAATAAATAATATTCCTAACTACATTTCAATAATTAGAATATTTGCAGCTATTGGTTTGCTGTTTGTAAAACCATTTTCAACATGGTTCTTTTTTATTTATCTAGTGTGTGGCATTAGTGACGTTCTGGATGGATATATAGCGAGAAAAATGAATGTTACTAGTAAATTCGGACAGGTAATTGATAGTATTTCTGATTTGATATTTATTGCTATTGTATTGCTGATTATTATACCAATTATAAAGCTTCCAATGTGGATGTTTTATTGGATCGTCGTTATTGCTATTGTTCGATTGATATCGGTAATCTTTGGATTTATACGGTATCAACGGATTGCTTTTTTACATACCTATGCTAATAAAGTAACGGGTATGGCTTTATTTTGCTTTCCTTTTTTATATTTTGTTTTTGAAAAGGAAACAACAACTATTTTGATTAGTCTTATTGCAAGTATTTCGGCAATGGAAGAATTGATGATTAATCTGACTTCTAAAAAATTGTGCAGAGATAGGAAGTCCATATTCACAAATTAAGTATAATACAAAAAAAGGGAATCATTACGATAATCCCTTAAACTTATGTTAAAATGAAAGTATAGAGAAGAGAATTTATATTTAACGAGGAGATATGTTTATGAAAAAGATAATAGCTGTTTTAATCATTGTGATACTGGCAGTTATGGCTACTGGTTGTTCGAACAAAGATACCCAACTAGGTGGATTTTATCAAAGCGATTTTATCGGAAGTAATAGTGATATTGTGCAGATTTCAGTTAATAGTGATAATGGCGAATTTGTGCAGTACATATCAAGCCGACAGGTTAACAGTGGCATCTATAGAAAAAACGAAAATGGTTTATACGAATTTGATGGGGATGTTCATTCTTTTACGGTGATATTAAATGAGGATGATTCGTTTGAAGTTGTCATTCCTAAATTGAACGGAGATACTCCAATTATATTAAATCAAATAAACGAAGACAAAAGTATCTTTACTACTATTGGAGGACAGGAAAATTATAGCGACATTGAAGAATATAAAGACCTTTTAGAATAATGAGTATCACGTGGAAAATGGTATTAATTTAATTAAGAAAAATTATGAGCAATTGCACGGCAAAAATATTATAGTTTGGG
>JAYFPL010000074.1:0-17627 GCA_034927775.1 Anaerovorax sp. | reverse complement strand
ATAACGGAAATTATAATTTTACTGTAGTTGATAAGGCGGGTAACAGAACAAATGCCTCAGCAACAATAAATTTTATGAAGGAACCAAGCAAGTATAGGATTGATTTTAACGTTCACAGCTACAAATATACAAAAAATTTATTCAACAATTTCTGTATTACAAGTACTTGTACTTTGCCCTACCAGAGAGCTTGCAATTCAAGTAGCAGAAGAACTTCGCAATTTAACGAAATATAAAAAAGGGATTCAAATATTACCAATTTATGGCGGACAGTCTATCGATCGCCAAATTATGGCTCTAAAGAAAAAGCCGCAAATTATTATTGGTACACCTGGCCGTGTTATGGATCATATGCGTCGTCGCACTTTAAAGCTTTCTAATTTAAAAATGATTATTTTAGATGAAGCAGACGAAATGCTTAATATGGGATTCCGGGAAGACATCGATGTAATTTTAAAGGATTTGCCAGATGAAAGACAAACCCTGCTTTTCTCTGCGACAATGCCAAAAGAAATTAAAGATTTAGCAAAGCTCTATCAAAAAAATGCAATTCATGTGCAAGCAGCTCATAAAGAATTAACCGTGCCAAATATTGAACAATACTATTTAGAAGTTAGAGAATCTTCGAAACTCGAGTTGCTATGCCGCTTGATTGATGCGAAAAATGTAGAGCTTGGTATTGTTTTCTGTAATACCAAACGAAGAGTGGATGAAGTGACCGCTTCCCTTCAAGCAAGAGGCTATTCTGCGGATGCGCTTCACGGAGATATGAAACAGTCAGAACGTGATCGAGTTATGAATAAATTTCGAAAGCGCCTAATTGATATTTTGGTTGCAACAGATGTGGCTGCAAGAGGTATTGATGTCAATAACATTGATGCAGTTTTCAATTACGATATCCCAAGTGATGAAGAATATTATGTACACAGAATTGGAAGAACCGGACGCGCTGGAAAATCTGGTGTATCCTATTCTTTCGTCTTTGGAAGAGATATTTACAAGCTGAAAGACATCCAACGTTATACAAAAAGTGAGATTTTGCCGATGAAGCCACCTACTATCTCTGATGTAGAAGAAGTACGGTTAAGTTTGGCAGCTGAAAAAGTAGTAAAAGCCTTAGAAAATGGAGGCTATTCAAAATATACACCAGTTATTGAGAAAATTCTAGAAGATACCTATAACACCACAACTCTTGATATTGCAGCTGCATTATTTCAAATGGCTTTTGAAGAGCTTGAAAACCGAAATTATGAACATTCCGATTTAGACGAAGATCATAATCAATACTCTCGTGGAAATATGGTTCGCGTCTTCCTGAATGTAGGCTCGATGGATAAAATACAACCAAAAAATATTGTACAGGGTATTGCTTCTTTATCCACCATACCAGGCAAGCTCATTGGCTCAATTGATATTCATAAAAACTTTAGTTTTGTAGAATTACCGAAAGAATATGTTGATGAAGTAATGTTTGCTATGCGAAATTTTACACACCATGGCCGCAAGGTAACAATGGAAAAAGCCACTAAACGTCAGCGTAATAAAAGCAGTAAGGGAAACGAACGCCGAAATAAGAAAAAGCGATCTCAATATTAAATTTAATAACCTCTTGGGTTTATTTTAAACTCAGGAGGTTATTTTATATCAATGCTCATTTAAAATAAAGTTTCTATTTTTTTATATTATTATTGACCCTTCTTCTCTTCTATGAAAAAATAATAAGTAAACTGTAACATAAAGATGGAGGGTATTATGAAAAAAAAATTCATTTTATTTCTTATATTAATAATGGCTTTTACACTTGTAGCTTGTACTTCTACTTCATCCAACAAAACGGATGAAGTAAAACCAAACACTGCAATAAATAATTTGGATTGGACTTTGGACTATTTAAATAAAGATATTTCAACCCTAAGAAAAGAATTCAGTAATGGAACCTACAGCGATGATTTTGGGCAAACCTTAAGCTATGATTACGATGGTTATACCATTTATTTTAGCACAACGGATGAAGGTTACCTTAAAATGTATGCAGAAGATTTTAAACGTGCAGGCATTGATGAAAATGCAATCACATCAATTAGCTTAAATCTATCCAATGATTTATATGATGAAAAAAGTGAAAGCGTCATCCGCTATCCAGAAATAAATATTTCAGGAATTCATTTCGGAATGGATATTGATCAATTAAAAAAATCCAATACTACGACTGATACATACTTTGTAGAATGCTATGATAACTCTTGCTATGCTAAAAATAAAATAGTAGGGATTCAAATTGAATCTTTAAAGAAATTGGATGTATTAAATGGAAAATATGCTTCAAAATTTGAATTGGAACCTTTAGATGAAAATACGCCTGTAAAAACCGTTCATTTAGGAATGACGAAAGAAGAACTCATTTCTATCTTTGGTACGAATTACACAGAAGAAACGTGTGAAGATGAATTTGAAGAATGTGGTATATACACATCACTTATATTTGATGGAATAGCAGTAGGATTAAATGGAAGAAATAATACCGCAAACCATTTGTTGATTTCTACCAACAAAATTTCTGCCGACTTAGGATTTTCTGTAGGTGATTCTGCTTTCGATGTATTAGAATATTGTAAAGAGCACTACCAACCAATTAAAGACCCACATGGAATAGAAAACGAACTGCTTTTTGGTATATATGAAATAAAAGAAGGTATCGCTGTCCAATTAATTTTTAATAAATATGGAACCATAAACGCAATCAAAGATGTAAAAAAAGATACCGTAGTTCAGGAAATCATTTTATTAGACCCTAGTTCCCTTTATGGAATTTAACTATTATAGCAAAAGCCTCCATTCGTTTTTAAATCGTCTGCCACGAGAGACTGATCCATTTACGAATGAAGGCTTTATTTATTTACGTACTATTTGTTTACGATTCTCTTTTTTTACTGCTTTCAATTTATCTCCACGAAGAGGTTTATAACCAATTTGATACAGTGTATTTGACCATGTACCGCAAAAAACAATCAAGTGCTGTACTATTTCTTTTGGGATTTCTTCCTTTATTGGTGCTCTTCCCAGTTCTTCCGCTTTCTTCTTTAAATAAACAAGATATTTTCTGGCTTTTTGATCTAAATTTAATACTCTGTATAAACTATCTTGTAAAATTTCCTTATGAGGTCGATTTTGAATCTGATCTTTCTCATCCAAATACGAACTGGAAAAAGGAGAAATCTTTGTAACTGGCTCTAAACCTATTTGAAATAATACATTACGCCAAGATCCACATCGTTGTCTCAATTTTGCCCTGATCTCCGAATTGATTTCCACTTTTAAAGGTGCTCTTCCTAACTCAATTGCCTTTTTCTGAATATCTTTTAACAGTAATTGATATTCTTCCTCCAAGTCAGGAATTCGATTTACTACTTTTTGTCTCATCCAATTCCGATTTACACCAGCGGCTCTTAAAACCTCTGCCCAAGTCTTAAAATACCTCTTTAGTGCTTCACAAGCTTCCGGCATTTCTATCGCATGAGGTGGTCGTTCCAATTCCAAAGCAAGCTCTTTTACTTTTTTCAGCCAATATTCAAAATTTTGACGTTCTTCAAACATCGCTTTTACAGTCTTACCTGATTTTCCCGCACTTCTTGAAAGTCCTGCTTTTTCTAGTGCATAAGGCCATTTTTGAAAACGATTCCGAATATAAAATCGGTAAACCCAAAAAACTTCTTTTTGTGCCGGAGAATGACCTAGTCTTTTTGCTTCAAGTCTCAATAAATCCAAGAGTTCATCATCCGAAAAGCTAAGATAAATTGCTTGTCCCATCGACGAGCTTGTTGAAAAATTTTTAAAAATCAGAGAATTTTTATTGTCTTTCCCATAATCTAAATTTTGGGAAGCAATCGCTTTTTCTGCTAATTTTCTTAAAATCGCCTTACTCTTCTGTACTTCCTTAAAAGTCAACGTCCGCATATCATCCTCCAATTAATGACTGCATAGTTCTATATTAACGAATCGGACAAACACCTGCTTCACAGCCTTCATTTCCGATGTCATACTGTACTTCTTCTTTTTCATATTTACTAATTAAAGATGGTACAAACGGATTCATTTCCTTTTTTCGCTGTTCATATTCTTCTTTGGTTATCGCTTCAAAAGGTAATAGCTCATAGAAATTATCTTCGAAGGACAAGAAGGATAATGCAACCGTATCCTCCCAGTTTTCCCAAACCCATTCCTCTACATCATTCCATTCATTATCACGCACATGTACAGTAATGGAGCAGTTATGTTCCACATAATAAGTCATAAACATTTTATAGATTTCCAATTGCTCAATTGCACTGACATCTGCCTTAAATTTACCTTCCGGTGCCTTTATAGGGAACTCTACGACTTTTGTAACGCAGGTTTCTCTATCCTGCCCAACTTCTGGATATACTGGATATCCTAGTTCTTCACAAACCTTCGTTAATGGATCATCGCTGCTGATTCGAATTCTTCTTACGAAATAGGGTGCATGTGAAAAATGTACACCGCTTGATACAACAGGGAGCAAACTCAAAGTACCTTCCGGCTTTATTGTAGTAACAAGAAGCGGCGCTTTCATACCCAATTCTTTTGCATATTCCTCTGCTGCCTTTCGTGCTGTTTCTCTTAAATCCTTCAGTAAGGCGATTTGATCTTCTTTGCTATAATTCATTGCATTGACCATATCCTGCCACCCTGTTAACGAGCAGCCTAACAGCTTATCTCTCTGCTGTACAGCATTCCATTCCGGTATTTCAAGTTCAGTGCAGGTCATTCGATAACCCGCCCTTGCAGAAAGTCGTTGCGCTTCCATTAACCCTTCATAATCCAAAGTATTGTCTTCTCTTACAAAGGCCATTACATTTACTGTGGTTAAATTACAAAGTCCCTTAGAATCAAGGAGAATTTCCGCGCAAGGATTTACCCCTGCAAAATTCGGTCGTCGCTTTAATCCAGCCTCTTCATTTACCCATCCGGGTTCACCGGAATAACGCATTTGCTGTAAATGCCAGTGAAGCTGTTCTCTAGTAGGCTTTGTCGTATAGTAAATGGAATTATTACTCATCTGACGATGAGAGATTTCTTGATCGATAATCCACTTTTCATCTACCTTCTTATAAAGATCACTCTTTGCCTGGATGCATTCTTTATCATCTTGATCAATTAAAACAATTTCAGCAGTACGGCGTACACCTCCAACTACTACATTCTCA
Source organism: Anaerovorax sp. (assembly GCA_034927775.1). Lineage (GTDB taxonomy): Bacteria > Bacillota > Clostridia > Peptostreptococcales > Anaerovoracaceae > IOR16. The sequence continues at coordinate 12,402 of JAYFPL010000074.1, read as the reverse complement.
CCAATGACATTTGCAATGTCTAAACAATCGATTGGTTTTAACTTAATTTTATTTGTAGTAGAACGGTGTCCTGCTTTTTCAATTACTTTATTAATTTTAATAAACATATTCTTCATACTGGAGTGACCGCTGGCAGTACCCCCAAATGTTTTAAGCTTTTCACCCTTTGCTCTTACATGATCATAATTTAAAATAATCGTTTTGATTTTACGATATTCCGTACTATAAAGTACTTTTAAATAATAATCCAGAGATTGTACCCAACCTTCTTTACTATCTCCGATTGTAATTTTTACAGTATCATTATGCGTAAATTCAAGCGCAGTACTGTCTTGACGTAAGCTTTTCAAAACAGGAGTATATGATTCATGGATGATTTCGACATCCGTTCTAACAGGCGGCAGCTTTTCTACATCAGACTTTAAAATACGTATTCCGACACCCGAACCAACCATCAATAAATAAAATACATCCCGGAAAGAAGCAAAACTATCAATTACCTGAAACGAGCAATTGAAATTTGACATAGGATAGTACTTCGACACATCGGTACTGCCTACCCAAAACGTTCTTCCGGATAAAAACTGTTTTAAATCATATACATTTCGATATAATTTTTCTGCTTCTTCTTTTGAAGTAGGAATAAGGCTGCAATTATATTCTACCGAACGTCTTACCGTTTCCCACCAGTACTCTCGACGCATTTCATCCGGCATCCAACGAGAATACGTACGATAATAAACGAAATTACCCAATTGACTCATTGGAGATGGCTTATGCTTATATTTGCTGACAAATTCTTCGGAAATAACTCTCCCATCACGACGTTTTCTGGCATCTCTTGTCTTATCTCTTTCATAGCGATAAATTATAAACTTTTTCGCTGCATCTTTTCTTTCACTTGCCATTAAAAAGTCTTCAACTAAATCTTGAATGTCTTCAACATTTACTCTTCTTTCTGACTTTTCAACTTGTTTTAAAATGGCAGAAGCAATATTTTCTGCTAAAGTAGATTCTACCCCGAGCCTCGTTTCCATCATGGCGTTTTCAATGGCATTTTTAATTTTTTTTCCATTAAAATAAAATTCCGTGCCATCTCTTTTTATTACCGTCTTCATGTTATCCTCCTTGTAAACGTCTTTAATTTCAACGAAAAGTTAACCTTCTCCCAAAACCGTTATAACAACTCATCCATACCTATATATGGTGACGCATTTTACACCTTACCCATTATATAGTATCTCATTTATTTTTTCAACCGTAATTCAATTAAATATTTGAGATTTTTTATGAATATAATACCTTCCCCTCTTTACAAGAAAAGATAAAAAACGTATAATTGTATACAAGTAAACAACCTGACTAATTTAGATAAGGAGACAATTATAATGGGGAAAACTTTAGCCTATAAAATACTGGAAAATCATCTTATTAGTGGTCAGATGATTCCCGGTGAAGAAATAACCATCAAAATGGATCAAACACTAACACAAGATTCCACTGGTACTATGGTATATCTGCAACTTGAAGCTATGGATGTTGAAAAAATTAAAACAGAACTATCCGTAGCTTATATTGATCACAATACTTTGCAGACTGGTTTTGAGAATGCCGATGATCATGCGTTTATAAAAAGCGTTGCGAAGCGTCATGGTGTTTTGTTTTCGAAACCCGGTAATGGAATTTGTCATCAACTTCATCTAGAAAGTTTTGGTATCCCAGGCAAAACTCTTTTAGGTTCAGATAGTCACACACCAACCGGAGGCGGACTTGGTATGATTGCAATTGGTGCCGGTGGACTTGATGTTGCCGTTGCTATGGCAAAAGGAACCTATAGTCTTACCGTTCCAAGTGTAATTGGTGTTAAGCTTACCGGCAGCCTTCGTCCTTGGGTTTCCGCAAAGGACGTTATTTTATATGTACTGCAGAAACTTACTGTAAAAGGTGGCGTTGGTAAAATCGTAGAATATTTTGGAGACGGTGTTGCTAACTTAACGGTTACAGATCGTGCAACGATTACAAATATGGGAGCTGAACTTGGTGCAACTACTTCTGTATTCCCAAGCGATGAAAATACAAGAGTATTTTTAGCATCACAAGGCAGAGAAAAAGATTACGTAGAAATGAGAGCAGACGAGGATGCTGTTTATAATGAAATATTAGAAGTAAACCTTTCTGAGCTTGTTCCTTTATCAGCAAAACCTCATAGTCCGGACAATGTAGATACAATAGGAAATATCGGTCCAATTACAATCAATCAAGTTGCCATCGGAAGCTGCACAAACTCTTCCTATACAGATCTTATGAAGGTTGCCTCCATACTTAAGGGAAAACATGTTCACGAAAATGTGAGCCTTGTTATTTCGCCAGGTTCCAGTAAAATTTTAAGCAAACTGGCACAAAATGGTGCTTTGGCTGATATGATCGAAGCCGGTGCTCGTATTATTGAAAATGCTTGCGGTCCATGCATTGGCATGGGACAGTCTCCACAATCGGGAGGTGTTTCCTTACGTACCTTTAATCGTAACTTTAAGGGAAGAAGCGGTACTGCAGATGCTTCGGTATACCTGGTTAGTCCAGAAACTGCTGCAATCTCTGCAATTACAGGACATTTAACCGATGGTATGACAACAGGAGTCACACTTCCTGAAATCAAACCAGAAACTTTCCATAGCAATGATAGTTTCATGGTATATCCAAAAGGGGAAATCAAAAATGATATTTCCGTGGCAATGGGGCCAAACATCAAACCATTCCCTCAAAATACACCTTTAAAAAATAAGATCTCTGGAACCGTAGTGTTAAAAACAGGAAATAACATCACAACTGATGACATCATGCCGTCAGACTCACGTTTACTGCCTTATCGCTCAAACATTCCGCATCTGTCGAATTACTGTTTTGAAAAAATTGATCCGGAATTTCCTGCTCGTTGCAAAGAAGCAAAAGATGGTATTATTATCGGTGGTGAAAATTACGGGCAAGGTTCCAGCCGTGAACATGCAGCTTTGGTTCCTCTTTATCTTGGAATCCGTTTTGTTGTTGCAAAGTCCTTCGCAAGAATCCATCGTTCTAATTTAATCAATAGCGGTATTCTTCCTTTGGTATTTGAAAATCCTGCTGATTATGAAGACTTTGAGCTTGGTCAAGAACTGATAATTGAAAATGCAGCTGCACAAATTAAAAATTCAACTTTGATCCTCAAAAACCAGTCTACTGGAAAAGAATATACGTTACTTGCTCACCTCTCTGATCTTGAAATCGAAATGATTTTAGCTGGTGGAAAAATAAGTCAAATTAAAGGTAAATAAGGAGGTGCACCATTGCAGTATTTAAAAAGCTTTGAACAAATTGTAGCGCAACAGCTTGCAAGAGTAGAAAAAATGAAAAATGATACCGATTTTATCGATTATCACTCTTTAGATAAAATTATCATCGGAGTCATCGGCGGAGACGGTATTGGTCCTGCAATTACCGCTCATGCGAAAAGAATCTTAGAAAACTTACTGGGCGATGAAATCGAAGCAGGTAAAGTTGAACTTCGTACAATCAACGGTCTTACCATTGAAAACAGAGCAGCTGAAAAAGCAGCCATTCCTGCGGATGTGTTAGAAGAAATAAAAAAATGTCATGTATTGCTAAAAGGCCCTACAACTACCCCGAGAAAAGGCGATCAATGGGGAAACATTGAAAGTGCAAATGTTGCTATGCGAAAGGAATTGGACTTATTCGCTAATGTAAGACCTGTAAAGGTTCCTGAACTTGGAATTGACTGGACCTTCTTCCGTGAAAATACAGAATGTCTCTATGCAATGGGCAGTCAAGGTGTGCATATCAGTGATGACTTGGCAATTGATTTTCGTGTCATTACAAATCCGGGAACGGAACGAATTGCACGTCAAGCGTTTGAGTACGCAAAAGCAAACGGTAAAAAACGTGTATCAATTGTTACAAAAGCAAACATTGTAAAAGCAACCGATGGTAAATTCTTAGAAATATGCAAAAAAATCGGTGAAGAGTATCCGGATATTGAAGTGGATGATTGGTACATCGATATTATGACGGCGAAGCTAATTGACAAAAAAAGAAGAAGTCAGTTTGAAGTATTTATTCTTCCAAACCTTTATGGAGATATCTTAACCGATGAAGCTGCAGAATTCCAAGGTGGAGTTGGTACAGCAGGCAGTGCAAACTTAGGAAAACATTATGCGATGTTTGAAGCAGTACATGGATCTGCACCAAGAATGGTAGATGAAGGTCGTGACATCTATGCCGATCCTTGCAGTGTCATTCGTGCTGCCGCAATGCTTCTGAGTCATATCGGATATCAGAAGCAAGCCGATGCTTTATTTTCAGCTCTAGATATTTGTACGGTTACAGAAAAAAAATTAGTTATTACTGGAAAATCAGATGGTGCTACCGGTGCTGAATTTGCAGACTATATTCTGGATACCATTAGGAGGTAATATTTCATGTTTAAGGATACTGCCGGAATTAAGGTTACCGGACTTCCTCTTTCTTCAAACTTATTTATACAACTTCGTTCAGACATTCTTCAAGGAAAATTAAAGTCTGGTGAAAAACTAACGGAACAACGTATCTGTGATGAATACGCTGTAAGCCGAACTCCTGTGCGCGAAGCATTTCGACAATTGGAACTGGATGGTCTGATTGAAACCATTCCAAATCGTGGTGCCTTCGTCTTAGGTGTAACAACTGAAGATATTCAGGATATGTATGTTCTGAGAAAAGCCTATGAAGCCATTGCTGTAAAATGGGCAATTGAACGTATTACAAAAGAAGAATTTGTGGAAGTGCAGGAAGCCTATGAATTTATGGAATTTTATACCATGAAAAAAGACATGGATAAGATGCTGAATATCAACATGCATTTTCATGAATTAATATATAATGCCGCGCATAACCGCATGTTAAAACATGTTTTATCCTCTTATCAGTTTTATACAAAACAGACAAAAGTGAATTTGGCATATGTAGATCAGTATCTGGATGAAGTATTAAAGGAACATAAAAAAATCTTCGATGCTTTCATTGCAAAAGATCCTGATGCAGGTGCAGAAGCCATAACGATTCATCTAGAAAATGCAAAAAAACGCGCAAAACTTGATTAATCATAACCTAAAAAGCCTCCTTTGTTTTAATGTGGTCAACATACCAACATTATTCTAACATTGGAGGTTTTCTTTTATTCTCAAGCTAATTTTTATGAACGCTAAAATAGAAAACATACTTCCATTTCGGAAGTATGCACATGATTTTATTATCTTATTCCTCACAATGCACGGGACATCCCGGAGCATTCCCTGAATTAAATAGCTCTAATGGTGCTTGATAAGAATCTGCTCCATCACTTCCTTCCGGAGGAGAAGTTCTTAGAAAATTATTTGCAGCATCGATTGCATCTAAGACAAACATACAAATCTCCACACCCTGTAACTGTAGAGCTATAACATTTAAATTAGCCGCCAGCAGTTGCGCATAAAGATTTTGATATTTCTGGTAACGTGGTGGGACTAATTCAGGAGGTGTCGGAGTATTAAATGTCAGCACATCATTTGCATTGCTCGTTGTAACCGTAAAACTAAGGCCATCATCATCAACACCTAAAATAATGAAGCCACCAGCTTCCGTTATTAAATTGTTGGTAATGTTAGGGTGATTTCTAAAATATCCAATTGTATGGGTACAAGCATCTGTTCCTTGACATGGTCCAATTTCTGCCTGAGTGCACACAATCCCCTTTTCTACGGCAGTAGAAGTTGCTGAAAAAATCAAAGGAATTTCAACACAAAGCTTTTGACTTACTGTAAATCTGCATTTATCTTTTAATTCCCCTGAACAACTGCCAATCATAGGATTACCTATACAATAAGATTTACATGCTACGCATTCTACTTTCGGTCTAATCGTTACAACACCCTGGACACAAACCTCTTCATGAACAGTGGTTTCACATACTGTATCTCCATTTTCAAGAGTTGTAACAGTTTTATTTTTATCACAATTAGTACAAACTGACATATTCTCACGCCTTTCAAACTTTAAGGTCCTTCATATACATACAAGCATTTGTTCTTCATTCATTTCTTCCTCTATTGCTGTATGTATGACTCATTATCTAATATATATCAGCTAAACATTGATCCATTTAAAGTGACTCAATCTCAGGGCTGTCACAGCAGACAATTCCTTCATCAATCTCAACATCCGCCTCTATATATATAGGAATTTCAACACAGATTACTTGAGTAAGGGTATAATTACATTGATGTCTTGATCTCTCTGATTCCCAAACTGCATTATAATTAGAACCCCAGTCATAACAATCACAGTCACAATAATTACAATCGCAGTCATAACAATTATCAACAGAAGAATTGCAATCACAATTGCAGCAATCGGGATTTGGTGTAATGCTGGAATCAACACAGTAAACGTTTGGTTTACCGTATTCTACAAGTGGTTTTACTGTAATCTGAGCTTGCACTTCTAATAATTGACGAATCATTTTTTCACAGTTAGTATATTGATCAGACATGATAATCCCTCCCTTGTCACATAATATGAAACATCTTCCATTAACGTACCAAGAATTCTAGGTATAGCCTCATCTTAGAATAGATAAATCATCAATATGGATTTTAATAAGAGAAGCCATCTAAATATGATAGAAATAATCATATTTAGATGGCCTCCTGTCTTTTTAGAAGCTCTACAAACATTCTTCTGCTACCTTAGCAAGCGCACTCCGTTCTACTTCTTCGAGGTAAACATGCCCGGTTATATCATAAGGTTTCATTTTCTCTATAACATACACAAGCCCATTCGACTTCGAATCTACAAGTGTATTGTCAATCTGATTGTCGGAAGGATCTCCTATCATAACAAACTTTGCGTCCTGTCCTGCTCTTGTCAGCATTAATTTTGCCAGATGCGGAGTCATTTCTTGCGCTTCATCAATAATTACCATTGCATTTGACAAGGTTCTTCCTCTCATAAACGCAAATGTTTTCATTTCAATTATACCGGCTTCTTTATATTGCTCTAAAAAACTCTCTGCTGAAAAAAGGGGTTTTTCACTATATTCTTTTCTTTTTTTCGCATTTTTTTCTAACTTATCACTTTTACTTGCATATTGCTTCTTATTGCGTTCCGTCATTAAACTTTCAATGGCATCCCCAAAGGAATCCATAAATGGTTTTAATTTTGCAGCTTCTTTACCGGGTAAGTATCCAATAGAATCTCCTGCTGATACAACGGGCTTTATCAATATAATCTTATCATAAACATTATTTTCAATAACCTTCTGAAGGGCTGTCGCTACAGAAAGAATCGATTTTCCGGTTCCTGCACCTCCACTCAGCGTTACCAAATGAATATCATCATCCATAAGTAATTCAAAAGCCATTCTCTGTTCACGATTTCTAGGAGTTAAGCCCCATGCTTTATCATTTGCATATTTTAATGGAACAATTTTATTTCCATCAAATTTTGCGAGCGTTTCATGGGAATCTCGATCATTGCTTTTAATGCAGAAAAACTCATTTGGGAATGCATCTCCGGTTTTTTTATTTAACTTTAATCCTCCTTGATAAATTTTATCAATTTGCGCTGAAGATAAAGATACTTCTTTGTAACCTCGATATATATGATCTACATTGATTTTATCGTTTTGATAATCTTGAACTTGTAAATTCATGGCCTCCGCTTTAATGGCTACACAAAGGTCCTTTGTAACAAGAATTGTATCCATATCTTTTGATTCATTTTTAATATTTATGGCAATGGTTAAAATCTTATTATCATTTTTACTCAAATCCATTCCGTCCGGTACGGAAATTGCGTTCATATGATTTAATTCTACTCTTAACGTACCTCCATTTGGTAATTTTACTCCTCCATAAACATCGCCATATTGTCTTATGCTATTTATTTCTCTAATGGCTTCTCTCGCTTGGTAACCCAGTATCCCTTCTTTTTTCTTTAAATTATCTAACTCTTCTAAACATATGATTGGAATGATAATATTATTGTCCTCAAAAGTATAAATACTGCCTGGAAAATGAATTAGAACATTTGTATCTAGGATATAATTTTTAATCAAGGTAACTCCTCCTTATAATCCTATTGGAAGTACATTGTAAACTAAAAAATCTTTCATTTGAGTCTACAATATAATATGTTATATGCCCTTGAAGATGAACCTAACTCTCCATTTCACTGATTAATGTAAATTTGTTCACTAACTGATTCATAGTCTGAGCCTGTGCAGAAAGTTGTTCACTGGCTGCTGCCGATTCTTCACTTGTAGCTGAATTTGTTTGAACAACTGCCGAAATCTGCTCCAAACTCATGCTGATTTTAGAGATTGAATCAGATTGTTCCTGTGAAGCAGCAGAGATTTCTTCTATCATAGTTACAATCCCTTTTGTACCCAAGACAACACTTTTCAGTGAGTCTGCAGTATCATTTGCAAGAACTGATCCGTTTTGAATTGCCTTAATAGAATTCTCAATCAGCAAAGTAGTATATTTTGCAGAATCACTTGTCTTGATCGCAAGATTTCGTACTTCATCAGCCACTACAGCAAAACCTTTTCCCGCACTCCCAACTCTAGCTGACTCTACCGCTGCATTTAATGCTAATATCTTCGTCTGAAATGCTATATCTTCAATTGTTTTAATGATTTTTCTTATTTCTTCCGAATGCTGAATTATATCACTCATTGCTAAAAGCATATTAGTCATCTGTTTATTGCTATCCGAAACTTTCTCTTTAACTTCCTGCACAGCGTTACTGGCATCTTGTGCATTGTGAGTATTTGCCGCAATATGATTGGATACTTCACTAAGTGAAGTGGTTAATTCTTGCACACTACTTGCTTGTTCCTCTGCACCTTCAGCTAAAGCTTGCGAAGCAAGGGAAACCTGTTCTGATCCTAGAAATACCTCTTCTGAAACTTGATTAACCTGAAGCAAGTCCTTTGATATTTTATATATAAATTCTGAAAAGCAGTCTTCAATATGTTTAAAATCACCATTAAAAGCATGTAGAAAATGTATATCAAAATTCCCTGTTGCCAGAGCAGACATTGCTCTATCAATTTCACTAATATACATGGATAGGTTTTCTGTCATTGACCTCATATTATCTGCCAATCTTCCAAATTCATCATTGCTTTTATGTTGAATATTAATATTTAAAAAACCATTCGCTATATTTTTCATGGCAGATTCAAGTTCTTGGAGTGGAATAAGAAAACGTCGAATACAACGACATAATAATATTGCAAGAGTACAAATCATAACAAGCTGTATTATCATCAATATCCCTATGACTCTATATGTATTTTTTTTATATTCACTTTTGTCAATTCCTGTTACAAGTGTCCAGCCAAATTTCGTATCTTTCTGTACAAGTCCTACTCTCTTTTTTCCTGAAAAATTATAATTTATTAAACTATTTTCTGCTTTATGAATTTCACTCAATAAAGCAGAATCTAAACCCACATCTGCTATATCTTTTCCGGAAAAATCAGAATTTACATAAGCAACAACTTTATGATTTGAATCAACGATCATACTCCTACCGGTCTTGCCAAATTGATTTTCTAAAAGAAATTTCTCGATATTGGAAAGGTTGATATCAAGACCAATCAAACCGATTACTTTTGAAGTATTGCAACGAAAAACAGGAACTGCAATTGTAATACACAATTTACCTGTTACTGTATCTTCATAAGGTTCTGTTAATATCCTTTTTTTCTCTTTTACAGCGCGGTAATAAGGACGGCTTCTTAAAGAAAAGTTTTCCGGCAAGTATGTCTTTACTTCATCTATATAACTGTCTTCTTCCACACTTCCAATATACAGTGAGTTTATGTCATTAAAGTTTACTTTTACATCAAGTAAGCTATTTACAATATCTGAGTATTTATTGTAATTCCTCATAGGATTATCTTTATTTGTATTTTCTAATAAATATATAATTTCTCCATTCTTTGATAATGCCACAGCAACGGATACATATTTATCAATATAATTTTCTGTCAAAGATGTAATGGTTGTTGTGACCTGCCGTATATGTTCTTTTTCTTTACTTTCCCACATATTCCCTACAATAACGCTAATTATGGAAATAGCGAAAAAACTAAAAAGAAGCATTGCAATTACTAAAAATAGAATTATTTTAGCTACAATACTTCTATGTGGAGTTAATGTTTTTCTTTTTATTTTGCTGAATATTGATTTTATCTTCATCTGATGAACCTCCTATTATTATTTATGCTTAAATTATAGGAGATGTCTTACGATTCATTGTTTAAGAATATGTAAAAACTATGTTAATTTTCCATAATTTTATTTTACATAATATTTACATTCTTTTGCTCCTTCTTATTTATAAAAAATTGTTATTATAAACTCAATAAATAGTCGTCTAACGATAAAAAGATATTTTAATAATACGATATATGGAGGTTGATCATGACTGATCGAAAAAGGGAAGCTTTGGACTATATCGTTGAAAACAAACAAATCAAAACCGTCTTTCAACCGATAATATCTCTAAGAGATGGAAGCATTTTAGGACATGAAGCACTAAGCAGAATCACTTGCGAAAGCGAAATAAATAGCAACGCGGAAAATTATCCGTTAATGACTTTTACTTGTGTATTACTTACAAATAAAGCACAGAAATTTAAAAATGTATTAGAATTAACCGAAAAACTTGCTGAATTAAAAAAAATAGCCAAACAAGATTCCCTTAATATAAAAAACAGCTTTGAATCACTATGATCCTCAAAGCTGTTTTATTATTCTGTTCTTATTCTAGATTCTATTTCTTCTTCCAATGAATAAAATCACACAAAGTCCTACGCAAAATGTTATGATACAGAGTAGAAAATTACTAGCTGTTGGGATGCCCGGAAATACCTGAAACAACGAACCAAGCATAAATCCAATAATTAACATATATGTGAACTGTGGATGCCGCTTCATTTCTTTTTCAAGCAACTCAGCAGTAAAAAAAACTCCTGCTAAAGCTCCAAGGGCAATGGGTGTTAAGAAATACAAATCTGCACTCTTTAGTGCCCAAAGTGTCGTATCATATATCCCCATCATTAAAAGTACATAGGAACCACTGATTCCCGGCAATACCAATGCAATAGCAACTACAACGCCAGCACAAAACAAAATAAGATAACTATGCAGAATGTTTTCTGAATTATAGACAAACAACCCTTCTGGAAGCAATGTAAGCATTACGCCTGAAATGCCACCAATAAAAGCAACAATTATATTTGAAAATTTCAAATGACTAATCGTAGCCTTTTTATAAAGTGGCGGCAAACTCCCTAAAATTGCACCCATAAAGAAAAACATCATGGGTTGTCGAAAAGCAGTTAAAGCTTTTAGCATAGGTCCTGCCAGTAATAGTACACCGATTACTCCAGAAATCCCGTATTCCATTAATAATTTTAGATTTTCTCTGATATTCTCACGAAAGCAACTTACCGAATGAATTAATTCATCATAGATTCCCAGTATGATAGCCATCGTACCGCCGCTCACACCAGGAATCAACATTGATGCTCCAATGATAAAACCTTTCATTAGTCGAACAAATAAATGATTCTTCAATATCCCCTGCCCCCTTTTACATATAAGGAGAATTAATTAAATTCGTTCCACATTAATTCCGGTTTTATGACCATTCAAATCGTATTCATCGAATGATTTATCTTCAGCAATTAATTTTTCTGCTAAAGTTTCACTCTTAATGTAATCTCCATACTTCTCAATTGCTTTTTTCACTTCTTCGTCTGCATGATAGAAAATATGAATGTGATCCATCATTTCAAAATCCTTCTGTTTACGCATCTGCTGAACCTTTGAAATCAATTCTCTTGCTAATCCCTCATACATTAATTCTTCAGTAATGGTCGTTTCTAAAATGGTAAACACATTGTTTTCCATCGCTGCTGTAAATCCTTCTTTTGCAGAAATTTTGACATCGATAAATTCCTTGGTAATTGCAAACATCTCACCATCAATTTCCATATCAATGGATTCATTTTGTTCCAGCATTGAAACCAATTCTGCCGCATTTTGTTTCATTAATACCCCGGTAAAGTTCTTGATTTTTCCGCCAAGTACAGGTCCTGCTACTTTAAAGTTTGGCTTTAATGTGTAATTAATGAATTCATCCAGCTTACTTTCAAATACAACTTCTTTTACATTCAGTTCTTCTTTGATAAGATCTACCATATCAGAGATTAACGCCTCATATTTACCATCAATTAAAATTTCTTTCAATGGTTGACGAACCTTGATTCTTTCTTTTTCTCTTGTTCAACGGCCTAATGCAACAATTGCACGT
>JAYFPL010000156.1:0-1918 GCA_034927775.1 Anaerovorax sp. | reverse complement strand
GCAGCAACCAATAAAAATGTAGAAAAAATGGTAGAACAAGGTACATTCCGAGAAGATTTATATTACCGTTTAAATGTGCTGTCACTTACGGTTCCTCCACTTCGTGAGAGAAAAGAAGATATCTTCCCACTAATTAATCATTTTACAAAAAAATTTAATGAACAATATGAGATTAACCATGTATTCACAAATGGTGCGATTAACTACATGGAAGCCTATTGTTGGCCTGGAAACATTCGCGAACTTGAAAATGTAGTGGAAAGAATGATCCTTACAGCTGAGGATTATTCGATTACGGAAGAACAGTTGCCTTATTACATATACTCTAATGACCACCCTCATAATGTTTCTAAGAAAAACAGAACTCTCAAACAAATTTTGGAGGATGTAGAGAAAGAAGTTCTACTTGATTCCTATGAACGAAACGGAACAACAACAAAAGTTGCAATAGAATTAGGTGTTAGTCAGCCAACAGTTTCTGTAAAGCTGAATAAATATTTTAAGGGAAAGAACATTAAATAATTTAACTTTCAATTCTTTTCTTTTTACTAAAAAATTTAAATCTAGTATATAAATCTCTTAAAAAAATTGTGCGATGGAACTTAAGTTTTGTCGCACAATTTTTTAATTTCTTCCGGATATAAATTCTATTAAAATCAAACTCAACATTCAGTTACGCCAACATCTCTTTTCTTTCATTTTCAATAATCAGTTGATCAATTAAACTTCTATCTTCTTTTAACCACTTAAACATTCCGCAAGCCATAAATATAATAATAAACATAAACGGTACCGATATTAATATGGACAAAATTTTCAGAGCTGAGAAACTTGCTTTTGCAAACATAATGGAAAGTGGAACCAATGTAAGTATAATGCACCAAAAAACTCTGAGCCATTTGTTTACTTCTCCATCCTTTTCTACAATTTTTGTTGTAGTCTGCGCAAGTGATAAAGAGCCGGTATCCATTGAAGATGCAACAAATCCAACAGTTATAACCAAGAGAATGGATGGTAAAATAACCGATCCACCAGGCAGTAATTCAAGTACCTGATAAATACCTGCTTCACCAACGCCACTGTTAACTAGCTCAACTATATTCGTTTGATTAGTGATATGTGCATAAATTGAAAAGCTTCCGTTTACAGCAAATAGGAACCATCCACTGCCGCTGATCCCAAACAAAGTTGCCCATGTAACCTCTTTAATCGTTCTACCCTTTGAAATCTTAGCAATAAAGATACCCATCAATGCCGCGTAGTTCAAATAAAAGGCTTGGAAATATAAAGTCCACGCTTCCGGGAACCCAGTTTGTGCAATTGGATCCATGAAGAATGACATACGAGCAAATTCACCAATCATCCAACCAAAAGAATTTACCGTGTTCTTCATAATAAAAGTAGTCGGACCAGCCAAGAAAACATAAATTAAGAAAATAATACAAAGTCCTGCTGAAAAATTACTTAAATTCTTCATTCCTTTCTTCGTGCCGATAAAGGATGTAAGTGTAAATACTACTGCAATAAATACAACAATTCCTGCCTGAATTGGGAATGTAATTTTAATACCAAAAATTTGAGTAAGAGCGCCCGCTGCCAAAGGAACCGCTAATCCAAGTGAACATCCAAGGCCACCCACAACTCCAAAGATTACACTAAAATCAATCAATTTACAAAGAACAGACTTGCCTCTTACTTCACCCATCATAGCACCGCAAATAGCACTCGTCTGTAAAACCGAGATCTTTTTTACATAAAATGCATAGGCCATGGCAATCCCTATGATCACATAAATACATTGACCTGATAATCCCCAATGAAAAAAAGAATATCCTAAAGAAGCCTCTAGTGCTTCTGTAGAACCCGGTTCTAAACCCAAGCCAGGTGTTATGTAGTAGAACGCCCATTCTGTAAATCC
>JAYFPL010000180.1:0-14955 GCA_034927775.1 Anaerovorax sp. | reverse complement strand
ATCTCCCAATCTTTCTTTTAAAATTGAAGTCCATATAATTTCTTTCTCATACCTTGTCTTTGTTTTTGGATTATACCCCCATGTGTTAGAATCTCCAAAACATAGTATCGTTTTCATAAAATCACCTATCTATTGAGAATTATTTCTAATTACATATATAGTATATAATTATACAACTATATTTTCTATATTTTTTAGTTTATTACTCAACTTATTCTAATTTTAATCTCTTTAATGTTAGTTTTTCCCTTGTATTCAGTGATAATTTTTAGCAAGTTAATGAGAAATTTAGAATCACTTTGTTATCAGAATAAAGTATATTTATAAATAAAAATCATCCTAATTTCAAGGATGATTTTTATTTTATATTTATTTTGAACTAGATACATCTTTATCATAAATAATTTCAAATATTGTTTACCTTATTTATGATACGTTTCATTTTTATTAATTTTAAAGCTGCGATAAATTTGTTCCAAAAGAATAACACGCATCATCTGATGTGGAAAGGTCATTTTGGAGAAGGACAAACCAAAATCTGCCCGTTGTAATACTTCCTCAGAAAGCCCTAAGGAACCTCCAATAATAAAAGCAATATCACTTTTTCCTTCTAAAGCTAGCTGTTCCAATTTTTGTGCCAAACCTTCTGAAGAAAGTGATTTTCCTTGAACTTCCAAAGCAATGACAAAGGTATTCGGCTTTATCTGCTTTAAGATATTTTTCCCTTCCGCTTGTTTTACTGCAATTTCCTGCGCTGTCGAAGCATTATCCGGTAAACGTTCCTCTTTCAATTCGTTTATTAACAATGTACAATATTTATTTAATCTCTTACTATATTCTCTTACAGCGTCTGACCAATAAGATTCTTTTAACTTTCCAATACAAACAATTGATACGTTCATCGCTCCTCTTTCTAATTTTATTTTGCTGCTTTTAAAGTAACTTCTATTTCCATTTCTTTCTTATCACGAACGATAGTTAGATTAACACGATCTCCCGGACGATACTGAATCAGTTTTGTATTTAACCGACTCATAGTATCTACTTTTTCACCATTGATTGCTACAATTACATCTTCTTTTTGTACTCCAGCTGCTTCAGCTCCAAAACCTGGGGTTAACTCGGATACAAATACCCCTTTATCCACACCTTTATCCACAGTTGGATAATATTCATGGAAAGTATCCATACTTACACCACTGATTCCAATGTATGCTCTGGTAAATTCACCTTTATCTTTTACTTCCTCTACAATTGGTTTTGCCGTATTAATCGGTATCGCAAAGCCAAGTCCTTCTGCAGATTGTACCTTTGCACTATTAATACCGATAACCTCACCTTTGCTGTTTAACAACGGGCCACCACTGTTTCCTGAATTAATAGAAGCATCGGTTTGCATTAACCCATCCATTGTTATAGGATTTTGTCCGTCACCAACCGTAATGGACCGATCGAGTCCACTTATAATCCCCTGTGTTACGCTTCTTTGAAATGCCATTCCCAAAGGATTTCCTATCGCAACTGCATAAGCTCCAATATTTACTTGCTCCGAATCTCCAAGAACTGCTGCTTTTAATCCACTTGCTTCAATTTTAACAATCGCAAGATCCAAAATGCTGTCACTCCATAAAACAGAACCTTTTTCCTCTCTTCCATCAGATAGCTGTACAATGATAGTCTGCGCTCTTCCGTCATTAACAACATGTGAATTTGTTAGGATATACCCTTTCTCATCTACAATAATACCTGTTCCAACACCTTCACTAATACCACTTTGTCTTCCAAACCAGCTCTCATAAATTACTTCCGTCTTTGTACTAATACCAACAACCGATGGAATTGCTTTCTTTGCTATCGCCTCTGCAGTATCCAACTGAGTGTTTGGATTGATAGTAATATCTCCAACAGGGCTCCCTACTGAACCATTAAACCAATTTTGACCAAAGTACATTGCCGCAACTCCACCGCCAAAACCGGAACCAAAAGCTAGTATTACAATCAATATAATTGCTACTAACTGTCCTCTTCCTTTTCTTTTTTTCCCACTCTCACGATAGATGTAGCCAGACTCCATAATTGGTCCGCCTGCATCCCTCATTTCAAAATTTTCTCCGTTGATTTTGTTTTCATTCGTTCTTAATTCTTCATCCATATATGACACCCCATTTCTAAACATTTTTCCTAAACATCATATACCTGGCTTAATTGATCCCGTAATAGAAGATTTAGCTCAATGTCTTTTCCTATGTAATAGTCTTCCTCTTCTAATATGTTTTTAACAGTTTGATAAGCCATTTGAGGAAAATTATTTCCTCGGCTCAAATGAGCCAAAAGTACTTGACGTTTTTGTTTCTCTTCTTTCAGTAAACGAACCAAAGTCTTTGCCGCACTTTCATTGGACAAATGGCCTTGATTTCCGAGAACTCTTTGCTTTAAAAACCAAGGGTACTTCCCAATTTTTAGCATATCCACATCATGGTTTGCCTCTAAAACCAAAAGATTTGCTGTACGCATTTCATTAAGCAGATCTTCACAAATGTAACCGGTGTCAGTAACAATGCATAACTGCCTTTCCCCTTTCGAAAAAGAAAACCCTACTGGGTCTACTGCATCGTGTGAAACCGAAAATGTTTTTATTTGAATGTCACCAATTAAAAAAGAATCTCCTGTTTTAAATATTTGGCGTTGTTCCGGTGACCCTGCTTCTTTTAATTGATTCCATGTATTTTCATTTGCAAAAAACCTTAATTTTCTTTCCTTTTTTGCTAATACTCGAATGCTTTTTGTATGGTCACTGTGCTCATGTGTAATTAAAATACCTTCTAAATTTTCAATTGGTGTTTCTGTTTTTTCAAGCCCATTCCATATCTTTTTCCCACTGATTCCTGCATCGACTAGGAGCGCTGTTTTATCTGTTTTAACTAGATAACAATTTCCACTGCTTCCGCTAGAAAAGGAACAAAAACGTAATGTCATTTTTCTACTCCTCTATATTATGTCTCTTAATTATGTTAAAAATATGAAGTTTATTTGTAGCATTATCGTTTTTTTATTGCTGATATGCTAAAATATATTCGGATTCTCCGTTATTATAAGTAATTTTCCAGGCAGGAAATGCTGTATCCTCTGAGGTAGATACCGTATGATCCAATGTATAAGAATAGAGCCAATATACTAAAGAAATATCCTTGATATAAATGGCTTTCGATTCTACATTTGAAGATTGTTCCTTCTTTTCTTTATTTGTCATAAATTTAATCAAAGCGGTAGATGCTGATATAACTTTTTTCTTTGTTTCACCAAATCCCACAGCATCGAACCATTTTCTTTCAAATTCCACCACTTTTCCATCTTCAATTACACAAACCATATAGCTTTCTTCAATTGGAATTCCTTCGTAAACGTTTTTAAATCTTACATAAACTTTGTTTTCTTTTTTTTCCAATAATTGAAATTCTACAGTCTCATCATAAATTCCACAAGCTTCAATAAAATCTTTGCTTAACGAAATATAATCTTCATCTTTTGTTTGATTTTTAGATAAAGGTTTTTGTTCTTTCAATGCTTTTTGTTTGATTTCCTTTTCGAGCTCATTGCATTTCACTGAAAGCACTGCCATTGTTCGCTTTTTCGTAGGAATTTCTGTTTCTATAAATATTTTTTTAGTAGAAAGCAATTCCACAGTATTTTTTGTTACATCGCTATCTAGAAAATCAGGTTGTCTTGATGAAAAAAAATAACTTGAAATAAATATTAGATTTGTAATTAAAAGAGCAATAATTAATATGGTTTTTGCTTTTGTCCAATCCATAAAATCATTACCCCCTAACGAATACTATAACCAATTGGTTCTGCTTGATTATACAAATCAAAATATACATTCATCTGTTCCATTTTAATAATCCAAGCAGGTTTCAATATTAATTCATCTTTTTCGTTCATTATTCTTATATACCCAACTTCCATGCCTTTAATCTGTGCAGCCACTTGCTCAAAAGTCATTTTCTGTAAATAATAATTTCTTTCTGCATTTTTCTGCTCATTTACATTTTGTTTTTCTAATAAATTCTTTAAGTATACATAATTGACTGCTGGAACATTTACAGCAGGGAATGTCTCTTGATAAACAGCATTTTCCAAATTATTAAGCATACTATTATCAAAATCAATCATATTGCGTTTATAATTGACGACTTGACTTCCATGAATTTCAACAAACAATGAAACACCTTTTTGATAATAAATTCTATGGTTATTTAATAACATATCAAATGAAAATTGATATACTTTCTTTTTATCTTTTTCTATAATTTTTACGTCTTTTAAATAAGGTGTTAGTTTAGCTCCATTTAAAGATTGCCATCCTCCTCGATTTGCTATAAACTGTGCTGCTGTATCCAAAGCTTCATAAAACCCTAAATTTGTTGCACTGCTTTCATTTTCTTCTTCTTTATATTCAAAGCTACCATCTGTATTCATAGTAAACACTTTTTGACCATACCCATACATATAAATAACTGCACCTTTGCTATCTGCTATTCTACGAATAAAATCAAAACTCTCTCCAAAAAATGACTCAGATAATTCTTTTAACTTTTCGTTTTGATTGCTATTATGTTTATTTTCTAATTGATATGGGAACGGTTGTAAATTCGATTGGAAGCTTAAAGGAATCAATGTACTGTTATTCGTACTCTGACCAAAATAACTTTTACTTGGGTAATATGGGATATAATCGGAAGCTTCGATTTCATCAATGATATTTGAGAATGCACTGAATTCTTTATTATTAGATGCCAATCGGTAATATTTATCATCTTTATATTGTTGAATGACAATACTCTCTTTACTGCCATCAAAATAAGCCAACGACCCCATACCCGAAATTGCCTCTAAACTTTGATATTTTTTTACTTTCTCATATTCCAAAAACTCAATAAATGGAATATCATAAGCAAATCGAAATTCAATGGAACGATAATTTAATATTTCTTCGTATGTTTCTTTCGTAATTTCTTCTATAAAAATAGTTTCTGATTTTCCAAATTGCCTTAATTGATTGACAGCAGATTGCCACAATTTTACGTTATTTTCCAATGATACCTTTGTATAAGTACCTGTATTTCCAAAACAAACCGAAATTTCCTCTGGTTGTATGATTTGCGAAAGAGAAGGTGCCGGTGTTTTATATTCCATTTCCGATGCAATTCGTTCATCCGGTAATTGAAAAATAGCATCAAAAGAATCATTTCTCCAAAAAAAATATATTAGTAGTATTGTCATTAAAAATAATACTACTAATATTACATCTTTTATTTTTTCAATATTGATAAGATATGGCTTCTTCATAATTTTCGCCCTTATTCTTCTCCAAAAATACTCTTAAGTAGATTCTGAAGGAATTGTAATGTACCTGATTGTGATGTTTCAAAAATCTTTGTAGATTCTTTTTCATCTTTATCCGATACTATTACCAAACTATAAGATGTATTTGTTGCCTTTCCTTCACTACCTATTGTATCTACTTGAATTCGATAAGTTCCGGGTTTTACTTCATTTAATTGCTTTGTATAAAAACTTAAAGTATTGGTACTGGTAAAATCTTCTGCCGGAACAAACTCCACTGTTTGAGGTTTAATCGTTCCATTTGCTTTTTTCCAATCTGCAGCTAAAATTGGTTTTAATTCATCGTTCACTTTTTGCTTTTCTTCAAAAACTTTAACTCTTATTGTTTTGGGTTGTGTTATTTTGACAGATATAAGAAGACTATTGGTATAAATTTCACTTTTGTGAACAGGACTAACAATAATAACTGCAGGATCGGATGCAGCACTCGCTAAAATTGTTGTGCTAAACAATACGAAAATAATAAGAAAAATCATCATTATTTTTTTCATTTTGTCTTCTCCTTTCCTTTTTTTAATAATTTTCTATCTAAATTAATTCTTCATTACTTATTATAAGTAATATAGATAAGAAGATACGGTTTTGCTATGATACAGTAAATAGTATATAATACCTATATTACAAACGTGTTACGTCGTGTTTAAAATCGCTTTACAAAAGAAAATTTCAAAGGGGAAAACAAATGAAAGAAATAAAAATTTATACTGATGGTGCTTGTTCGGGAAATCAAAATGAATCCAACATAGGTGGTTGGGGAGCTATTTTGGAATATGGTGAACACACAAAGGAATTGTATGGAGGAGAACCAAATACTACTAATAATCGTATGGAAATGATGGCTCTGCTCAACGCTTTATCTGCTTTAAAAAAAGAGGGACAAACCATTTCCGTTTTTTCAGACAGTTCTTACTTAATGAATTGTTTTCGAGAAAAATGGTATATTAATTGGAAAAAAAACAATTGGAAAACTTCAAAAAAAACAGATGTGGAAAACAGAGATCTTTGGGAGGCACTATTAGCATTGGTAGAAAAGCATAACATTAAATTTTATCGAGTAAAAGGGCACGTAAATTTGGAGAGTAAATCTACAAATTTCAATGCCCTTTATAAAAAATTCAAAGAATGGAATGGTGATTTTTTTACTTATGAAGATTTTTTATATATTACTGAGAAAAACAATCGAGCCGATGCATTAGCTAATTTAGGCATGGAGCCATTTCGTCTATAAAATTTCTGCAATCAACACCGCAATATCATCTTGTGGTTGACTACCTACAAAATCAATTACTTTATCAATAATTTTTCTTACTAAATCCGGTCCATTTTTCATTTTGTTTTCATTTAATATACTTTCTAATCCATCATAATTGAAGGATTTTTTTGTATGACAATTATAAGCTTCCGTAATTCCATCTGTATACAGTAAAATACGATCCCCTTTTTCTACTGATATTGTTACTGTCTCATGATTTGATTGCTTTAATAAACCACAAATTGGCATACCGGCTATCGTAATTTTATCAATTTTGCCATCTTTCTTTAATAAAATTGGCAAACAATTATGTCCTGCGTTTACGAAGGTTATCTCCTTTTTCTCTTTATCATAAACACCCGCTAAAATTGAGATGTACTGTTCATTTTTCACATTTAATTCATCATAATTTTCTAATAGCTCATCCAGTAACACGTGTAAATTCCCTGCTTCTGACTTCAATCCACGGATGATTTGACGAAGAAAAATAGTCAAAAGAGAAGATCTTATTCCATGTCCTGAAACATCAGCTATGTAAAATAGGCTGCTCGTTTCATTAATTTTGACTACATCAAAAATATCACCGCCTAAGTCTTCACTTGGATAATAGTATGATGCTACTGACAACGAATCCCAGTAGATATCATCTACCGGTAATGCTCGAGATTGAACTTGCCTTGCAAATTTCAAATCTTCTCTAAGCTTATTATAATGTTTTAAGTTTTCCGCCTCCATCCGACTCTGCTCTGTAATATCCTGAAAAATTTCTAAAGAATAATTTTCTTTCGCATTCATTTGTACCGGCGAAGCAATTACCCTATATTTTTTAGCTCCTACAACTTCATTTTTAATTTTAGATTTTCCTGATTTTAAACAGCCTGCTGAAATACATTGCTCACAGATACCATCTTTACATAGTAACTCATAGCATTTTTTTCCAACTCCTTCACCAAAAACCTTTCTCATTTTTTGATTCATATATATGATATTATTATTGTGATCTAAAAGTCTTACCATTGAATCCATCTTTTCAATCACATCGTACATTAAACTTCCATTATCTTTAATCATTTGTTATCTCCCTCTTTTTTGGACTCCTTGCATTTCTCTATTAAATAAGATAGTGCTTCCAAATAGGAATGAATTCCTTTTCCAAAAAACTGTTCTTTGCAAACATCTTTAGTAACTGATATACTTCGAAAAGTTTCTCTTTCATCTATTTTTGTTAAATGAACTTCTACAACCGGCACATTAATTGAAGCAATTGCATCACGAATTGCTATACTATAATGTGTATAAGCAGCAGGATTAATAATAATCCCATCCACACTTTCATAACATTGTTGGATGCAATCTACAATCGCACCTTCATGATTGGATTGAAAAAAAGAAAATACAACATTATTTTTGATTCCCTCTTCTTCCAATATTCGATTTATTTCATCTAAAGTTAAGGTTCCATATATCTCTGGTTCTCTTTTGCCAAGCATATTTAAGTTTGGCCCGTTTATCACTTGTATCTTCATTTTCATTCTCCATTTTTCACTTTATTTTATTATATGAAAAACTGGTTAACCTTACAAGAACTATCTAAGATAGTTTCTATTAATTTCTTTAATTGCCTGTGCTGCATATTTTATTTCTTTTGGTTGATTGAATGGACCAACACTCATTCTTACTGCACCAATATCTAGTGTATCAATTGTTTTATGTGCTAATCCAGCACAATGAAATCCTGATCTTACAGCAATATGGTACTTATCGTTTAATTCTTGTGCAACTTGCTCACATTCCATCCCTTTTATATTAAACGTAAAGATACCTACTTTATCTTTTATATTTTTTGGTCCATAGACGATGATATTTTTTTCATCACTTAATTCATTGTGGAGTATACTAATTAGATTCTCTTCATATTCTCTAATTTTATTTACACCAATTTTCTTTATAAAAGCAACAGAACGCCCAAGTCCTATGATTCCAGGTGCATTGACAGTTCCCGATTCATAACCTTCTGGGTAATCATATGGTTGCCTTACATCTCTTGAATTTGTACCAGTTCCTCCTTCTTTGAGATGTTTTAATTTTAACTTCGGATTTGCATAAAGAACCCCAGTTCCTAAAGGACCTAGTAATCCTTTATGTCCTGGCATTGCTAACAAGTCGATGTTCATTGAATTTACATCAATTGGGATACATCCGGCACTTTGTGATGCATCTACAAGAAAGATTAACTTATTTTCCTTTGCTATTTGGCCAATTGCTTTAATCGGCAAAATGGTTCCGGTAACATTTGAAGCATGGGTACATGCAATCATTTTTGTATTTTCTCTTATTTCTCCTCTGATTAACTCAGGATTTATTTTTCCTTCTTTATTTCCATATATAATGGTAATTTGAACTCCTTCTTTTTCCAAGGATTTTAACGGGCGTAATACAGAGTTATGTTCCATTGAAGTCGTTATAACATGATCACCTGATTTTAAAGTACCTTTAATTGCTAAATTTAAAGAGTCAGTTGCATTACTTGTAAACAAAATATGTGAAGCATCTTCAACTTGAAATAGTTCTTGTATTTCTTTTCTTGACTTATAGACTTCTTCTCCAGTTTTCATTGACATAGAGTGTCCGGATCTTCCTGGATTTCCACAATATGTTGTCATGCATTGATTAATTGCGCGAACCGATACGGTAGGTTTTGGAAATGTAGTTGCTGCATTATCTAAATATATCATATAGTTACTCACCTTCTAACTTTTTATTGATTTATCATTTTATGAAATTTATTGTCCAATTGTTCTTAGAATGGCATGTTCGAATAATTTAGATATAATTCAGCTAACCTTATATAATTCTTTGTTTTGGAAACTTAAAATAAAAAGATGTTTCACGTGAAACATCTTTTTATTTTATTTATTTTAAACTTAATAATAGCTCATATAAACGCTCTAGCTCATCTCTGCTATAATATTCAATTTCGATTTTTCCTTTTTTAATACCATAATCAATCGTAACTTTAGTCCCTAATACATCCTTGAGCTGATTTTCAATATCTTTAATTTCACGTTTCTTTTCTCTTGGTCTTGGTTTTGCACGTTTCCCAGTTTTAATTAATTCTTCACCTGTAAAACGTTCTATTTCCCTAACAGACCAACCTTCTGATACTGCTTTATCTGCAGCTTGTATTTGTAAGTTTTCTTCCTTCATACCTGCAAGTGCTCTTGCATGTCCGCTACTTAATGCACCTTCTACTACATATGATCTTACTTTTTCGGGAAGTTTTAATAAACGAAGTGAGTTTGTTATGTATGGTCTGCTTTTTCCTACACTTTTTGAAACCTCTTCCTGTGTTAAACCATGTGTTTTTATCATTTCTTCCAACGCCAAAGCTTCTTCAATTGGATTAAGATCCTCACGTTGCATATTTTCTATAATGGCAACCAGCATATTCTGCTGTTCATCCAATTCTCTCACTAAACAAGGGACCTTCTTTAATCCTGCTTTACGAGCTGCCCGCCATCTTCTTTCTCCTGCAACAATTTCATAACCGTTTTTTGAGTCTCTTACCATTATTGGCTGAATTATTCCATGTATTTCTATGGATTTTGCCAATTCTTCAATTTTTTCATCATTAAAATTCTTTCGAGGCTGATTTACATTTGGCTTCATATCATTGACATCAATATATACAATGCCATCACCTTTATCAAAAGCTTCTCCTTTTTTTAAATCCTCAGTATTTATTTCCACACCGCTAAATAACGATTCTAATCCTCTTCCCAATCCTGTTTTTTTCGGTGTTGCCATTGCTATTCATCCTCCAATTCCAAAAATTCATCAGCAAAGTCCAAATAAGCTTCTGCCCCTTTTGATTTTGGATCATAAACTGTAATAGGCAATCCAAAACTTGGAGCTTCTGCCAGACGCACATTTCTTGGAATAACAGTCGTATAAACCTTTTCCTTAAAGTATTTTTTTACTTCTTCTACGACTTGTATGGATAAATTTGTTCTACCATCAAACATACTTAAAATTACGCCCTGAATTTCTAAGTTTTTATTGAGGCTCTTTTTTACAAGTTCGATGGTGCTCATCAACTGACTTACACCTTCTAGGGCATAGAATTCACATTGAATTGGAATCAACACACTATCAACCGCTGTAAGCGAGTTAATCGTTAAAAGTCCCAAAGATGGAGGACAATCAATAAAAATATAATCATACTTTGATTTTATCTTATCAAGTGCCTTTTTTAATCTCTTCTCTCTTCCTTCTAATTGTACCAACTCAATTTCAGCTCCTGCCAATGCTACACTTGCTGGAATAATATCTAAATTTTCAATACCTGTATTCAAAATAGCATCCGATGGTTCTAATTTATCATTAATCATTACTTCATAACTTGTTTTTTCTAAGCCTTTTTTCGTAATGCCCATACCACTGGTCGTATTTCCTTGGGGATCAATGTCCAATACAAGAACTTTTTTTCCTTTTAATGCAAGACATGCTGCCAAGTTAATATTTGTAGTTGTTTTACCTACTCCGCCCTTTTGATTAAAAATTGCGATTGCCTTTCCCAAAATTTTCACCCCACTACTCATCTAGTTCTATTTTACTTATTCATTATATACTAGCAAAAAAAAATTAACCATAGGTTTTTATAAAATCACTAAATTATCATCTAATTTTCTCTTTTTCTTTATAAATTTATTAGATTTCCATTATAATTCATTATTTATTACGTCTTTTATAATTATTTAACTATATAATTTATTCTTCATTAAATTATTAAACAGTTATTAAGACAAAGATTAATAACTATTTTTAAATATAAACACTGATATATTTAATCAACCATAATTGTTTCACGTGAAACAATTTAATTCAGCACGAAATTTTTCAGATATCATTTTAATATAATAGAAAAAATATTTTTTACATGTATAATTAAATATAAGAATAAATTAATTTAAGTTAGCAATAAGATTAAAAAAATGAAAGGAAAATTATGAATAATAAATTTGAAAGTTGGCTTAATAACAAATTTTTAAAGGAAAATATTAAAAATCCTAATATTGAAGTAGGTGATTTTACTTACTACTCAGGTTACTATCATAAAGAAGATTTTGAGGATATATGCGTTAGGTACCTCTTAGGAGATAGATCAACGAGAAGTTATAAAGAATTATTTGGTGAAGATTTTATTTTTGATAAACTAATAATCGGCAAATATTGTTCTATTGGTTCCGGATCAACCTTTCTTCTCGCTGGTAATCAAGGTCATAGACATGAATGGATATCTACCTATCCTTTCCAAACAGATATATTTCAAAATGCTAGAGATGGTTTTAAACGAAAAGGAAATACAATAATCGGTAATGATGTTTGGATTGGGACGGAAGCCATGATTATGCCGGGCATTAAAATTGGAGATGGAGCAATAATTGCTGCTAGAAGTATTGTTACAAAAGATGTTGAACCATATACGATTGTAGGCGGTAATCCTAGTAAAATATTAAAAAAACGTTTTTCTGATAAAGAAATAGAACAGTTATTAGAGATACAATGGTGGAATTGGGAGATTAATAAAATAAATGAAGCCTTGCCTATTATATGTAGTAATCAAATTTCAAAGTTATACGAATATTATAACAAACACAATTAAAAGCCACCAAATAAGGTGATAAATCTGATAAGAAATCAATATTCACCTTATTTGGTTATTATATAAAACCCACTTTTGATATACTTATATCATGATAATTAATAATTATCATGCATGTTTACGATGGTATTCATTTTTTGGAATGATGATTCTTACTTCAAAATGATCTCCTCTATCTTCCTGATAATATTTTGCATCTTTCTCTACATCACTAATTGAAAAAAAGGCTTTCTTTATTGTATTTATATATATTTTATAATTAATATACTTTAATTTATCTGATTTTCGACTTTCTTCCTCTGTTTTGTGTAAAAAATCCTCTATTAACTTTTCACTTTGTTTTACATTTAAATTGTGATCGATTATTTTTTGAAGCAATTGCATTCTGATTTGATTGTCTTCTACCTTTAATAATGATCTCGCATGACGCTCTGTGAGCTGGTTTTTAGCCAGTAAGAGCTGAATTTCCATAGGCAAGACCAGCAATCTAATTTTATTTGATATTGTAGATTGTTGTTTTCCAACCTTTTTTGCAATCTCACTTTGTGTAAGTCCATGATCTTCCATTAAACTTTTATAAGCTGCAGCTTCCTCAATGTAATTGAGATTTTCTCTCTGAACATTTTCAATTAGTGCAATTAATGCCACTTCCCTCTCATCAGCATCTTTAACCACAGCAGGTATTTTTTTTAATCCAGCCATAATTGAAGCTCGTAATCTTCTTTCACCAGCTATTAAAAAATATTTACCCTCTCTGTCCTTTTTAACAAGAATTGGCTGTAATACACCAAATTCTGCAATGGAATCTCGGAGTTCTTCTAGTTCTTTATCCTCAAACACCTTTCTTGGCTGATCCGGATTCGTGCAGATCCAATCCACAGGTAAATCAATCTGTGTTCCTTTCTTAAAAGTAAACATTTCCTTCCCCCCTGTTTTTAAAACGATATTTAACGTTACCTTTATAATAACAATTAGCTTGTCCAAAGGGAATTACCTTTCGGTCAACAAAAAACCCTTGAAATCGTCATTTCAAGGGTTCTTTAGCGGGTGTTCCCGATTTTCTCGGATATTTTGCCGCTGTTTTAGTTTGTTTTTTTATCCATAAAATTTGATGTTCCAAATTCATATCTCTGATTTTAACAAAAGTTTTTTCTTCAAAGGCACCACCAAGAACTTTAATTGCTTTTTTACTTTGTTCTATTTCCTCTAAAGCCCCAAGAGTTTTATAAGGTGCAAAATAACCTCCTATCTTTACAAAAGGAATACAATACTCTGCAAGTACCGCTAAATTTGCAACCGCTCTTGATACACATAAATCAAACGTTTCACGATATTCTTTTTGGTGAGCCAAATCCTCTGCTCTCGCATGAATTAACTCAACATTTAAAATTCCAAGCTCTTCTGTTATCTGCTTTAATATTTTAATTCTCTTTCCCAAAGAATCCATTAACACAAATTGTTTGTTCGGGTAAAGAATTGCCAGGGGAATGCCTGGAAAACCAGCTCCTGTTCCTACATCAATAATTCTATTTGCACATTGCCATGACTCATATCCACAAATCATTATGGAATCAATATAATGTTTAAGTATAAATTCATCTTTATCACGTATTGCAGTAAGATTTACATGCTCATTCCATTCTAAAATTTTATCCATATATTGAGCAAAGCATTTTAATGAATCTTCATTATAAGGAATTTTTAATTCCGTCAAAGCTTTTTCTAATTTTTCCATACATTATTTCTTTCTTCGCATCTTTTCAAGATGGATCAATAATACATTAATATCTGCCGGAGATACTCCAGAGATTCTTGAAGCCTGTCCTACAGAAAGCGGTTTTATTTGATTTAATTTTTGTTGTGCTTCAATGCGTAAGCCATCCAGTTTTGAATAGTCAAAATCCTGTGATAATTTCTTTGTTTCCAACTTTTTAAATCGTTCTACTTGCTGAAGTTGTTTTACGATATAACCGTCATATTTTATTTGAACTTCCAATTGTGTAATGGAATGACGAGATAACTTTGGACGATCCGGATCAATTTCTTCAAGTATTTCATAAGTCAATTCTGGTCTCTTCAATAATTCAGCTAAAGAAATACGATTTTGCAATGGAGCACTATTGTGTTTTTCTAAAAACCAATTAATTTTACTTGGTAAAACCTCAATGCTCGCCAATCGTTGTTTTTCATTTTCTGCATCCATTTTTGTTTTTAAAAATCTTTGATACCTCTCTTCAGAAACCAATCCAATGTCATAAGCACGTTGTGTTAAACGTAAATCTGCATTATCTTGTCGCAGAAGCAGCCTATATTCCGCTCTGGACGTCATTATTCGATAAGGTTCATTAGTACCTTTTGTTATGAGATCGTCGATTAGAACGCCAATATAAGCCTCGGATCGATTTAATATAAATGGTTCTTTTTCCATAATTTTCAAAACTGCATTGATTCCTGCAATTAATCCCTGTGCTGCCGCTTCCTCATAGCCGGAGCTGCCATTAAATTGTCCGGCACAAAACAAATTATTAATACGCCGGTGTTCTAAATTAATTTGAAGATCCAAAGGATCAATGCAATCGTATTCAATGGCATAAGCAGGCCTCACAATTTCTAAATCTTCTAAACCCGGTCT